>CAIUAN010000026.1 GCA_903897145.1 uncultured Bacteroidia bacterium | reverse complement strand
GGCATTAAGCTCTGGATTTAATAATTATGCAGATGTAAATGCTGGCTTAACAGTTGATTGGTGGGAGTTAAATGCCTCAACTGGTTATGGCTATGGAAAAACAACCGATTTCTTTGTTAATCTGGCCAGTAATGTAAACATTCGCATAGAGAACTTTGCCGAAAGTAAGAATGCTTTAGTATTTCAGCCTGGAATAGATTTTTCGTTTAATAAAGGGAGCCTCTCTCGGTTGAATGATTTAAAAAGAACAAGCGCTTTGTCTGATGTTGTAAAATTATATCCTAACATAACTGTAAATGAATTTCTTACTTCTACAATTCCTGCAATTGTGACTTTCAGACAACTTCATCCTGCAATTGTTGCAAATGTGAATAATTTACTGACTCGTAAACGCAAAAAAGTTGCTAGTGGAACGGTTACAGCCAATACTCCACTTTCAAGTATTGTTCCATCTACCACAAAAAATACGTTCGGATTGGTTTCAATAAATCTCTTTTTGCCAATCTCCTATGAGATCAATAACTTCGCCATAAAAGCTGAGCTGGCTTATTGCTCGCCAACAAGTCAGAATGCTACAGGTGAATTTTTTGCAACTATTGGTGTCGCGTACTCTTTTTAGTTAGCCGATTCAAACTGCTGCAAGAATCGCACGTCGTTTTCGAAATAAAGACGTAAATCATTGATGCCAAATTTTAGCATGGCAATACGCTCCAGCCCCATGCCAAAAGCATAGCCTGTATATTTTTTCGAATCGATCCCTGAAGCCTCAAGGACATTGGGGTCTACCATTCCGCATCCCATGATCTCTAACCAGCCTGTGTATTTGCATACATTACACCCTTTGCCACTGCAGATAGAGCACGACACGTCAACCTCTGCTGATGGCTCAGTAAAGGGGAAATAAGATGGGCGCATCCGAATCTCTGCACTTTCACCAAATAACTCTTTGGCGTAATAGAGTAGGGTTTGTTTTAAGTCAGCAAAGGAGACATTCTCGTCGATGTATAATCCTTCAACTTGATGAAACATGCAATGAGCACGGTACGAAATGGCTTCATTTCTGAAAACCCGACCTGGAGTGATGGTCCGAATAGGTGGTTTCATCGTCTCCATATCATGAACTTGAACAGAGGAGGTGTGGGTACGTAATAGGATATCGGGATTGCGTTGGATGAAAAAAGTATCTTGCATGTCGCGAGCGGGATGCTCCTCAGGGAAATTTAACGCGCTAAATACATGCCAGTCGTCCTCGATCTCTGGACCTTCGGATACCACAAAACCTAACTTTTTGAAGATATCAAGAATTTCGTTTTTAATGATGGAGATCGGATGACGCGTTCCTAACTTCATCGATTCACCAGGCAATGTTAAGTCTAACCCAGAAACAGATTGCTGATCGTCCTGAAGTCCGTCTCTTAAGAGGTTGAACTTCTCAAGCGCAAACTCTTTTAATATATTTACAGCTTGTCCGACTTCCTTTTTTTGTTCAGGCGAAACATTCCGAAACTCTTCAAAAAGTTTAGCTATCTCCCCCTTTTTACTAAGGTATTTTATCCGAAGCTCTTCTGCTTCAGCGGCTGAGTTTGCAATGACTTTATCAATCTCTTGCTGTAAATCTTGGATGCGCGTTAACATTGCAATCGTTATTTTGTGAAATGTAAAATTACAAAAAATATGGTTGACTCAAATTGATCTTATTTTAACCCACTCCGTTCTAAAAGTGCATCTATCCCAGGTTCTTGACCTCTAAAGGCTTTGTAAAGCGCCATCGGATGTTCTGTACCCCCTTTTTCTAATATATTTTCGCGGAATGAGTTGGCCGTTTTTTTGTCAAAAATCCCGTTTGTTTTGAAGAGTGAAAAAGCATCTGCGTCCAGGACTTCAGCCCATTTATAGCCATAGTACCCAGATGAATAACCACCGCCAAAAATATGAGAGAATGCGGTACTTAAGCAACTCCCTTCCACCGGAGCGAAAAGCTCAGTAGGAGCAATGGCTGCTTGTTCAAAAGGAACAATTTCACCAGTCATAGGCTCTGTAATCGAATGCCAAGCCATATCATTTAATCCAAAGCTCAGTTGTCTTTCACATGCATACCCAGCTTGGAAATTTTCAGCTTTAATAAGCTTCTCTACTAACTCGGAAGGTATCTGTTCGCCTGTCTTGTAGTGAAAAGCAAACAGGTCGAGCCACTCTTTTTGTGTGGCCCAGTTTTCCATGATCTGTGAAGGTAGCTCGACAAAATCACGGTAAACATTGGTTCCAGAATGGCTCGCGTAGGTTGTATTGGCAAGCATGCCATGAAGTGCGTGTCCGAATTCATGCAGCAATGTAGTGACCTCATTAAAGGTTAGCAGCGATGGCTTTGTGGCGGTAGGCTTTGTGAAATTGCAGACAATTGTAATGATTGGCCTGATAACCTTACCCTTCACATGGCTAGCTGGTCGAAGATCGTTCATCCACGCTCCGCCGCTCTTTCCTTCTCGCGGAAAGAAATCAAGATACAAGACAGAAATAAAAGAGCCATCTTGATCAAATACTTCATAGCCAGTTGCATCAGAGTGATATACAGGAATCTGTTGATTTTCTTTAAAGGTAAGACCATAAAGTCGTGAAGAGAGATCAAAAACTCCATCTCTAACTTTTTCAAGTTGGAAATAGGGTTTTACTTGTTGTTCATCAAAACCATAACTTTGGTTTTTTAATTTCTCTGAATAATAGCTCCAGTCCCAACGTTGAAGAGGTTCGTTCATCCCCTGAGTTTTTGCAAATTCTACTACTTCAGCAAATTCCTTTTGAGCTGCTGGTCTTGAAGCAGTATGCAACTCTTGCAAAAAGCTATTTACTTTTGTTGGGTTTTCTGCCATTTGTTCTGCTAATACATATTCGGCATGTGTCTTAAAGCCTAATAGGTTTGCTTTTTCAAGCTTAAGATTTACAATCTTACGGATGATCTCCTCGTTGTTGTTTTCATTTTTCTGGTAACCTCTTGAGGTGTAAGCGCGATAAAGTTTTTCTCGAAGTGTTCTCGAATCGGCATATTTCATAAAACCAACAAAACTTGGGCCTTGAAGGGAGAATAGCCACCCTTTCTTTTTCTTCGATTTGGCTGTTTGTGAAGCAGCCTCAAGCTCTGATTCTGGTAATCCAGCTAATTCCTGTGGCTCAGTAATAAGTAGTTCATAGCCGTTTGTTTCAGCCAAGATATGTTCTCCGAATTGAAGTGAAAGTTGGGCTAGTTCAGTTGTTATCTCAGCATAACGTATTTTTGCTTCTCCTTCTAAATTAGCGCCACTTCTTACAAATCCAAGGTATTTCTTCTCTAAAAGATGAAGATCCTCGGCATTTAGTTTTAGGTTCTCTTTATCCTTGTATATCTCTTTAACTTTTGCAAATAGCTCCTCGTTTAGCGAGATGTAATTTGAAAATTCTGAAAGTTTTGGCGAAACCTCACGGGTTATAGCTTGAATAGTGTCGTCTGTTTCAGCATGGTTTAAGTTAAAGAGCACACTGGTGGCTTTTTCAAGTTTATCACCGCAAACTTCCAGTGCCACAATAACATTGTCAAATGTTGAAGTTTCCTTGCTATTGATTATTTGGTCTACTTCATCCCTAGTTTCTTGCAGCGCTAAATCTATCGCAGGAACAAAATGTTCGTGTTTGATCAAATTAAATGGCGGTGTCTGATGCGGTGTTAACCACTCTGCCAACAATGGATTATTTTCTGTCTGAATGTTTTGTGTCGCGACTGTTTTCATGGGATAAAAACTACTTTAAGAATTGTTTGCTCTATCACCTGAAGTTTAGCTATAGGAACTTGAGATGATTTTGAGTGATGATGTGCTATAAAAAATACCACCATCTAGTCTTCTAATCTTAATAGATGGTGGTATTTATTGACTTTAAACTAATTAATCTTTTAACTTTTTGAAAAGTGCTCTAAAGCCTACTTGAGATGAAATGAGTTCTCTAAGTTGACTAATCTGAACGCGTTCTTGAAGCATTGAGTCGCGGTAACGTATTGTTACCGTATTGTCAGTTGCCGTGTCGTGATCTACGGTGACGCAGAATGGTGTGCCAATCGCATCTTGCCGTCTGTAACGTTTCCCAATTGAGTCTTTCTCGTCGTACTGACAATTGAAATCAAATTTTAATTCCTCAATGATCTCACGTGCTTTTTCTGGCAAACCATCTTTTTTCATCAATGGCATAACTGCAAGTTTTACAGGAGCCAATGGCGCTGGAAGGCGCAAGACTACCCGAGTTTCTTTTTGACCATTGTTGTCCTCTACCGTATCTTCGTGATAAGAGGCAGCCATGATCTGAAGGAACATCCGATCGACCCCGATGGAAGTTTCAACCACATAAGGGACATACGATTCATTCAGTTCTGGATCGAAATATTGAATTTTCTTTCCTGAGAATTTTTGATGTTGGGATAGATCATAGTCAGTTCGTGAATGTATTCCTTCAACTTCTTTAAAGCCAAAAGGAAACTTAAATTCAATATCTACTGCTGCGTTCGCGTAATGAGCTAGTTTTTCGTGTAAATGGAATTTGTAGTTTTCGTTTCCGAAGCCTAGTGCTTGGTGCCATTTAATACGCAGTTGTTTCCATTTTTCGAACCACTCTAATTCAGTTCCAGGACGTACAAAGAATTGTAATTCCATCTGTTCAAACTCACGCATTCTAAATATAAACTGTCTTGCAACAATTTCATTTCTAAATGCTTTCCCGATTTGTGCAATGCCAAAAGGAATTTTCATTCTTCCGGATTTTTGCACATTCATGTAGTTGACAAAGATTCCTTGAGCAGTCTCTGGACGCAAGTATACTTTTAAGGAACCATCAGCCGTTGATCCCATCTCTGTTGAAAACATCAGGTTGAACTGGCGTACTTCGGTCCAGTTGCGAGTGCCAGATATTGGACATACGATCTCTTGGTCTTCAATGATTTGTTTTAGCTCAATTAAATCTCCATTATTTAGAGCTTCTGCAAATCGATTGTGCAGTTCATCCCATTTTGCCTGATATTCTAAAACGCGACCATTGGTGGCTCTGAACTGTGCTTCATCGAACGTCTCACCAAATCGAGTACTGGCCTTTTCAACCTCTTTGTCGATCTTGCCTTCGATCTTCGCTAATTGGTCTTCGATAAGCACGTCAGCCCGGTATCTTTTTTTAGAATCTTTGTTGTCAATCAGTGGATCATTAAATGCATCTACGTGCCCAGAGGCTTTCCATATTGTTGGATGCATAAAGATTGCGGAGTCAATGCCAACGATGTTTTCATGCAGCAAGACCATCGAGTCCCACCAATATTTTTTGATGTTATTCTTTAGTTCCACTCCATATTGACCATAGTCGTAAACAGCACTTAAACCGTCGTATATTTCACTTGAAGGGAATACGTAACCATATTCTTTACAATGTGCAATCAGTTTCTTGAATAAATCTTCTTGAGCCATATTTGTTTTGTAAGACGTTAAAGTCGTGTTAATGTTGCTAAATTAATCTCTTTTGTGATTTACTTCTTGTTGTCAATCTCTTCAAATTCAATGTAGTCTCCCTCTTTGCGTCCGAATTGCTTTTGACGTCGGTTTGAATATTCAATCGTCATGTCGCCTTTTCTAACCTTGCGCTCTTGCTCAGCCGCAGCTTTATTTTGCATGTCTTGGTAAATCTTGTTCGCTGCATTGTCAACGACTCTTGGTGCGATAAAGCGCATAAAAAATTTAAATCCGTAGTAAAGCACAAATAGAATCACCAACAGATCGAAAAACGAAACGATATTGACTAGGATAAAAAGTATCATTGTTGTTGATTTTAATAATCCGTGCAAAATTAGGAAAATTTCCTTGGATTTGTTAACCGGGATTTTGCAATAACGTGATTGGTCTGCAGCACTATGTAAGCCGTTCGGTACGCTTTATTGAGCACGAACTTCAGACGCATCGACTAAGCGATAGATTTTATCTGCTCTTCTGAGTTTTACCTCCGTTGGTATCGAGCAGAGATCCCCTTTCTGAGCCTCGTGGACACTTAATAATTCAACACGAATTTCAGAGGGCTGAAACTCTACCACGCCAGTATTTGGACCATTTACAACTAAATCTTCACCGAGCTTTAATCCTCCAGTTTCAAGCTTGATTTCAGCGACCATAAGGTTGCTGAAATAATTAGTGACCTTGCCTAGATAAATCTTTTTCTTTGTAGCTAACGATCCATAATTACTGCTCCACGACCCAATTTGTTGTCCGAGGTAGTATCCATCCCAGAAGCCTCTGTTGAAAACTGAGGCTAATTGATTGTTCCAATTTTCAATCTTTTCTTCATCGAATGTTCCTTCGCAATACGCTTCAACGGCTTGCTTGTAGCAGGTGACAACAGTTTTGACATATTCGGGACTGCGAGCTCGCCCTTCGATCTTTAAAATCGAAACGCCTGAGTCTAATATTTTATTGAGAAAATGGATGGTTTTCAGATCTTTCGGTGACATGATGTATTCATTGTCAACTTCTAGTTCACGTCCTGTTTCTTTATCAGTTACTATATAGGCTCTGCGGCATGCTTGCATGCAAGAACCTCTGTTAGCAGACGAATCTGTCTCGTGCAAGGAGAGGTAGCATTTGCCTGATGTGGCCATGCATAAGGCGCCATGGACAAACATCTCAATGCGAACAGGGTTTCCTGACGGTCCGCAAAGTTTGTTTTCTAAAATCTTTTGGGATATGACTTTAACCCGATCAAGGGTCATCTCACGCGCCAATACCATCACATCGGCAAACTGCGCGTAAAATTTTACCGCTTCATAATTGGTAATATTGACTTGCGTTGAGATATGAACAGCAAGACCTAGCGCGGTACATTGCTGCACTACCGACATGTCGGCTGCAATAACCGCGGTTATTTCTGCTTCTTTTGCTGCTTGTAAAACTTGCGACAGCGTATTTGATTCCTCGTCGAAAATTTCAATGTTTACGGTAAGATAGGTTTTGATATTCGCCTTTTTTGCTCTTGTGGTGATCTCTTTTAAATCTTCAAGCGTGAAATTATTTGAAGACCGCGCTCTCATGTTTAATTGTTCGACGCCAAAATACACCGCATTGGCCCCTGCTTGTATGGCAGCCATTAAAGATTCATAAGAGCCGGCAGGAGCCATTATCTCAATCTCTTCTTGATTCATTGTTTTGGGTTGAGCCACAAAGGTATAATTTAGGAGACGTCATACAACTATTTAAATAGATTATGTATATTTGGCATTACCTGTGAATTAGTCTATTCACTTGCCTAAATAAATCTATGAAATACCTGATTTTTGCCCTTTTAGCACTTGTATTGTCGTTGAAAGGATATTCAAAAAAGAACGATCACAAATATTACGACGAGAAATTCCGTCCTCAATATCACTTTACTCCTGAGAAAAATTGGATGAACGACCCGAATGGATTGGTCTATTATGCAGGTGAATACCACCTTTTTTACCAATACAATCCTGTTGGTAAAGAGTGGGGCTTTATGCACTGGGGTCATGCAGTTAGTAAAGATTTAGTTCATTGGGAGCATCTTCCCATAGCGATTGATCCGGACGATAATTCGAAAGATAAGAGCCATGGAACTGCATGGTCTGGATCGGCTATCGTTGATGAGAATAATGCTGCTGGTCTTCAGCAGGGCAACGAAAAAACACTTTTAATATTTTATACCAGTTGGGAATGCGGACAGCGTCTAGCCTACAGTAATGACAAAGGTCGTACCTGGCACAAGTATGCCAACAATCCAATTATCCCAGTTGCAAAGGATGATGCGCGTGATCCAAAAGTGTTTTATCACCGTCCATCTGGGAATTACGTGATGGCACTTTATCGTAAACCCGATAATGTAGAGTCTCAGAAAGGAACTTCATTTTATACATCTAAAGATTTAATTCATTGGGAGCTGCAAAGTCATTTAGTAGGTTTTTATGAATGTCCTGATCTCGTGCAGTTGCCTCTTGATGGCAACAAAGACAATCAGAAATGGGTTCTATTAAATGGTAATGGTGATTACAAGGTTGGCGAGTTTGATGGTAAAACATTTACTCCTGAGACTGCAACAAAAGTTCTTGATCATGGAAAGAATTTCTATGCCACACAAACTTGGTCGAATCATCCTCAAGGTAAGGTTGTGCAGTTAGCTTGGATGCGTGGTGGAGAATACCCAGATATGCCGTTTAACGGTCAGATGACGTTCCCGTGTGAGCTTTCATTGCGCACAACTGGCACTGGACTAACACTGTGTAAAAATCCCATTGAGGCCATCGCCTCGTTGCACATGCGAGATAAAGAATTGATTAAAAAGAATAAAAATATCATTCCAGGTATAAAAGGGAACATCCTGAATGGAATCTCAGGTGATGCCATTCATATCAAAGGTAAGTTTGATCCAAAGAGTTCTGATGGATTTGGTTTCATTGTTCGAAATGGAAAAAAAGAAGTTGGAACAGAGATCCGATATGATACGAACAAAAAATTATTAGAATGCCTTGGCGGCAGAGCTCTTGTTGGAACTAAAGATGGTTTTATTCAGTTTGAGATCTTAGTTGATCGTGCATCCATAGAGCTATTTGTGAACAATGGCGAGGCTGTTTTTAGTAGTTGTTTTACACCAGGAGAGAATGATAAAGACTTGACTTTTTGGACTCAAGGTGGCGAAGTTCTGGTTGATCAACTAGAGGCGTATGAGCTAAAGTCAGCTTGGAGCGAAAAGAAATAATACCTTCAAATTCTTTTTGTTTCATTTCTTTGCTCCTACTTGACTAGGCGCATAATCTTTATTCAGGTTTCCTTATTTTGTAAAGATTGATCTGATTTGATACTTGCAGCCTATTTCGCTTAAACTTAAATCCCTACCTTTGCACTTCCAAAGTTTTGTAACTTTTTTTGTTGTATGGCTGATTCTAAAGATAACTTACTTGAACATATCGAATTCCCAGACGATCTTCGAAAGCTTCCAGAAAATAAGCTTTCTAGGGTTTGCGAAGAGTTGCGGGAGTTTATTATCCAAGAAGCAGCCTCTAATCCAGGTCATCTTGGCGCGAACCTAGGCGTTGTTGATCTCACTGTTGCACTGCATTATGTATACAATACGCCCTATGATCAGTTGATATGGGATGTTGGTCATCAAGCTTATGGACATAAGATATTAACTGGCCGACGAAAAGTTTTTGCAACAAATCGATTATATAAAGGGATAAGTGGCTTTCCAAAAATGGCGGAGAGCGAATACGATGCATTCGGGGTCGGTCACTCTTCAACATCAATCTCTGCTGCCTTAGGTCTTGCTATTGCCTCTGAACTAAAAGGGGAGAAGGATCGGAAGGTTGTGGCCGTTATTGGGGATGGCTCTATGACTGGAGGTATGGCTTTTGAAGGTCTAAATAATGCTGGGGCCTCAAAAGCTGACGTGTTGGTGATTTTGAATTATAACAACATGTCTATTGATCCAAATGTAGGCGGTCTGAGCAAATATTTTATTCAAATGCAGACCTCGCCAACCTACAACAGTCTGAAAACAAAGATCTGGACAACTCTTGGCAAGGTGCCTTTGATTGGATCTTGGGCTCGAAAAATGCTCCAACAGCAGCAGCAGCTTTTGAAATCTGTTGTTTTTCGCAAGAGTAATCTTTTTGAATCATTCGGATTTCGTTATTTTGGACCTATTGATGGTCATGATGTCGTCGGTTTAGTGCGTGTCCTTCATGATTTAAAATCTATCCCTGGTCCTAAAATTTTGCACGTAATCACAAAAAAAGGGAAAGGTTTTGCCCCGGCAGAAAACGATGCGACCAAATGGCATGCTGCACCTGGAAAATTTGATATCATAACTGGTGAGGTTATGTCTACGGTCTCCGATATTCCTGAGTCACCAAAGTATCAATATGTCTTTGGCAAGTCAATTGTTGAATTGGCTAATAAAAATGATAAAATAGTTGGGATAACACCAGCTATGCCTTCCGGCTGCTCACTTAATATGATGATGGATGTTATGCCACATCGTGCATTTGACGTAGGAATTGCAGAGCCTCATGCCGTAACATTTGCTGCTGGATTAGCCGTAGGAGGCATGATGCCTTTTGTGAATATTTATTCTTCTTTTATGCAACGGTCTTATGATCAGATTATTCATGATGTCGCGCTGCAGAAACTGAATGTTGTGTTCTGTATGGATCGCGCTGGTTTGGTAGGCGCTGATGGACCAACACATCATGGGATATTCGATCTTGCTTTTATGCGCAATATTCCAAATATGACAGTATCTGCTCCAATGGATCAGGTCGAATTGAGAAATTTCATGTATACTGCCCAGTTGCCGAATAAGGGTCCGTTTAGTATTCGTTATCCCCGCGGTAATGGACCAATTATAGACTGGGAACAAAAATTTGAAGAAGTAACAGTAGGTGAAGGGCGACAGATTAGTGATGGGAATGATCTCGCAATCTTGTCTATTGGTCATGCTGGAAATTTTGTAGCTCAAGCAGTCGAAATCCTTAAATCTGAAAATGTGCAGTGTGCCCATTATGATATGCGTTTTGTCGTCCCTTTAGATCAAGCAATATTAAAGGATGTTGAAGCTCGCTTTCATACCATTGTCACTGTTGAAGATGGGGTTGTAGATGGCGGTTTTGGGAGCGCGATTGTTGAATATTTTGCCACTTCTGATAAGCGAATGAACATTGTTCGGCTTGGTGTACCCATGCGATTTATCGAGCATGGCTCGCAATCTGAGCTATACAGTGAATGTGGTTTTGATGCTGCAGGTATTGTCAAAACTGTGCGGAATCTGTTAGATCTAAACAGAAAATAAGGTTCGATTTTACTGCGATCAGCAATAAATCTCTTCCCTAGATTTTCTTTACTTTCGCTGAATATAAACGGTCGCTTATCAAAGATATTAAATCCCGAATTTTAGCCTTTCATTTCCATTGGATTGATTTTAAAATAGATCTAAAAAAAGTGTTGGGTTATATTGGAAATTTTTATATTTTTGCGTCTCTTTTAAAGAGTGAAGCGAAATGAATTATCTTTCACAATATTCAATACCGTTTTCAGGTCTTAAAGAAGGTGGTCATTTATTTGATTTTACGATTGATGACCGTTTTTTTGCTGAATTCGAAGAGAGTGAGGTTAAGAAAGGTAGTTTAATAATCCAGGTTAAACTGGAAAAAAGATCTACCTATTTAAGGTTGATATTTGGGATTAAAGGTGAGGTTGAACTAATTTGCGACCGTTGTTTAGATCCTTATCTTCAGCCTATTAAAAGTTCTTATCCGATGTTGGTTAAGTTTAGTGAAACAGAAACTGACGATGGTGATGAAGTCATATACCTTCATCCTGGAGCATATGAAGTAGCGGTCGCAACGTTGATTTATGAGTTTATTACGTTAAGTATCCCAATCAGGCATTTACATCCTGAAGTGAAAAAGGGAAATACCCTTTGTAATGTTGAGATGCTTAATAAGCTAAATGAATATAAATCTGTTGATCTGGCAGATCAATCGCCAATAGACCCGAGATGGAACGATTTGAAAAAAATTATTGATAAACAAAGTTAAGATTATTTAAAATGGCACATCCTAAACACCGAATTTCGAAGTCTAGAAGAGATAAACGTAGAACGCATGACAAGGCTGTCATTGCAACATTGGCAACTTGCTCAAACTGTGGTTCTACAGTGAAGTTTCATACCGTATGTCAAGACTGCGGATATTACAGAGGTAAACTTGCTATTGAGAAAATTGCATCTGTTTAATTTTCAATCCGAAATAAATCTTTTCGTTTTTCCTTCTCTGAAAGGTTCGCGATAAGGCTTTATTCAATTAATTGAATTTTAAATATTGCTCTATTTTTTTAATTGTTTTTAGTACTCAATTCTAAAGTATCGACAAATGGCAAAGCCTATATTTGATGAAGTTAAAACATTGAACTCTATTGCTCAAGACACCAAAATAACTGGTGACATCGAGTCGGATGGCGATATTCGTATCGACGGAGTTTTAAATGGCAATTTAATCTGTCAGGGTCGTGTGATCGTTGGACCTGATGCTCGTATTAAGGGTGGTATTCGTTCTAATACAGCTGAAATATCAGGCACAGTTGATGGCAAAGTTACGGTAGAGGATTTATTGACTTTAAAGGCCTCTGCTACCATTAACGGTGATCTTAACATGGGGCGGTTCTCCGTTGAACCAGGTGCTCGTTTTACAGGAAACTGCAAAATGAATGCGGTCGAGAAATCAATTATAGATGTGGAATTTACCGGTTTAAAAAAAGAGGTTAGTTAAATTATACTTCAATTTCACAAGAAGAGCCGGCAGGAAAAAATATCCTTCCGGCTCTTCTTGTGAATAGAGGAATAACGAGTCTGATTTAGCCTATCTTTGAATGATCATGTTGATATTCTGAAACTCTAAGTGTAATCTATATTTTATACAATGAATAACTTATACAGTCATATTCTTGGTTTTGAGAATGCCTTTCGTATAGAGATTGAAAAAATCAAGCAAACTAAACCTTTTCAACTCTATGAGCCGATTGCTTATTCATTATCCATTGGAGGTAAACGGTTAAGACCTGCATTGATGTTGCATGCTGCATCTCTGTTTTCGGAATCTACAACGCAAGTGCTTCCAGCAGCCATGGCCATTGAGATCTTTCATAATTTTACCTTGTTGCACGACGATATCATGGATAAGGCTGATGTTCGTCGTGGGCTGCCTACCGTTCACAAGAAATATAGTGAGAATGCGGCTATCCTCAGTGGAGATGCCATGTCTATTTTAGCTTTTAAATACTTAGCTCAAGGAAATTCAGTTTCGCTTGCTGAGATACTTAACTTGTTCTCAGATACTGCGCTCGAAGTCTGCGATGGACAACAAATGGATATGGACTTTGAGTCTTTGTCTAATGTTACCATTGTCGAATACATGGAGATGATTCGCTTGAAAACCGCTGTTTTAATTGCGAGTAGTCTTAAGATAGGCGCTCTTGTATCTAATGCTCCTCACGCGGATGCTAATCTGCTTTATGAATATGGGATCAATGTGGGACTAGCTTTTCAGTTGCAAGATGATTGGTTAGATGTTTTTGGCGACCCCGCTATTTTTGGCAAGAAACAAGGTGGCGATATCTGTGCAAATAAAAAAACCTATTTGCTTTTGCGGGCTATTGAGAAAGCCGATCATACCTCGTTGACCATTTTAAATGAGTGGATACAGAAAACGGAGTTCGATGCGAATGAGAAAATTGCAGCCATAAAAGGTGTTTATGAGCAGACAAAAGTCAGTGAAGAGACTCATCGTCTTATGGTAATATATCAAAATAAAGCCTTAGCAGCACTTGATAAGATCAATGTCTCTGAAGAGAAGAAACAGATCCTTCAAGCCTTTGCAATAGAAGCTACAGAGCGGATGAAATAAGCCTATCTTTGCAGTTTAAATTTTATAAGTTCAAATTATTGAAAGTCAAGTATGAAAGTTATTGATATCATTCAGCAAGCTCCTAAAACGGTTTTTTCGTTTGAATTACTCCCGCCACTAAAGGGACAGATGGCTGATAAATTATATAGGACGATCGATGAATTAGTCGAATTTGATCCTAAGTATATAAATATTACAACGCATCGCGATGAGGTTGAGTTACGCGAGCTACCCAATGGTACGATGGAGAAAAAAACTGTTCGAAAACGTCCAGGTACCGTTGCAATAGCTGCTGCAATTCAGAATATCTATAAAATTCCAGTCATACCACATGTCGTTTGTGGTGGCTTTACAAAGGAGGAGACCGAGAATATGCTCCTTGACTTAAATTTTCTAGGCATCAAGAATGTGCTAGCCCTAAGGGGTGATGGGTTAAAATCGCAAAGTACATTTGTCCCTGAAGTCGGAGGACACTCGCATGCCAATGAGCTAGTTAAGCAGATAGTAAACTTAAAACGGGGCGAATATCTTGATCCAGAGATCAAAAATACGGCAGCCTTAGATTTTTGTATCGGCGTGGCCGGGTATCCAGAAAAACATTTCGAAGCTTCTAACTTAGATATTGACCTGCTGCACTTAAAAGCTAAAGTTGATGCTGGCGCAGACTATATCGTGACTCAAATGTTTTTTGATAATCAGAAATATTATGATTTTGTTGATCGCTGTCGTGCCATTGGCATCACCGTTCCGATTATCCCGGGGATTAAACCATTGGCTTTAATCAATCAGATTACGGTATTGCCAAAATTATTTAGCATCGATATCCCAGAAACGTTTGCTAGAGAGGTCCGTAAATGTAAATCAAATGATGAAGCCCGGGAAGTTGGCACCGAATGGGCCATCGAGCAATCGCGTGATCTTATCGCGCACAATGTGCCATGCCTGCATATTTATACGTATGGACTGTCTGACAATACCAGACAGATCGCTAAAGCGGTGATTTAATCTTTCTTAATCTTTAAAACAAAAATGGCACTAAAAATTGGCGATAAAGTTAGGTTTCTAAATGAAGTTGGTGGTGGCCGTATCACCTCGGTCGTCAATGATCAGATGGTTAATGTTGAAACGGAAGATGGCTTCGAAGTTCCAACCTTCATTCATAATCTTATCGTGGTTAATGTGCCCGACCAATATGAAAGTGGGAAAGCCCGCAATGTAATAGCTCCTGAGACTACTAAAGTCGAGCCACCGCGAATTTCTAAGCCTGAAGAGCCCTGGTTTACTGATAAAAATCAGGTTGCGGGCAAAGATCATACCGAGCTATTCTTTGCTTTGGTGCCTGAAAATTCAGCAAATCCTCCAACAGGTAATATGGCGATGTACCTAATCAATAATGGGAACGAATCTTTGCTTTTCCGTTTTACACAGCAGACAAAATATAATTACGAGACTGTAATGGCCCAATCAGCCAATCCAAATTCAAAAGTCTATCTTGGATTGATAAGACCAGATATGATTTCTGATCTGCCGGTGTATTGTTTTCAATGGTTGAGTTTTCAAAAAAAATCCAAGACATTGGGCAATTTTTTAACAAAAGAGATCTCGTTGTCCGCCGTAAAATTTTACAAGCAGAACTCTTTCGCGACTAGTCGGTTTTTTAAGGTTCCGGTGATGCTTGTTCCTCTTGTGGATAATCCACTTAAAGCTGAATTAGAGAAGCTCTCAAATCATGATTTCGGTCAGGCCATTGCAGCTAAAGAGTCGGAAAAGAAAGAGGTGATAATCGGTTTACCTAATCTTGATCTTGTGGAGATTGATCTTCATATCGCTGAACTTTTGGATGATATTTCCAATATGACCAATGCAGAAATGGTAACAGTTCAGATGGATAAGTTTAAGATGGGACTTGAAAATGCTATAAAAAAAGGAGTGAAGAAAATCGTATTTATCCACGGCGTAGGAAATGGAACACTAAAGAGCGAGGTGAGGCGGGAGTTAGATCGAAACTACGCTAAATATCCGATGCAAGATGCTTCATTTCGCGAATATGGCTTTGGTGCTACGATGGTTATTTTAAAAAAATAGACTCTTAAAATCGGATTTAGCCTCCAGCTTTTTTGGCCTTGTAGCCACTCTTCATTAGTAAATCTAAGATTTTATCTCTAAAATCACCTTGAATTAAAATTTCTCCGTCTTTTACCGTTCCACCAACACCACATTTGGTTTTTAATTGTCTGCCCAACTCCTTCAGGTCATCTTCTGATCCAACAAATCCTTCAACTAAAGTTACTTTCTTTCCTCCTCGTTGCTTCTTGTCAAGCAATACTTTTAGATTTTGTTTCTGGGGTGTTAGCGTTTCGGCCCCTTCTTGCTCAGCGTCATATTTATATTCAAAATTAGTGGCTGTTGAATAAACAACCCCTTCTCTAGATTTTCTATTTTCTTGATTTGCCATACTTAATTTTTAGACAGTTAATAGTCCACTACAAGTTTTAGAAATTAGGAATATTCCAACTCATTTTCGTCACTTTTTCTTTCAATTCTAAAATTTAAAAGTAGCTTTTTTTTTCAATTTTACGACTTCGTTAAACCCTCCATTTCCCATAACTTATAATGGTTCTATTTTAGCATCAGGACGTTTTTTGATCCATAAATTTTCGCAATTTTGTCCTGTCATTCAATCCAAAAATAATGACATAACTGACTTTTGTCATAGTTTTTAGATGCATTTGTTTCTTCTCTAACGGTGCAGTTGTTCATGTAGTATCTAACTATTAATTTATGAATAAGATTCTCGAGAAGACCTATTTTTCAGATAAAGTTGTTCAGCTTGTAATCGATAATCCTCTTATTGCGAAGGCGCGCAAACCAGGAAATTTTGTAATCCTGCGTATTGGTGCCGATGGAGAACGTTTTCCGTTGACTATTGCTGGTGCAGATCCAGTTCGAGGAACGATCACTCTGGTGGTTCAGATCATGGGTGTAAGCTCCTCGAAACTTGTCGCACTTGAAGTCGGTGATTCAATTACTGACCTGGTCGGACCTCTTGGTAAACCAACACATATTGCGCCAGTGGGAACAATCTTAGCTGCCGGTGGTGGGGTGGGAGTGGCTCCTTTATTGCCGATTGTTGAGGCATATAAAAAAGCTGGTAATCGAGTGCTTACTGTGATCGCAGCACGTTCTAAAGAGTTAATTATTCTGGAGGATGAACTGCGGAAATGGTCGGATCAACTTATTGTAATGACGGATGATGGTTCCTATGGTGTGCAAGGTCTTGTGACTGCAGGAATGGAGAAGTTTATTCTACAAGAACAGATCGATGAGTGCATAGTCATTGGTCCTGCGATCATGATGAAATTTGCATCCCTATTGACCAAGAAATATACTATTCCAACGCAGGCTAGCCTTAACTCTATCATGGTTGATGGCACTGGAATGTGCGGGGCCTGTCGGGTTTCGGTAGGAGGGAAGACGAAATTTACCTGTGTAGATGGCCCTGAGTTTGATGCTCACCTGGTAGATTTCGATGAGATGCTTATGCGTTTAGGAGGCTATCTGAATGAAGAAAAGATGGCTGTCCAGACTTATTCCAATTTACTTTAATTTGATTTTTTCATGTCATTAAGTCCAGAATATCTAAAGGAAGAGCGAGCTCAGATTTGGAGGACGGAGCTGCGTGCTAAACTGAAAACAAAGGATCGGATTGTGATACCCCGAGTTCATATGCCTGAGCTGGCTGCTGAGATTCGAGTTATGCACCAGGACCGAGAGGTTAATATGGGTTTGACTTATGAACAAGCTATTGTTGAAGCCTCGCGATGTATGGATTGTGTGAATCCAACTTGCATCGAAGGGTGTCCAGTAAATATAAATATACCCAAGTTTATCAAGTTTATTGAACAAGGAGAGGTACTTAAAGCCGCATCTATACTGAAAGAGACGAATGCTTTGCCGGCAGTCTGTGGGCGGGTTTGCCCCCAAGAAAAACAATGTGAGGCCCGCTGTTTTTACGTCGATAAACTGGATAAGCCTTCCATTGCTATTGGTCATCTCGAACGGTTTGCAGCCGACTTTGAACGATCATCAGGCGTATTTAATATTCCAGAAGTTGCTAAGCCTAATGGTATCAAAATAGCAACCGTCGGATCTGGTCCTGCTTCTCTTGCATTTGCTGGCGATATGGTTAAATATGGCTATGATGTAACAGTCTTTGAGGCATTGCATGAGATTGGTGGGGTACTTAAATATGGTATTCCTGAATTTC
>CAIUAN010000025.1 GCA_903897145.1 uncultured Bacteroidia bacterium | reverse complement strand
GTTTTCTTACCTTCTCAATATCTTCAATGAACTTGTTATCTTCTCAAATACTCTCAACCCAATTTTTTCTGGCGAAAGTTCGGCAAAGGTAATTCAATTATTAACTCCACAAAAACTTTAGCAAACCTTTTTTTAAGGAAAAAATCTTTTCAAGAAATTGTGGAACGTTAATCTTTTTTAATCGCCTTCAGACGATCCTAAAATCGTGGTGCAAATGTAGAAGGTTTTTCAACACCCCATCCACTAAAACCGAAAAAAAAATAAAAAATATTCTACTTGAAATAATCAACTATCATACAAATAGATACAACCACCAAACCGGACTAAAAACCTTGAAAAACATCAGCAAACAAAGAATTTATCAACAAAACAAATGCGTCAAAACGCCTGAAATGATCAAAAACAGCAAAAACCTGACAGGAATCATAAAAATCAATACATCTCAAAAAACTAGAAAAACACCATCGATGCTGGGCATAGTATAATATACATCCTAATTATGCTATTTTTACATCTTCTAAAACTATAAGAAGTGTCTGATTGCATCGTACTAATTCCAACGTATAACGAGAAAGAGAATATCTCCCAGATAATTCACAAAGTATTATCGCTCGAGGGGAATTTCAATATTCTAATTATAGACGACAACTCACCTGACGGAACAGCTGCAATCGTAAATGACCTAAAAGCAATTCACCCAGAGAGGCTATATCTTATTTCCAGAAAAGGGAAGTTGGGCTTAGGCACAGCCTATCTAGCAGGATTTGAATGGGCACTTGCGAACAACTACACCTATATTTTTGAGATGGATGCTGATTTTTCGCACGATCCGAATGATCTCATTCGACTTAAAGAGGCTTGCGAAAATCAAGGCGCCGACCTAGCCATAGGATCTCGTTATATATCGGGAATCAACGTCATAAACTGGCCATTAGAACGAGTGCTGATGTCGTATTTTGCGTCGGTATACGTCAGGAAAGTAACTGGAATGAAGATCATGGACACGACAGCTGGGTTTATCTGTTATAAAAATACAGTTTTAGAAAAAATTGGATTAGAGAATATTAGGATGAAAGGATATGGCTTTCAGATCGAGATGAAGTTTAAGACTTGGAAGAATGGCTTTAAGATCGTAGAGGTCCCAATCATATTTACAGACCGTAAAAACGGAGTATCAAAGATGTCTGGAGGGATTTTTGGAGAGGCATTTAAAGGGGTGATCTGGATGAAACTCAAAAGTTATTTTACGAAATATCCAAAAATTAGCAATTCAACTATACAGTAAAAATCTGCCTTCCAAAAGACTTTTCTTTTTAAAGATAAAAACTGCACCTAAAAAGAGACTGATTCACTAATTTTATTTAATTTCACTTAACCAAAGGGCAACCTTTAAAAAACCTAAATAGAGAAATATCATATGAGAGACATCGTCATCAAAGATGCCAGAGTTGTAAATGAAGGTAAAACACTAAGAGACACCAGTATTCTTATCCGCAATGGGGTCATTGAAAAAATATTCAGGGATGAAGTGCCCGCGAACATCCTTGCTCAGGCCGATGTCATAGATGCAGAAGGGAAACTGCTGTTACCTGGAGTTATTGACGACCAAGTGCATTTCAGAGACCCTGGACTAACTCACAAAGGAGATATAGAAACCGAGTCGCGGGCGGCAATTGCAGGCGGCATCACGACCTTTATGGAGATGCCAAATACGATTCCTCAAGCCACAACACAAGAACTATTAGAACAAAAATATACCAGAGCCTCTGAAGTATCATTGGCTAATTATTCGTTTTACATTGGTGCTACAAACGACAACTTAGACGAATTATTAAAAACGAATCCAGCAAATGTTTGTGGAATAAAGGTCTTTATGGGATCCTCAACAGGCAATATGCTAGTTGATAATGTCGACACGCTTTCCGCCCTTTTCTCTAAATCGAAAATGCTTATTGCAACACATTGTGAAGACGAACAGATCATACAAGCCAATATAGCCTTAGCAAAAGAGAAGTATGGAGAAGAGGTTCCAATCAGTGAGCATCCGAAAATCAGAGATACGAGTGCCTGCTTTAAATCAACTTCAAAAGCTGTTGAATTAGCAAAAAAATATGGGACTAGACTCCATGTTTTGCACCTCTCAACGGCTGGAGAGATTGCCTTATTTGAGGCGGGACCTGTAAAAAATAAAAAAATTACCAATGAAGCGTGCGTCCATCACCTTTGGTTTTCTGATGCAGACTACGAAAGACTAGGAACACATATCAAATGGAATCCAGCAATTAAATCTGCCAGCGACCGACTAGCGATTATGAAAGGGATTAATGACAATCGAATTGATGTCATCGCGACCGATCATGCCCCTCATACTTTAGAAGAAAAAAACCAGAGCTATTTCAAAGCTCCATCTGGAGGTCCTCTGGTTCAGCATTCATTAGTAGCTATGCTTGAACTGAGTCGTCAAGGAAAAATATCCATAGAGAAGGTAGTTGAGAAGATGTGCCATGCACCGGCCGATTTATTTGGCATCGAAAAGCGAGGCTATATCCGCAAAGGATACAAAGCAGATCTGGTGTTAGTTGACGCTGCCAGATGGACCGTTTCAAAAGAAAACATCCTTTCCAAATGCGGATGGTCTCCATTCGAAGGAGAGTCATTCTACTATTTCGTAAATCAGACATTCGTAAATGGAAACCTCGTTTATGAAAATAATAATCCAAAAACCGTCGGAACATTCCATGAATCAACGAAAGGTGAAAGAATTACTTTCAATCGCAACCAGTCCTAGATTACTTATTGGAATTTTTGCCGTTGCGTTTTTAATAGCCTGTAGTCATCCCAAAAAAGAAGACAGTCATAGTTATTTTGGGAAAATCATATCAGACACCTATCTCGTTGCACAAGATTCTACAGATAGCTGGGCACAAGAGTGCTTAGCGGATTTCAAACGTAACGACTTAATAGAAGAAATTTTCACCTTGGTCTATTCAGGCAAACTGACGCCCTTCGATTATTTCTCTGGACAGCCCATCAAAACATCTACGTTGAAGCAGATGGAGGCTGATAAAATCTTTACGCGCAAAGACATTACGAAGATTCAGTTTGAAGAATCGTGGAGTTGGAATAAGCTGACTAATACATTTCAGAAGCAAATCATCTCGATGACTGTAGCCTATGAGGTATACAATGTAGAAGGGAAATCGAGAGGACAAAAACCCATATTTAAGCTGATTTTCAAAAAATAAGGTCCTACCGCATTAGAAATCGAGCTGCCGTTCTAGTTCGCTGGGAGACATAAACCACCCTATCTTTCGTCATTGAAGCGATCACTTCATCGGTATAATAGCGAATCGTCAGCAACTCTAAACCCTCATTATAACGCACTACAAAATGCTCTTTTAGCTGTGCAATAAATTCATCAAACCCCTTTTCCGGTCGCTCTAGCGCTACCGAAAAATTCATCGCAGACTGTTGCACCAGATCAACCTTCATGCGAGTAGTTGAAAGAAGGCGATAAAAATCACTAATACTCTCCTCAGCAATAAATGAGAAGTCAAGAGGTGAGATAGTCACCAAAACAAGATTATCTTTAGAGATAAACACAGGAACATAATTCATAACATGGTCAATCTTACAGATCACGGAACCCTCAACTTCTGGATCGAGAAACGACTGGACATATAGCGGGATATTTTTTTCTACCAACGGCTTCATTGTCTTGGGATGAATAACCTTAGCGCCATAGTAGGTCATTTCTGCAGCTTCACGATAGGACAAGGTCTCTAGTTTCTGCGTCTGCTCAAAGCGATTTGGATCGGCATTCATAATTCCAGGCACGTCCTTCCAGACTGTGACACGCTCTGCATCTAACATATTAGCCAAAATAGCAGCAGTGTAATCAGACCCTTCACGTCCAAAGGTAGTGGTCTGTGCACTTAACGTTGACCCAATAAAACCCTGTGTTAAATAGATTGTTTGCTGGTTGAAGTCAACCTGTTTCTTTACCAATTCAGAAGAAAGAGCCCAGTTCACATTCGCTTCACGCCAAGTAGAATCCGTACGCATGACATGCCGAATATCTAACCAAGCGTTTTTAATACCTTCCTGATTTAAATAAGCACTCACTATTTTAGTAGATAAGATCTCCCCTAACGAGACAATCTGATCGTACTCAAAATCATAATCCAAGGAAGGCCGAGCACTTAAACGCAACGAAAGCGCATCGAATAGCTCACTAATTTCGAGGTTTATACTAGCTGATTGATCCTCAGAGAGACCCGCAATAAGAGCCAGATGATAATTCCGAACTTCATTTATCTTAGTCTGCACGCCCTGTTTATCTTCGGTAGAATAAAAATGGGTTAACTCTTCGAGTGCATTTGTTGTTTTTCCCATGGCCGATATTACGACAACCAGTTTGCCGGAATAACTTCGTATAATATTTGCAACATTCCGAACACCTGCAGCATCCTTAACGGAAGCTCCTCCGAACTTATAAACTCTCATAGCCTTCTGATTTATGAGTCTAAATTGACTAGGTGAAATTAAAAAATCACAGGCAATTACAAAGGAATAACTGAATAAATTTCACCTAGAATAAGTACAAATTGCAAGGAGCATAAATGCTTGTCCCATCAGGCCATCATCAAAAGCTAAAGTCCAAGCCTATAACCCATGAGTCCAAGATATATTTTGTATCTTTGTTGACCCTGATTGGGAATTAAAAGATTACAAATAACTCTATTACAATTTATTACATGGCACTTATCAATGAGAACTACCTGAAATTAAAAGCAGGATATTTATTCCCTGAAATTGGACGCAGGGTAAGAGAGTTTGCAGCAGCGAATCCAGATAAAGCAATTATCAGAATGGGCATTGGCGATGTCACACAGCCCTTATCGCCTGCGATATTAAAAGCTTTCCACGATGGTGTTGAAGAGATGGGAAATAAAGACACATTTAAGGGATATGGACCAGAGCAAGGCTATGACTTTCTGCGTGAGGCCATCGCTGTGAACGACTACCACAGTCGCGGTGTCGCTATCTCTGCCGATGAGATTTTTGTCTCTGACGGTTCGAAATGTGACACCGGAAACATCCAAGAGATTTTTGGAAATGAAAATATCATTGCCATCTGTGATCCAGTATATCCTGTCTATGCCGACACGACCGTCATGTCTGGCAAAACAGGTATCTGCCAAGAGAATGGCTATTTCGACAATATCGTCTATATGCCATGCAACGAAAAGAATGGTTTCACTCCCGAGCTACCATCGCATAGGCCTGACTTAATATTTCTTTGTTTTCCAAACAATCCAACAGGGACCGTTGCAAGCAAAGAAGTTTTAAAAAAATGGGTTGACTACGCGATCGCCAATAAAAGTATTATCCTTTACGATGCGGCCTACGAGGCTTATATCACAGAGGATTCGATCCCTCATAGTATCTTTGAAATCGAAGGGGCTAAACAAGTAGCTATTGAATTTAGAAGCTTCTCAAAGACCGCTGGTTTCACTGGCACCCGTTGTGCCTTCACGGTGATTCCGAATGAGCTTATGGCCTATGATAGTCAAGGAAACCAAGTTGCGGTTAAACCACTTTGGATGCGTCGTCATACCACCAAGTTTAATGGTGTCTCCTATCCTGTGCAAAAAGCTGCAGCGGCAGTTTATTCAGACCAAGGGAAAAAAGAGGTAAAAGAACTGATCAGCTATTACTTAGAAAATGCAAAAATTATCCGTGAGAGCTTAGCGCAATTAGGATATACCGTATTTGGTGGAATCAATGCTCCTTATGTATGGGTTAAGACTAAAAACAATCTAACCTCTTGGGACTTCTTCGACAAATTGCTAAACGAAGCAAACTTAGTTGGCACGCCAGGATCGGGATTTGGCCCTTCGGGAGAAGGATATTTCCGATTCTCAGCTTTTGCTAACCGAGCAGATGTTCTTCAGGCAATGGAGAGGGTTAAAAATCTGAAGTATTAACTTCTTGTTTTTGTCATTCTGATCTAGTCATCGGTTGAAAGTTAAATTCATTAATCAGGATCAATCAATATTCGTTTTCGAAAGACCATTTAAATGATAAAAAATAATCTTCTATTCGCTGCATTACTTTTTTTCATGCTTGGATTTAGCGAGACGGCTAAGTGTCAATTGTTCTTCCCTGAAGACATGATCAATGTAAAAGGGCAAATTGTGGACGAAGCGAGTAAGGAAGCGATCGGTTATGTGCAGGTTTTAATCATGCGCATTCGAGGAGGAACCATGACTGATGCGACGGGGAAATTCTCTATTCAGGCCGATCCAACAGATACGATCACCTTTAAATCGCTAAACTATAAAGACAAGAGAGTTCCCGTAAGTGAAATTGTTCAGAATGAGAACGGAACAGCCATTATCACACTATCCTCTGCGCGAATTCTATTAAATCCAGTAGAAGTTCAAGGGTCGGGTCCCAAGGTTAATATGCATGGTATTCCAGTAGGAAAATCAGTGAATGTGCCCGTGGAATTGAGAAGTGATTACTTCGCTTCAAAGCCCAGAACACTCACTGCCTTAACAAATCCATTGTCCTATCTATCGTATCATTTAAGTAAGGATGAGAAAGAAAAACGAACAGCGCTAAATGCGATCCATACCGAAAAGGACTGGCAGATTCTCTCTTTAGTCTATAATAAAGAAATTATTCAAAAAATATCAGGCTACACTGGCGACGCATTGGAAGATTTTATGTTGTATTGCAATGCTTTCAACGCGCTGCCCGTCAATGCCAACACCTATGATGTAGAAAAACGAATACGTGAACTGCTCGTTGAATACGTCGCCAAACAAACAAAGGATAAATCATCAAAATAGTGAATCTTCCAAGCTATTCTGACGTGGTCAAGGCTCATCAACTTATTGGTGAGTTTATTCACAAAACCCCTGTAATGACCAGTTCGGCCATAAATAAGATCATTGGGGCAGAGCTATATTTCAAATGTGAAAACCTTCAAAAGACAGGAGCCTTTAAATTTCGAGGAGCTTGCAATGCCGTTTTTTCCCTGACGGAAGAGGAAGCTAAACTTGGTGTCGGCACTCATTCTTCGGGGAATCATGCCGCGGCTTTAGCCTATGCAGCTTCTCTTCGAGGCATAAAAGCCCATTTGGTGATGCCATCTAATTCATCGGAAATAAAAAAAAGAGCAGCGGCTGGTTATGGCGGATTAATAACCTACTGCGAACCGACACTTCAAGCAAGGGAAAAAACCTTAGCGGAGGTTGTTGCTCAAACGGGCGTTACTGCAATCCATCCGTATAATAATTTTAAAGTAATTGCTGGGCAAGGGACTGCAGCAAAAGAGTTATTAGAATCGATTCCTGAACTAGATTTTATAATTTGTCCCGTTGGAGGAGGAGGATTGCTTGCAGGAACAGCTCTGTCTGCTAAAGCGCTATCGAACCATTGTCAGGTCATTGCAGCTGAGCCCAAAAATGCGGATGATGCTTATAAATCTTTTATGGCCGGGCATATTATTCCATCTGACAATCCAAAAACGATTGCTGACGGGCTGCTAACCTCTTTAGGAGAGCCTAACTTTGAAATTATCAAGGAGAAAGTTGACCAGATCATAACGGTTTCGGAAGAGTCAATTATTGAAGCGATGAGGATGGTCTGGGAACGGATGAAGCTAATTATTGAGCCATCAGCAGCAGTTACACTAGCGGTTTTATTAGAGAACAAATCTGATTTTAAAGATCGCCGCATTGGGCTAATTCTCTCGGGAGGCAACTTAGACCTAACCAAACTCCCATTCTAAGGGAATCAAATAAATTACAGCTTAAAATGATGGTGGTTCTTTTTAAAATTAACTTGCCGCAAATAAAATTTTCGACTAAATTTGAAAAAAAAGCACTTTGGAGATCAATAAAACGATATTAGGAATAGATCCAGGAACCAACATTATGGGCTATGGAGTGCTTAAAATCACGAAGAATAAAGCTCAAGTAATTGCCATGGGTGTGATTAAGACTTCAGGATTTACCGGGCACTACGAGAAACTTAGTCATATTTTCTCTCGCGTCTTGTATTTAGTCGATGAGTATAAACCAGACGAAACGGCTCTTGAGGCTCCGTTCTTTGGAAAGAATGTTCAGTCGATGTTAAAGTTAGGGAGAGCACAAGGGGTTGCGATGGCTGCGTCACTCTATCGAGATGTGCCAATCTTTGAATATGCTCCTCTTAGAATCAAGCAAGCTATAACTGGAAATGGATCTGCTACCAAAGAGCAAGTTGCCTATTTTTTAAAGCAAATGTTCAATATTGAGATCTTGCCAAATGACTTAGATGCTACAGATGGGCTTGCAACGGCTGTCTGTCATTTTCTTCAACTGAAAAGCCCAACATCGGGAGGGAAGATAAAAAACTGGGAAGAGTTTGTCCGTAAAAATCCCGATCGGGTAAAATAGATCAGAACTGAGCTGCTACAGAGGACGCAATAGCCCCAAACTGGTCAGCGGTGAACGTCAATTTAGGTTTTGAGAAATCAATATCTCTTTCTGTATTTAGAGGAACAAGGTGAATATGTGCATGAGGCACTTCAAGTCCTAATACGGCCACCCCAATTCGCTTACAGGGCAATGCTTTCTCCATAGCCACTGCCACCTTTTTTGCAAAAAGTACAAGACCTGATAAATCAGCATCTGAAAGGTCGAAAATATAATCAGTTTCTTTTTTGGGAATAACTAACACATGCCCTTTAGCCACAGGGAAGATATCAAGAAAGGCAAGGTAATTTTCGTCTTCTAAAACCTTATAGCAAGGGATTTCGCCTTTCGCAATTTTCGAGAAAATAGTTGGCATGGGGATGTTTTTTGAGTTTTAAACTCCTAACTCAATATTAATAATCTCAAATGAGATACTTCCGGACGGAACGAGAATATCGACGCTATCGCCAATTTTCTTACCTAATAGACCTTGAGAGATGGGTGTATTTACGCTGATCTTACCAATTTTCAAATCTGCTTCATGTTCTGAAACAATGGTATAAATCATTGTTGCATTATTCTTTTTATTCTTAATCGTCACCTTATTCATGATCTGAACCACATCGGTCTCAATCTTGGATTCATCAATAATTCGGGCAGTAGCTAGCTGGCTTTGCAAGATAGATATTTTAGCCTCGAGCATGCCTTGGGCATCTTTAGCAGCGTCGTATTCTGCATTCTCAGAGATATCGCCTTTCTCTATCGCTTCTCCTATATTTCTAGAAATGGCTGGTCGCTCGACATTGACCAACTGCTCTAGCTCTGCTTTAAGTTTTTTTAACCCTTCAGCAGAGATATAAGTAATTTTGCTCATCTAAATTTTATTAGTCTGGATAATGTAAAAAACAAGAAGAACTCCGACATGCGGAACTCTTCCCGATCTTAGCTAAGTACAAATTTAAATAAAATCTTTAAGAAATGAGTAATTCATGTGGTTAAAAAAAATCTAAATAATAAGATCTAAAAGAGCCGAGACTTTAGTCTGCTTAAATGAATAGAAATAAAAACAGAATGTTACCTTTGTGAAATAGAATGCATCTAGATGGTCCGACTGACAAAACATCTCAAATTATTAACTACAAGACTTGTCATTACAGTCTTGTTAATGGCAAGTTGTGCCAAGGATCAAAATTCATTCTTACCCTCCGTGAAAGTTAACTTTAGAATATCACTTGTTAACTATAATTTCTTGACAATTCCAGGAAATTCAATTGTCTTTGAAAATCAAGGCGTAAAAGGGATTATTGTCGTATGTATCAATCCTGACCTGATGCAATATGTGGCATTTGACGCCTGTTGTTCCTATGAAAAAGACTTTTCTGGTATTGTCACAGTGCAACCAGTAAAAAACTTAGTTACCCCTCCCTTTACGATTTTTGCTAGCGATTTCTTTGGAGTCTGCCAAATATGTGGCTCGAAGTTCAATCTTATGGGTGGCGGACAGCCCGTGAAAGGTCCAGCAACACATTATTTACAACAGTACAATATTGTTTCCGGCATTGAAAGTCTAACAGTTACAAGATAATAACACAAAAAAAAGGAGAATTTTAAATCCTCCTTTTTTTATTATATCGAAACGATCATAATTCCAAACTTTAGTATCGATAATACTCAGGTTTATAGGGACCGCTAGTTGGTATTCCCAGATATTCGGCTTGATTTGCCGTAAGAATGGTTAATTTAACGCCAAGTTGATCAAGGTGCAAACGGGCCACTTCCTCATCTAAATGCTTAGGTAGGGTGTATACACCAACCTCATAATTCTTAGTCCATAATTCAAGTTGAGCCAAGGTTTGGTTTGTAAACGAACTACTCATCACAAAGGATGGATGCCCAGTTGCACAACCAAGGTTCACTAAACGACCTTCGGCAAGTAAGAAGATAGCGTGACCATCTGCATAAAGGTATTTATCGACTTGTGGTTTGATATTTATTTTCTCAATTCCAGCCCATTTCTCAAGACGAGCAACCTGAATCTCATTATCAAAATGGCCGATATTACAAACGATCGACTGATCTTTCATGCTAGCCATATGTTCGGCTGTGATTACATCAAGATTACCCGTGGTGGTTACAAAAATGTTTCCTTCGAGGACTGCCTCTTCCATCGTTTTCACTTCGTACCCTTCCATCGCAGCTTGCAAAGCACATATTGGATCTATTTCGGTGACAATAACGCGGGCACCATAAGATTTCATCGAGTGAGCACAACCTTTTCCAACATCGCCATAACCAGCGATTACAGCAATTTTACCAGCTATCATAACGTCAGTAGCTCGTTTTATTCCATCAGCTAACGACTCACGACAACCATAAAGATTGTCGAATTTCGATTTCGTCACCGAGTCATTCACATTAAATGCAGGGAATAATAATCGACCTTGTTCCACCATCTGATAAAGACGATGCACGCCAGTTGTAGTCTCTTCCGATACCCCTTTAACCTCTTTTACTTGTCTGTGCCAGCGTCCGGCATCAGCTTTAAGCACCGATTTAAGAATTGTATTAAGAGCTATTTCATCTTCAGCGCTAACCTCTTCATCCAGTATTGTTGAATTATTCTCCGCCTCATAACCACGGTGCATCATCATGGTTGCATCTCCGCCATCGTCTACGAGAAGTGTTGGTCCAAGGTTATTGCCAAAATCAAGAGCACGTTCAGTACACCACCAATATTCGGTAAGAGACTCACCTTTCCATGCAAAAACTGGAATTCCAGCTGCCGCAATTGCTGCAGCAGCATGATCTTGCGTTGAGAAGATATTACAACTACACCATCTAACACTCGCTCCGAGTTCGACCAATGTCTCGATCAAAACAGCTGTTTGGATAGTCATGTGCAATGATCCCATGATCCTAGAACCTTTTAAAGGTTTCTGTGCTCCATATTTTTGACGAAGCGCCATTAATCCAGGCATCTCTTTTTCTGCTATTCCAATCTCCTTGCGGCCAAAAGACGCCAATGAGATGTCTTTAACCTTGAAATTTTCGATCTGACTCATGTTTAAATAATTTATTAATTATTAAAATATTTTATAATGCAGCTAAGCATAAGATGACAAGATCTTTTGAGTTGTCAACTGATCTAGATGCAGTTGCTCTTTCAATTGATCCAATCCATTAAAACGCTGCTCTTCTCGTATTTTATCGACAAAATGCAGTGTGATCTCCGTATGATAGATATCTTGGTTAAAATCCAAGATATGAACCTCAATAGTCTTATGATCGGCATTTGAATTAACAGTAGGACGAACACCAATATTTACCATTCCTTGGTGCAAGACTTCCCCAACCTCAACCATGACGGCATAAACGCCATCTTGAGGCACTTGCTTGGTAGAATCATGCGTATCGATATTGGCTGTTGGAAAACCTAGCTGGCGACCAAGCTTCTGACCTTCAACAACTTCGCCTGTGAGTGTATAATTATAGCCCAAGTAATTCTTGGCCAATTTAACTGCTCCAACTTCAAGCGCCATCCGTATTTTCGAAGAACTCACTGTCTGATTATTAACAGATAATTGTGAAAGTTGTTCAACTTTAAAGCCAAGTGAATTCGACAGTTCTTGTAACGAATTAAAATCACCCTTTCTACCTTGTCCGAATCGATGGTCATATCCCACCACTAAACTTGCCATCCCAAGCTGCCTAACAAGTATCTGAGAAACAAATTCGTCATAGGTTAATCGAGAAAATTCTGGCGTAAAAGGGAAAATTACCAAATGATCAATATCGAGAGAATTCATTAAACGAATTTTCTCCTGGGTTGTTGATAATAAGCGCAGGGAGGTCTCATCAGGTGCTAGCACTTTTCGTGGATGAGGATCAAAGGTAAAAATTACCGATTCTCCCTTATTTAGAGCACTAAGACGCTTAAGTTCAGCTATAACTTCACGATGCCCTAAATGGACACCATCAAACGTTCCAATAGTAACTACAGCCTTATTGGCCTTAAAATTATTTAAATCGTAATGAATCTGCACGCCATCGTATTTTCAGGGTGTAAAAATAGTCAAAATAAAGCTACCGAAAAGACCAATATCGAATATAATGAAGGACAAAATCGAAGTATTACTACCCTAATTGATTGGTATTAACGAGGATTTTATACTTTTGTTGTTGGATTAGAAGCTATCAAGCACTGTTTTTCACGAATAAAAACAGATTGAAAAATAGATTAACACCAAACTATCAATGAGAAATATCATTTATTTTATCATTCTACTGCTTTCGCTAGCGTCATGTGGTAAGAAATCGAACTTTACCATTTCTGGCAAATTGAGTGGTGGTGAAGGAAAGACGGTTTATCTAAGCAAGCTGCTGCTAAGCAGTCAGTCCGGTTCTGATTCGGTAAAACTCAACTCACAAGGAGAGTTTCAACTAAAAGGAAACTGCTCAACACCAACATTTTACCTTCTTAAGCTTTCCAAAAAGAGTTTCATAACCTTATTAGTTGACTCTACAGAGCAGGTGGTTATTTCAGGATCCTATGGTAATTTCACACGCGACTATGGGGTTAAAGGATCTATAGGCTCAGAGAGTTTACGTGATTTAGACAACCGTTTTTACCATGCAAAGAATCAACTTGACTCCTTGCAAAAGCTCATTGAGGCGCAAAAAACGAACCTCGGAAGCATCACGAACACTGAAACCTTAAAAACAAGCTGCAACCGAATAGTCACTAGGCATTCAGATTACATTACTGCTTTTGTAAAAAATAATCCGTTCTCATTGGTTTCGGTATATGCTTTGTATCAAAAATGGAATGAGACAAGCTATGTTATAAATGACATGCAAGCCATGAAAGTTGCAGCATCTGCCCTATTTTCTGTCTATCCAAAAAACGAACAAGTTGTGGCCTTATACAATAACACCTTGCAATTTATTAAAGAGGAGAGAGCTAAGAATTTAAACAATGTGATAGAGAGCAATGCTGTCAACTCACCAAATATTATCCTACCCGATGTCGATGGGCATAAGCGAGATCTATGGTCGCTGCATGGAAAATATGTCTTACTTCATTTCTGGTCGGCAAAAGACAGAGGATCAAGAATTTTGAATCCTGTATTATCTGAAGTTTATCAAAAATTTAAAAACAGAGGGTTTGAGATTTTCATGGTTAGTGTTGATGACGACAAAGCAGCTTGGACGGAAGCAATTGCAGCCGACAAGCTAAATTTCATCAATGTAGGTGATATGAAAGGAAGTTTTCAAGCTGTATCCAATTACAATGTACAGGAGCTTCCCTTTAATTATTTATTAGACAAACAAGGGAATATTATAGCACGAAATCTTAAAGGGCCAGCAATAAATCAAGCCTTAAGTAACCTATTGAAATAAATCAAGAATCGAGCTTTTAATCAAGCTAACCTATATTCCTTAAATTTTGAATCAACCCAAGAAAATATATTTTGCTTCTGACGTGCATCTTGGAGCTGCGGCTTTAAAATATGGTCGCGAAAGGGAATTAATTTTTGTGAAGTGGTTGCATGAAATAAAAAAAGATGCTGCTGAGCTTTATTTACTTGGTGATATCTTCGATTTCTGGTTTGAATACCGAACCGTTGCACCACAAGGCTTTGTTCGTGTATTAGGAGCAATTGCGGAGATATGCGACAGCGGCATACCGGTGCACTTTTTCACTGGGAATCATGATATCTGGGTATTTGATTATTTACCGCGTGAAACGGGAATGATTATCCACCGAGAACCTTTAGAGACTGAACTTTTCGGTAAAAAATTCTTTCTCGCTCATGGCGACGATTTAGGAAAGACAGATTGGAAATATCAAATCCTAAACAGATTCTTCAAAAATAGTTTCGTGCAATGGTCATTTGCAAAAGTACACCCCGACCTAGGAATTCGGCTAGCCAATTACTGTTCTAAAAACAGCCGAATCAATCAAGGTATTGAGGGCCCTGGCTACCTAGGTGAAGACAAAGAGCATCAGATTATTTTTGCTAAAAAAAGATTAGCGGAGACTCATTTCGATTACTTCGTCATGGGGCATCGCCATATTGTGCTTGATTTTGATCTTTCGGAATCTAGTAAATTAATTATCCTTGGAGATTGGTTTAAAGTTTGCACCTTTGGCGTTTATGACGGTCACACATTTAAACTTGAAAAGATTACTAATGAATCACTTACGAATAAGTAAATAATCCATATGAGTAAGAAAATCTATACCATTATTGTTGGAACTGGATCTTACATACCGAAAAAGGTTATTCCAAATGATTTTTTCTTAGATGCGGAATTTTATGATCCAGCGACGAATAAAAAATTTGAAATTCCAAATAGTGAAATCATTCGCAAATTCTTTGAGATCACGAACATTGAAGAGCGTAGGTATGCCGAAAGCGACCAAGTAACTAGTGACCTTGCCACCTTAGCAGCGCGCGAGGCCTTCGCAACATCGGGTATTGATCCGGAAAGTATCGAATTTATTCTTGTCGCTCATAACTTTGGAGATATGACATATGGTCTTGTTCAGACCGATGTCTGTCCAGCATTGGCTAGCAGAGTAAAGACAAAACTAGGCATCATTAAGCCCGAGGTTTTAACCAATGATGTCATCGCTGGCTGTCCTGGATGGACAAACGCGATGATCATTGCCAATGCCTATATTGCGAGTGGAACATTCAAACGTGGACTTGTAATTGGAGCAGATGTGTTATCGCGAGTTGCTGATCCCTACGATCGAGACAGTATGATTTTCTCTGATGGTGCAGGAGCTGCGATCGTAGAAGCATATGAGAGTGACGAGCCCATAGGTATTTTATCGCATGCATTTAGATCTGACGATGATCATGGTATGCTAAATATGGGATTCTCTGTCAATAAAGATGTAACCACAAATCATCAATATCTTAAGATGCTAGGTTCAAAGGTCTATTCCTATGCGTTAAGCACTGTTCCTGGCGTTGTGAAGGAAAGCTTAGACAAAGCGGGTCTTAATCTAGAGGATATTAGCAAAGTACTTATTCATCAGGCAAATGAGAAAATGGACGAGGCTATCTTAAGTCGAGTATTCAAATTATACGGAAAAGCAGAGTGCGATAAAAGCATTATGCCGATGACGATACAGCGATTTGGCAACTCTTCGACTGCCACTGTCCCTACCCTGCTTGATCTTGTGCTTAAAGATAAGATGAAAGAGCACGAGATTAAAAATGGGGATATAATAATTCTTGCCTCCGTAGGTGCAGGAATGACAATAAATTCGATTGTCTATAAGATGCCCAACTAAACAAACTAAAACGGAATAAAAAAGGTCGTTGTGCAAATGCATAACGACCTTTTTTTATCACCAATATTTAGAATATTAACCTGCTTGCAAACGAATTGCACTAAGCTTATCAATCTTTTCGGCAGCAAACTCTGGAGTTATAACGATCTCTTTGCTAGAGCCAGAAGGCATCTCAAACATCACATCCATGATTACCGTTTCACAAATAGCCCTTAGGCCCCGAGCACCAAGCTTAAATTCAATAGCTTTATCCACGATAAGATACAAGGTCTCTTCTTGAAAAGCTATTTGAATGCCATCCATTTTAAACAGTTTCTCATATTGCTTAATAATGGAATTTTTCGGCTCAGTTAAGATTCTCCGCAGTGCATCTCTTTCAAGATGATCTAGGTAAGTTAACACCGGCAAACGACCCACAATCTCAGGAATAAGTCCAAAAGAGCGTAAATCTTGAGGTGACACATATTGCAACAGGTTATTACGATCAACTTGTCCGTTTTCTAAGCTAGCTTTATAACCCACCACCTTAGTATTCAGTCGCAATCCAATTTTACGTTCAATGCCTTCAAAGGCGCCACCGCAGACAAACAAAATATTTTTTGTATCAACAGGTATCATTTTTTGTTCTGGATGTTTGCGTCCACCCTGAGGCGGCACATTGACGATTGATCCTTCCAGAAGCTTAAGCAGACCTTGTTGAACACCCTCGCCAGAGACGTCGCGCGTGATGGAAGGGTTGTCCCCTTTTCGTGCAATTTTATCAATCTCATCAATAAATACGATCCCACGTTCAGCAGCAACGACATCATAGTCAGCAGCCTGCAATAGACGTGTTAACAAACTTTCAATATCTTCACCCACATATCCAGCCTCTGTCAATACTGTTGCATCAACGATGGTAAATGGGACATGTAACATTTTTGCAATTGTCTTAGCCAGCAATGTTTTGCCAGTTCCAGTCGGTCCGACGAGGATAATATTTGATTTCTCAATCTCCGTACCGTCGTCATCAACGAACTGATTAAGTCGCTTATAATGGTTGTAAACTGCTACTGACAACACTTTTTTCGCATCGTCTTGTCCAATTACATATTGATCTAAAAACTCCTTGATCTCTTTGGGTTTCTTTAGTTCAACGCCAGCCAGTTCAAAGTTCTTATTTTTCTTAAACTCTTCATCGATTATGGTATGAGCCTGATCGATACAATTCTCGCAGATATGGCCTTCCATACCAGCAATAAGTATACGAACATCTTTCTTGTCCCTACCACAAAACGAACACTTATCCATTTTTTTCATTCTGCAATTTAAAGATTAAATGCGTCGAAAGTCTTTTGCGAATTATTTCTTAGTCCGCACAAGGATATCGTCAATCATTCCGTAATCTTTGGCTTCCTGAGAAGTCATCCAATAGTCACGGTCTGAGTCTAGTTCTACTTTTTCAATGGGTTGACCAGAATGGGTTGCAATAATTTGATACAACTCTGTTTTTAATTTCGCAATTTCATTCGCAACAATCTGAATATCTGACGCCTGCCCTTGGGCACCACCCATTGGTTGATGAATCATAATTCGAGAATGTTTTAAAGCGGAGCGCTTACCTGTCGTACCTGCAGTCATAAGCACTGCTGCCATAGAAGCTGCCATTCCTGTACAAATTGTAGCAACATCACAATTGATATATTGCATCGTATCATATATACCTAAACCTGCATGCACAGAGCCCCCAGGAGAGTTAAAATAGATCTGAATATCTTTGCCAGGATCAGCCGATTCCAAGAATAGTAACTGAGCTTGGATAATATTAGCGACATAATCATCAATAGCAATACCTAAGAAGATGATGCGATCCATCATCAGGCGCGAGAATACATCCATCTGCGCAACGTTTAACTGCCTTTCCTCGATGATTGTAGGTGAAATATAGGCATTGGCATAGATCGATTCATATTTATATAAGTTCAGACTGCTGATGCCTAAATGTTTTGTGGCATACTTATGGAATTCATTGTTGTTCGTGCTCATAATCAACTGCTTTAAAATAAAAAAAACTTTGTATGAAATTAATTCTTAGAACCCTAGACTAAAAATTAATTTCACACAAAGTTACAAAACTTACTCCGATTAGTTCGTCCTAGTGTTTATTTTTCAAATAATTCGTCAAATTCCTTTTGAGAAACCTTTTTCACTTTGACGCCAACTTTCTCCTTAATGAGTTCAAGTACTTTATCTTCGACCTTTTTCTCGGCCATTTTTTGACGTTGTTCCTTATTTTGAAGTATTGATTGAGCATAATTGTCAAGGTATTCGTCCGGCACGTTTGACATTCCATACTGTTGAAATTGCATCCGGGCCATTTCGCGTGCCATAAGAGTTATATCAGCCTCCTCAATACGTATCTCATTATCTTTAACGATCTTACTTTTTATGAGAGTCCATTCTAAATCTTTGCGGAAATGTTCAAATTCCTCTTCGATTTGAGTGGCCGTAACATTTTCGTTTGTCTCAACCAACCATCTCTTTAGAAAAGCTTCAGGCAGAGCCATTGAAACAGCCTTCGTGAAAACATCTTTCGAATCAAAAGAGAATCGATATTCACTTGAATAAACAAGATTTGCGGTCAGTTCAGATTTCACCTTTTCACGCAAAGCGTCAACACTATTCACCTCAGTCTCCTCCCCGAAGATCTTCTTAAACAACTCTTCATTAAGTTCGGCAGGGACAAATGTGTTAATTGTATGAATTGTAAAGCTAAAATCGCCGCTCACGGCAGCAGCTTCATCGTCCTTAATTTTCAATAGATGAGCTACCTCATGATCGTTATCAAGTGCTTTCTTCAGATCAAATTTAAGTACATCACCAACTTTGCTCCCTTTGAACTTTTTCTGAATAGACTTATCTTTAATCAACTGCACCGACATTTGCACACCGATGGATGAAATTCCACCTTCAAGCGCATTGCCGGCAGCATCTAGCTGAATGAGGTCGCCATTGGTTGTTTCCTTTTCCCCAACAATTTCGGCTGGATTATTTTCGCCATACCGGTTGGCATATCCATCAATTTGATTATCGATAAGCTGATTATCAACATTGATCTCGTAATAGGGAAGTTTACTGATCTTATCGAAATTTATTGTTATTTCAGGGCTTAGACCTAGGTCGAATATGAATTCAAATTCTGAATCATTTTCAAAATCCAACATACCTTGTTCCGTGGCAGAAGGTAATGGTTCGCCAAGGATATTTAAATTCTCTTCGTTGATATATTTATTTAAATTACTGCTAAGAAGTTTATTAACCTCTTCAGCAACAGCAGACTTACCATACATTTTTTTGATGAGGCCAGAAGGGACCATACCTTTACGAAAACCTGGCAAGTTGGCCTTTTTGCGGTATTCTTTTAATGTTTCATTAACTGTTGCCTCGTAATCTTGCTTCTCAATTGCAATTCGAACAACAACATTCAAATCATCGATGCTTGTCTTTGAAATTTTCATATTTTCTTCTTATAAGATCTTATTTTGCCTTCTGGCGAGGTAAAAGGCTTACCTGTTACGAAATTAAAAACCGCCTAATTCCATTAAGGGAAAAAGGCGGTTTAATGGTTTAAAGTGCGGACGAAGGGACTCGAACCCCCACGCCTCTCGGCACCAGATCCTAAGTCTGGCGCGGCTACCAATTACGCCACGTCCGCTGATTTTGTGCGGTGCAAATATAGTGTTTTTTTCATTCCTCAAACCTCCAGAAGAAAAATATTGTAGAAATATTATACTTCACCGTCAGGTTTAGAAGCCGCTTTATAGGTTACGGGTCTGCGCAGCTCAAAATTCTGTCCGAGATATAGTCGACGAACCTCTTCGTCTTCTGCGAGCTCCTCTGCAGAACCACTATTTAGGATACGACCATCATAGAGCAAATAAGATCTATCAGTTATAGAAAGTGTCTCGTGCACATTATGGTCGGTGATTAAAATACCAATATTTTTCTCTTTCAGTCGGAAAACAATTTGCTGAATATCTTCCACTGCAATTGGATCGACACCTGCAAATGGCTCATCCAACAAAATAAAGGCAGGATCGATCGCCAAGCACCGGGCAATCTCTGTTCTCCGTCGTTCGCCGCCTGAAAGCTGGATCCCTAAGCTCTTTCGAACCCGCTGAAGACCAAATTCATCGAGCAAAGACTCTAACTTCTCATGTTGGTACTCCTTGGAAAACTTAGTCATCTCGAGTATTGATAAGATATTATCTTCAACACTCATCTGGCGAAAAACTGAAGCTTCCTGCGCGAGGTAACCAATGCCGAGTTGAGCTCTTTTATAAACTGGATAATCAGTAATATCAGTCTCGTCAAGAAAAATCTGACCACCATTGGCTTTAATTAATCCAACGATCATGTAGAAAGAGGTTGTCTTTCCCGCTCCATTTGGCCCTAGAAGTCCAACAATTTCACCTTGATTGAGTTCCAGCGAGACGCCTTTTACAACCGTACGGCTTCTGTAACTTTTTACAATGCTTTCAGCTCTAAGTTTCATCTTTATCCGGTATTAATTTCTAGGCTTCCAGAACCTCGTTATTCACTCTCTTCTTTTCAATTCCTTTTGCAAGAACGATTCCTAGTTCATAGAGGATAATCATCGGAAATGAAACCAGCAACATACTAAACACATCAGGAGGTGTTATAATTGCGGCCAGCAAAAGCAAGAGAATATAAGCATGCCGTCTATATGTTTTCAAGAAACCAGAGCTTACCAGTCCGACTTTGGCTAAAAAATAAATTACAATTGGAAGTTCAAAAACTACACCAGCCCCCAAAATAATTGTGGTAACAGAGCTTATGTAAGAATTAAGATTGATCTGATTTACAACTTCTTCACTGACTCGATAGGATCCGAAGAAATGTGTCGACAATGGCACGACCAGAAAATAGCCAAATAGAACGCCTATCAAAAACAATAAAGTACTATAAAATACAGCACCAGTCGCGTGTTTACGCTCCTTCTCATAGAGTGCAGGTTTTATGAAGGTCCAGAACTCATAAAAAATATAAGGGATTGCAATAATTATTCCACCTATCATGGCAATGCTAAGATGGGTAGAAAACTGACCAGCCATATCATAATTGATAATTGCAAATGGCTGAGTATTGATCACTAGGTCTGGTGAGTTTAGTTGCTGGCCAAGCCAAGCAAAGGCCCGATTGGTGATAAAGCTAGGATACTTTGGAGCAAAAAGTATTTGATCCATTATAAATTTGACATTTATAAAGACAAAGATAGCTCCAAAAATCACTGAAGCTGAGATCCGCACAAGATGCCAACGAAGTTCTTCAAGATGCTCAAGAAAAGACATCTCTTCGTTCTCCTTTTTCGTCTTTTTATTTTTAGCTGAAAATATTCCCATTATTGACATGGAGCGAAAATTGAAATTCTGTTAGGAATAATTAATGTTAAAATTCAGGGACAAATATACAATTCTTTGACCCATTTTTAGAGCTAGCTAAGTTAATCTGAAAGCCCTAAATGTTAAATTTTATTGATTTTAGATGAATTCCTTGTGCTAGGTAATAAAATTGATAACTTAGTGGAACAAAATAACAGGATTGCGATCAAGCATGACAACCCATTATGACAGATAAAAAAATACTTATCGATCAACTTCAGAAGTACTTTGGATTCGACCGTTTCAAAGGGCAACAAGAAGAGGTAATCAACAGCATATTAGACAGAAAAGACACATTCGTGCTTATGCCTACTGGTGGTGGAAAATCCCTTTGCTACCAGCTTCCAGCCCTTATGCAAGAGGGAACTGCCATTGTCATATCACCCTTGATTGCCTTGATGAAAAATCAAGTAGATGCAATTAGAAGCTTCAGTACCGAAGATGGAGTAGCGCATTTCCTGAATTCATCGCTAACAAAAACAGCAATTCAAAAGGTAAAAGAGGATATTTCAAGAGGTCATACCAAACTGCTTTACGTTGCGCCAGAATCGTTAACAAAACTTGAAAATATCGATTTTCTGAAGGGGATAAAAATCTCCTTTTATGCGATCGACGAAGCTCACTGCATCTCTGAGTGGGGTCATGATTTCAGACCTGAATATCGCAGAATACGTCCAATAGTCAATGAAATTGGTCAGGCACCTATCATGGCACTGACCGCTACCGCAACTCCAAAAGTTCAGCACGACATACAAAAGAACTTAGGCATGCAAAATGCTCAGGTTTTTAAATCCTCTTTCAATAGAGAAAATCTCTACTATGAGATTAGACCCAAAAATAAAGCCAAAGATCAAATCATTCGAATGATAAAAAACAATCCTGGGAAATCAGGGATTATTTATTGTCTAAGTCGAAAAAAAGTTGAAGAAATTGCAGAACTATTGCAAGTTAATGGGATTAAAGCTCTAGCCTACCATGCTGGGATGGACTCCTCAACGCGATCAGCGAATCAGGACAAGTTTCTGATGGAAGAGTCGGATGTCATTGTTGCCACCATTGCCTTTGGGATGGGGATCGACAAACCCGATGTTCGTTTTGTCATTCATTACGATATCCCAAAATCACTTGAAGGGTACTACCAAGAAACTGGAAGAGCTGGGCGTGATGGTGGTGAAGGGAAATGTATTGCCTTTTATAGCTATAAAGACATTCAGAAACTTGAAAAATTCATGCAGGGAAAGCCTGTGGCAGAGCAAGAGATCGGACAACAACTACTCCTTGACACCGTGGCTTTTGCAGAATCTTCAGTCTGCAGACGGACCATATTACTTCACTATTTTGGTGAAAAATATGAAACGGAAAATTGTGGGTTTTGCGATAACTGTCTAAATCCTAAAGAACAAATAGAAGGTCGAGACATGGTTCATATGGCTCTTAGGGCAGTAGTTGAAGTCAAAGAACAATGCAAGGGAGAGCAATTGGTGAATATCTTAACGGGAGTAGAAAATGCGACTGTAAAATCGTTCTCTCACGACACCTTAGATATTTTTGGAGAGGGGGATGAATATTCCGACAAGATATGGAACGCCGTCTTAAGACAAAGTATCATAGCCGGGTTTCTGCATAAAGACATTGAAAATTACGGTGTTCTAAAACTCACCGACGCTGGAAAAGATTTTATTGCACATCCTAAGTCTTTTATGATTGTCAAAAATCATGATTATGAGTCTGCGGAGGGGAGTGAAGAAGTTCCACAAGGCGGACAATCATCGGGAGATCCAGAGCTATTTATGATCCTAAAGGACTTGCGTAAGAAGATAGCTTCCAAACAAAACCTACCACCATTTGTGATCTTTCAAGATCCTTCCTTGTCAGATATGTCGATACAATATCCCACGACAATAGAGGAGTTACAAGGGATTATTGGTGTTGGACAAGGAAAAGCTCAACGTTATGGGCAACCATTTGTTGATGCAATTAAAGATTATGTAGAGGAGAAAGGTATTGAACGGGCACAAGATATGGTTGTTAAGTCCGTTGCAAATAAATCAAAAAATAAAGTCTACATCATTCAAAATATTGATCGCAAACTTGCACTAAATGAAATTGCTGAAGCCAAAGGGATGAGTCTAGGTGAGCTTTTAACCGAACTCGAAGCAATCATCAATTCAGGAACTAAAATAAATATCGACTATTACATCAATGATGTGATGGACGAGGAGCAAGTTGAAGATATCTATCGTTACTTTAGGGAGGATGCAACTTCAGATACGATGGAGGAGGCTTTAGCTGAGTTTGGTGATGATTATGAGATCGAAGATATCCGTATGGTTCGGATAAAGTTCTTAGCAGAAATGGGCCACTAATACCAAAGAGTTCCTTTACCCTTCGCTAGCCAACGGAAACTTCAGGTAGAAAACAGTCTCAACATCGGGTATAGAGGTGTACCAAATCTCTCCATTTGCATTTTCGACGATCTTCTTAGCAATCGCCAATCCAAGTCCCATACCACTAGATTTAGTTGTAAAACTAGGCTCAAATAACTTATCTTTTAGTTCTTCAGAGATTCCAATACCATTGTCTGTAATGGTAATAAAAGCCGAATCATTATCACTATTAAGCTCCACTTTAATAAGGCCAATCCGATCTTGGGGGATGGCCTGAATTCCATTGGTCACAAGATTAATCAGGGCTCTACCTAATTGATCTTTATCTGCAATAATCTGGATCGCACTTCTGGAACGAATATCCAAAGTCACTTTTGTCCCATTTGATTGCTTAAAAAGGAGAACTATCTCGTGGATTCTTTGCTTTAAATCGATTAATTCAACATTAAATCCGGGCATCTTGGCAAAGTCAGAAAAGGAAGAAGCGATTAGAGAGAGGGCATCAATCTGCTCGACAAGCGTTTTACTAACCTGATTGAAATACGCATCAAAATCAGCAGAATCTTGGCCTTTTATGCGCTGAAGATATTGAATACTCAACTTCATAGGAGTTAATGGATTATTAATCTCATGAGCTACTTGTCGTGCCATCTCCTGCCAGGCTGATTCACGTTCAGATCGAGCCAATAGTTCTGCACTTTCAGCCAATTCATCGACTTTTTTATTGTACTCTTTGGCAAGCCTTCCAATCTCATCCTCTCCAGCGTATTCGATTTTCACATTCGTTTTGCCCAGCGCGATCCCTTTTAGATTATTTTCAATCTTCAGCAAGGGAGCAGTGAGCTTTCGACTTATCACTAAGGCGATCAGCAGGCTTATAATTACAAGTACAATATAGATATTTGAGAAAGCTACAATAAAATCAGAAGCTTGTTTTTTAAATTCATCTTGCCCCATAAAATATGGGAGATTCAGAAAACCCACCAATCGATTATTTTGATTGTATACAGGCGAATAGGCAGAAAAGAAATTCATCTCCCCTAAGCTCTCATCTTGATGAAATAAGGTCTTTTGATCGACCGCTAAAGCCTTAAAAGCAAATGGATCAATGTGTCTCGACATAAGTCCACGATCGTAAATTTCGCTTCTAGAAGTCGCAAACAAATTACCTTGAACATCATACAGGTTAATATCTGCTCGAATAATATCAGACAAAACAATCAATTGATCGTTCATATAATCATGCATCTGAGGATTCAACTCATTCTCTTGTCCAATTCTAATCGCCACCTCAGACGAGATTGACACTAACTTATCGTTTAGATTTTCTTTGACAGAGCGAAGCAGTGTATTGGAGTTGTAGAGCATCAATGAGAGACCAATGACAATTAAAATTCCAAGCAGAGAAAACAGCAGAGTTAGCTGAATCTTTTCTCGTAAATCAAACTTCTTATTTTGAATCTTAAGGCTTTGAGAGGTAATTAAAATGATTATCGAACCCACTAAAAAGAACAGCAAGAACAAATACGTGATCACACTAAGCAAATGAAAAGAATTCATTTCGGGATAAGTTGTCACAATAAAATTATTGCTATCACGTTGATAGACACAGTGGCGATAATCATTTTTCGAAAAATGCATATATTCCTGATGCATTGGCATATGCTCAGAAAACTTTAGACTATATTGATAGTCGCCACCGCGATCCACTAAATTCCCATCATAATATTTGGCATAGCTAAAATCGCCAGAATAATTGTCTCTTGAGGCATGCTCATCAAGCAAAAGCTCTGGATAACCCTTCCCTTCAGGAATAACCTTTGAGGTAAGTTCAAGAATAACATGGACAGGAACATTCTTTAAATTATTGAATTGGGCTTGACCCAGGTAAGAGATTCGACCATTTATCCGATCCATAAAATAGAACGTGCTTCCTGCGACTTGAATCCCTTTTGTTTCAATTAATTTATTGAAGAAGTCGAAGCAAGGATAGCTTCTTTTCTCATCCGTAACAAGAACACTATCGGAAGAGTTACAAACCGTTACCTGAAGATTATAATTTCTCCAGAACCCTGTAAAGTAGGTGTTCTGCAAATAGGTTTCGAGTTTTTTATAGGGCGGTGTCAGGTTCGATCGAATAGTTGTATCTACGCGAAGTTTATTGTCGAGTTCCGCGAGAAATATCTCTGCTCCGGAGTCTCGCTCTGAGCTTAACTTTACAGCCTGAACCTCAAGTATTCGCTCAGTTTTTGAATGTATCAAAGCCTGCGTATATAAATTAATATAGGTGGCTAAAATCAACGAACCGATCATTAGAAACGTAAACCTATAGGACCGAATATAATTTTGTTCAAAAAGACACAATACAGTAAAGACGAAACCATAAAACAGAAATACAATCCAGTCAATCGGGGTAAAAAGATAGGATACCAACAAACCTGCCACAAGTGCAGCGATTATTAGAGAGCTCGCAAATTCAAACCGACTCCCTTTAAAATCAAATTCAGCTCTTATATTCGAGGCAAGTAAGACAAAGCCCAAAAGCTGCAACGACAGCGCAATAAAGGCATAGAAATTTAGAGGGGAAAAATTTAGTTCATGAAAAAACTCAAAGGTAATAGTCGAATTTAAGACTAAAATTTTCAACAAAGCAGCCGATACTGAAAAATACAAAGCTACGAAGGTGTAAGAAAGCACCTTGACAATACCTTTCCAACTTTGATGAATGGTGCCTTTAAACGTCCAGGCTGAGTAGGCAAAGAAAAACATTAGAATACTCGCAAGCAGATAAGCTCCAAAGGATGTAAACCACGAATTATAGGTGAACGACTGAGGCTGAAAAAGTTTAGTTTGGTAAAATTGTTCAGGCAACAATAATTCGTTCACAAGTATAAATATGACACATGTGGCCACAAGCATCACTGATACTTTTGCTACTTTAGTTAGGCTAGAATGATCTTTAAGCCATTGTCTCAATTGCGACAAAATCAAAACGATTAAAACGAGAAAAAGCAGTGCTACAAAATCGGAATCTTTATCCTCCCGAAATGATCCAGCAAAAGGGAGAATAGAAAATAGGAATTTCCCATCAGGTCGACAAATATTCAACGCATTTGAGTGCTTAAACTTGTCGACAAGACAATTTTCTGCAAGCTTAAAATCTGCATTAAAAGAGTTTTTGATGTATCTATTTTGATATGGAAATTCTCTTTTAATTAAAATAAAACCATAAATAGTATACTCGTGTAAAACTCGTGTGAATTGGTAATACCAACCGGAAGGCAAATGAACTAAACCAATGTGATCCTGAGTCAGGCTCTCGATCAAAGGAAACGCAACTGAGGAAGAAGACCAAAAGATTGTTCTTCCTTTAGTGCTCACAGCGACCTCCAACCCCTTCTCATTTTGAGGAAACAAACGAAGTAAACTCCAGTCTGCTATTGGGTTTGATATTTGATTAAGTTGAATAGCAACAGAATCTAAAAGCTGGTTAAGCATTTTCTCCTTGCCTGAAAATACGTTGTAAACACGCTGGTTCTCATCCAGAGAAGTTTTTGATTTTAAAAAAATACCACTGACTAATAATCCAGTTACCACCATCAGGGCAAGAAGAATAAAAACGCGGCTATTCAAGATTTTTTTTAAACCCATTATTCGTGATGATAAGGTTCGTTTTTGATAATAGTCATGGCCCGATACAACTGTTCCACAAAAATCAAGCGGACCATTTGGTGTGAAAAAGTTAATTTAGACAATGAAACAAGGTTATTTGCACGTTCATAGACCGATTTAGAAAACCCATAAGGACCGCCGACAACGAAAATAAGCTGACGCATACCAGCAGCCATCTTCTTCTCCATCCATTTTGAAAATTCAATTGAAGAGAGTTCACTTCCTCTTTCATCAAGTAAGACAAGAAAATCTCCAGCTGACACATGATTCAGAATTAGTTGTCCCTCTTTCTCTTTTTGATTCTCTAGAGAGAGTGAGCTTCGATTCTTCAAGTCAGGTATCACTTTAGATTCAAAGGGGATATAAAACGAGAGCCTTTTGACATAGTCAGCAATACCCTCCTTGATATACTTCTGATCGGTCTCACCGATGGTTAGTAATAGTGTCTTCACAATTACAATATTAAGTTAGATTAAATTGGCATCCAATTTTTTAATTCATTTTTTTAGGTAAAGGCTTATTAAACAATAAAACTGTATCTTTATAATCGTTAAATATTGCTTTAGAATATCGTGTTTAAGAGTAGCACGATTTTTGCTAAAAGCTAAGGCTTAATTTATTATAGATGAAAAAACAATTAGGATTGGTTTTATTTTTTGTTGCTTGGATGGTTATCTCTCCAATTTTTGCTTTGGGGCAGATTTCTCAACCACTTGTTACTGGATTTAAAAGCGGAGATGCGAAAATGATAGCCACGAATTTCAATGAGACTATCGAACTCGCTATTCTGGATCAGCAAACTGTGTGCCCTAAAGCTCAAGGGGAGCAAATACTGGCGGATTTTTTCAAACAACACAAAACACTTAACTTTGAAATTTCACACCAAGGAGGGAGCGATTCATCCTTTGCGATTGGGAAAATGACAACCACCAATGGGAATTTTAGAATTTATATTTTAATTCAATCCAAAGAAGATAGGTCTATGATTATTCAGTTACGAATTGACAAGGACTAGTCGTCAAACGAAATTAATTTTAATGTCAATCTGGCCTAACCTTAAACAGTTTATTCGCAATCGCTTCGATCGAATTAGCCAATGGGCTAAGCAAATTAGGCTCCCATTCTTCGATGGGATACCCCTTTATGATATCGGTCTATTTTTCTGGAAATCTATCGTAGACGGAGCCATTTCTACAAGGGCATCCGCAGTAGCCTTTAATTTTATGTTGGCAATTTTCCCGGCTATTATTTTTGTTTTCACCCTAATTCCTTATATCCCAATTGCTCATTTTCAAATGCAGCTTTTAAACCTGCTGCAAAGCATCATGCCTCAAAATGCCTATGTTGCGGTACAAGACACAATTAAAAACATTGTCACACAGCCCAGAGGAGGACTTCTTTCATTTGGTTTTTTTGCTGCCTTCTTCTTCTCAACAAATGGCATTGTGTCGGTTATTACTGCATTTAATGGAAGCATTCACACCATTGAATCTAGGAGCTGGATCAATCAGCGTCTAGTAGCTTTAGTCTTAGCGGTTATCTTAACCACCTTAACAACAATTAGCATCGCTATGATAACGTTGAGTCAAACGTTTATGAAGTTCATTGTCAAGTCTGGATTTCTCCATTCCAACATCACTTATTACTTGCTACTAGGCGGCAAATGGATTGTCATCTGTGCCTTATTCTTTTTTAGTTACGCGTTTCTTTTCTACCTTGCTCCGGCGCGTAAGACGAAGTTTCGCTTTATCTCGGCAGGGGGAACCTTAGCCACTATTCTGACTATCATTACCACGATTGGATTCTCCTACTACATCAACAACTTCGGAAAATACAATACGCTTTACGGCTCCATTGGAACGCTGGTAGTGGTTATGTTATCTGTTTACTTTAATGCCCTAAACTTGCTCATTGGCTTTGAACTAAATGTGAGTATCTGGCGTGCCCGAAAAATGGATGTAGGCTCCCAAGAAGAAAGCCCGCTCCAGCATATCAACTAGATTGGGCTTTCTAAATCTATGAACAAAACTTTCTTATTGGATCATTGAGAAATCCCCTTTCACTTGTTTTACAGGCTCTGCCTTAATGAACCCTGGAATAATAATCTCAGTCCGTCTGTTCTCCCGGTGTTCCATTGGTGTCAGTTTGCCCTTTACGATGCTGTTATGAATCAAGATTGACTTCCCAAATCCTTGCGCTTTAATACGCGATTTGTCAATCCCCTTTGAAACAAGGTAGTTAACAACGGACTCTGCCCGTCTTTGGGATAACCTTATATTATATGGGATGTCGCCCCGCTCATCGGTATGAGAAGCTAACTCAACTTTCAGCGTTGGATTTTCTTTCATTAGGATCACCAAGCGATCGAGTTCTGCAGCAGCCTCCGGAAGGATATTCCACTTGTCGAAGTCGTAATAGACATTGCGTAAGGTTACCTCTTTCTTTACCTCTTGTGTTAAAAATATCGTGTCCCTAGGAAATTTTCCATTTTTTGGTGTCCCCATATATACTAGCTTCTGATTATCCTGGTAACCAGCAGCTGATACTTTGACATCGCAAATAGACCCTTTTTTAAATTTCATGGAGACTATGCCATCGCTACCCGTATTACTCTTTTTCAGGTTGCAAAGATTAACAGTGGCGCCTTGAATAGGCTTCTTGGAAAGCAGATCCAGTACCAAGATCTCCTTTAAGTAATCAAGATTCCTATTGAATGTAAATTGGTAGATGTCATCGCTTCCAGTTCCCGGACGGTCGGAGGTCATATAGCCATATTCAAACTGGTCAGACAAACACATGCTGAAATCATCATTCACACTATTAATTGGTGCAGGAAAAGGGACAACCTTGCTATTTGGATCCCTTAGATCTTTATAAAATAAATCCAGTCCACCGATACTTCCATGAGCGGTCGAGGCGAAGATCAAAAAACGACCTGGAAATCCATCACCGGTGATAAACGGAAATTCTTCTTTCCCAGCTGTATTTACCTCAGACCCTAAATTCTCTGGCTCAGACCATTGTCCATTTTTACGGACGGAATAATAGAGGTCCGTCGCACCATAGCCACCCGACATGTCGCTCGAAAAATATAAGGTGTCGCCACTCACATTGATGGCAGGATGACCGACTGAGTAATTTGCATTGTTATACGGAAATTCTGAGACTGTTTCCCAAGAACCTCCAACCTGCTTAGCCACGAGTATCCGCAACTTAATCCCCTCATTTCGAAATGCTTTATATTTAACGGCTGGATCGACATAATTCGACTGAGTATAGAACATCTCCCCCGTCTTGTCGCACCAAGAGATAGGCCCTTCATGGAACCTTGTTTCTGATTCTGGAATAAGTACTCGCGAAGATATTGCCTTCCCAGAAGAGTCTGTCTTAACCTTAAAAAGATCATAAAATGGGACATCTTTTGACTTAGATGACAAACCTTTGATCACATCTTTAAATGAAGTAAAGTAGAGATCATCACCAATGATAGCTGGACCAAAATCACTCCAAACTTTGTTAATAGATAGCTCAGACATTTTGGTGGACGACAGATCAAAAATATCGGTCTGTTTCTTGGGCTGAGCTTGAACAAAATGAAATAATAAGCTCATTGTCAATATAATAACTAGAATTTGTTTCATGAGTATTTTGAATTAAGATTTAGACTTTAGAAATATCGTGGAGAAGTATAAACCTTCTTGATAAAGGCAATTTCATACGAAAGCATCAATTCATGCACTCCATTATGATAATGTCTCAGATCGGTCATGGTAAAATCGACCGCATAACCAATCCGCAATCGATTATTTACGATCCATTGTGCCACAGCGCCTATGGCATCACCAGATCGATAAACGCCTCCAAGCCATAGTTTTTCTGCCAATAGAAAATTAGCAGAGAGGTCGTATTGAAACGGACTTCCCACGGCCGACTTTGTCATAAAAGTTGGCTTAAATTTTAGGTTGTCAGAAATATTAAAGACTATACCGCCTAAAAAATAGTACTCTCTAGCCTCTGACATTTTTGACGAATAGCCTGAATTCGCATTGATCTTTGTCTCAAAAAGTTTTGGTAGCGATAAACTCAAATAATACTTCGAGGTAGACAAGAATAATCCCGTTCCAATATTTGGCATAAACTTACTAGTGATCGCGCTTTGCAAGATAGGATCTGGCAGTCCATCCGGGAATGGCTGCAAGGTGGGCAGGTTATTGCTGTAATTAGTAAACCCAGCTTTTAAGCCAAAACGCAAGGAGGTCGTTTCATCAATCGAAATCCGATACGAGTAGTTGGCACCCACCATTACCCTTCGCTCTGAACCCAGTTTATCAATCAATAAATCCAATCCAATGCCGACATTCTGATTCACAATTGGCGTCTGGAAGGAAAAAGTCTGAGTAGTTGGATGGCCTGTGATCCCAAGCCATTGCTCTCGATTTAAGGCCACAAAACCCATCGTCTGCCAACTTCCCACATAGGCAGGATTCACTGTTTGCATGTTAAAAATATACTGCGAATAGATTGGGTCCTGTTGGCCAAAGACAACCATTGGTCCGCTTAGGCAAAGCAACATGATGATTGCTGTTCTTATTTCATTCAGGATTTTCATAATGATCGTTTTTTAGGATGTATTTGATATTCTATTTTCATTTTGCGTACACAGTATAAACTATCGACCAAGGAATACAAAGCCTGTAAGAACTTTACCTGTGCCTAACTTAAGGATGTAGTAATAGGTACCAGAAGGCAACTCGCTGCCCATGAAATTCAAGCTATTTTCAGAACGACCATTCCAGAAAGCTTTCTCTTTAGTTCCCCAGAAATCAAGATTACCATAATGATCTCGCTTGAATACCAAGTTTCCATTTCGATTAAAAATCTGAACTTCGGCATTTGCATAATTATACAAGCAACTAATCTCAAAGAAATCGTGAAGACCGTCTCCATTTGGCGTAAAGACATTAGGGATAACAAGAACGCAAGTCTGATCCTCTGACAATACAACCTGTAAGTCGACCACAGCAGGGATTGTCGCTGGGCAACCATATTGATCCGTAACGATAACCTGATAGGTGCCGCCAATTAAATTGGTCAAATCTTCAGTAGTTGCAGCAAAGCTGTTAGGACCCGTCCAAGTAAATGTGAATGGTTGACTACCACCTGCGATTGACAGATTAACTGATCCTAGCGTTTGTCCAAGCAGGGTTGTTCCATCGACACTCATTGTTTGGATCTCTGGGACTGTTAAAACACTAAGATTTATTGGAGACAATGACTCATCGACAGTGACTGCAGCAGTAGCGATTAGCTCTTTCGCATCCTTAACTTCAACGGTATATAATCCGCCTGCCAAACCCGTTAGATTTTCAGTCGTAGCTGCAAATCCATTAGGACCAGTCCAGGCATATTGATAAGGAGCTGAACCACAAGTGACGACCAAATCAATGGCTCCATCTTTACCTCCATTGCACGTTACTGCCTTCGGAGTTGCCACAAGGTGAATTGGATATGGATTAATTGTTACAGAAGCTGAAAGTTCCGAAATACATCCAATACTATTGGCAACAGTAAATTGATATGCACCAGGTAGCAATCCCGCAATTATTGTGCTGGTTGCAACACCACTTATATTACCTGGATTAATGGTCCAAGCTCCTTGTGGTAGACCTTCGAGAGTAACTGTTCCAGCGCCTAGTTCACAAGATGGCTGATTAACCAACGTGGTTATTGGAGCCGAAGGGGTTATTGGCTGAGGCTGAATTACAATATCTGCAGTAGGCAATGATATGCAGCCCAAACTGTTGGTTACTGTATATTTATAGACTCCAGGAGCTAATCCAGTGATTATCCCTTCGGCAGAGTTACCAGTAAAGACTCCAGGATTAATAGTCCAGCCTGATAGTGGCAAGCCACTGAAAGTAACACTTCCTGCATCTATTAAACAAGATGGTTGGGTAATACTTTTTATATATGGAGTATCAGGCGTAGCAGGTTGTGGAAGGATTACTACAGCGATTGAGGTCATTGAAAGACAACCCAAGCTTGTGGCGTAGCTATAGTGATAGGTTCCAGGTGCTAATCCAGTAATTGTCTTCGAAGTTGTAGAGCCACTGATTGATCCCGGATTGAGGATATAGTTACCTTCTGGTAATCCACTCAAAGTAACACTTCCAGTAGGAATCAAGCAAGTAGGCTGAACAAGGTCTCCAACAATTGGAGCAGTTGGTATTGGTGGTTGTGTGATTGAAAGGGCAGCGTTTAAAGCAAGGATACAATTTGGCGCTGTCGCATCTCTCATTTCCACGACATATACTGCAGGAGCAAGTCCGGTAAAATTAGGGGTTGTCAACCAGGTCGTACCACCATTGATGGTATACTGGTAATTGCCGTACCCTCCTCTTGGGCTTACGATGCTAATTGTCCCATCAGAGGCACCAAAGCAGGAAACATCTGTAGATTCTATGGTAGCGCTAAGGGCGTAGGTAGGCTCCGTGATGGTTGCTTCACCTGTCACGACACAACCATGATAATTGGTCATCGACCAGGTATAGCTGTCTGGAGATAGGCCTGCAAAGGTATAAGGTTCAGATTGCGGACCACCTGTTCGGTTTCCAGGAGATAAACCATAGGTATAGTTCCCTTCACCTGATGTTGGGGTTACAGTAATTGATCCATCATTAGAACCCTTGCACGATACATTAGCGATCGTGGCTGTTGCGGCAGGACGAGGATAAATCGTAATGGTTATGTTAATGCCCTCATTTTGACATCCCGTAATGCTATTTTTAACTCTCAACAAGCCCGTGTAACTTCCAGCCAAGGCATTAGCAGGTATTATAACCTGAATTGGCCCTTCTGGGAAGGATCTAAATCCAACATTCACAAATCCTTGTGTTAAGGCCGATTCCTCAAACGTGATGGAATATTGGTTTGAACTTTCAATTTCACTCCCATGATAAATCGTTACGGAGGTTATTCCTTGGCAGACATTAAACTGGCTAACCTCTAAATAGATATTTGGAATTGGATTTACCGTTGCGATAACAGCTGTTCGTTCGGTTGTCGTACAATCGTCATTTGTAGCATCCACATAATAGGTGGTAGTTGCAGATAAACTTGGGGTGGTAAAACTAATTCCAGTACCCAAAGATTCACCGCCAACAGAAGCTGCATACCAGTTAATCGCACCCGCAGAAGCATAAGCCCCTAGGGTTAAGGTGCCTGGGCCACATCGTTCAGCCGAAGTCGTTTCTGTAATGGTTGGGATAGTCTTCACGACAACAATGGTGGTTGCAGTATCCAAACAGCCAAAGCTATTGGTTACGATGAGTCGGTATTCTCCGGCCATAGCTGATGTAGCATCCGAAGATACCATTGGGCTTTGCATTGAAGAGGTAAACTCATTAGGTCCACTCCATGCATAGGTTGCCATTTCTGCTGGACCACCAATTAAATTAAGAGTGGTGCCCGCACAAATTGGACTATTACTTGTTGCGGTAGCGATAGGTAAAATATTATTAGCCAACGAGACTTCATCAAAATCACTGCAAGTACCATTGGTGATCGTCCAACGAAGAACAGCAGTGCTATTGGTTGGTACGCCAGTCACACCAGATGTTGGTGAACTTGGAGTGGTGATCGTTGCAGTGCCACTGATAAGTGTCCAGGTACCAGTACCTGAAGTTGGACTGTTGCCAGCTAAAGTAAAGATGCCACTATTACATTGTGATTGATCTTCGCCAGCTGAGGCCTCGGTGACTGAGGCGTCGTTTCTTAACG
>CAIUAN010000024.1 GCA_903897145.1 uncultured Bacteroidia bacterium | reverse complement strand
ATCGGCTTACCGGTTCGTGGGCAGAGTACTAAGAACAATGCTAGAACACGTAAGGGTAGAAAGAAAACAGTTGCAAATAAGAAAAAAGCCACTAAATAATCGGAAGTAACAATGGCAAAAAAGACTGGAGTATCTAAGAAAAGAGTAGTGAACATCGAGGCTGTTGGACAGGCTCATGTATCATCCTCTTTTAATAATATCATCATCTCGATGACCAACAACAACGGAGAAGTTATCTCTTGGTCATCAGCTGGTAAAAAAGGTTTTAGAGGTTCTAAAAAGAACACCCCTTATGCAGCACAAACTGCATCTGAGGAGTGTGCAAAGACCGCTTTTGACCTTGGATTACGTAAGGTGAAGGTTTTTGTAAAAGGACCGGGAAACGGACGTGAGTCTGCTATTCGTGCAATGGCTAATGTTGGAATCCAGGTAACTGAGATTGTTGACGTTACTCCATTACCACATAACGGATGTCGCCCTCCTAAACGTCGTCGTGTCTAATTAATCGTTTAAAAGTAAAATCACATGGCAAGATATATTGGACCTAAGTCCAAAATTTCAAGAAAATTCGGTGAAGCCATTTATGGTCCCGATAAAGCTTTTGAGCATAAGAACTTCCCTCCGGGAATGCATGGAAACAGCAAACGTCGGAAAAAAGTTTCTGAATACGGAACTCAGCTAAAAGAAAAACAAAAAGCGAAATTCATGTACGGTGTACTTGAACGTCAATTCCGCAACCTATTTGAAAAAGCGCATTCGCACAAAGGGGTTACGGGTACCGTACTTTTGCAACTTCTTGAAAGCAGATTAGATAACGTGGTTTATCGTCTTGGTATTGCTCCAAGTCGCGCTGCTGCTCGTCAGTTGGTGTCTCATAAACACATTGTTATCAATGGTTCTGTTGTAAATATTCCTTCTTATACCCTTCGCCCAGGCGAAGTGGTTAGTGTACGTGAAAAATCTAAATCGCTTGTGGCGATTACAGATGCCTTAGCAACACAAAGACACAATAAGTATCCTTGGTTGGAGTGGGATGGCGATGCCAAATCTGGCACCTTTATGAGTGTTCCTAGCCGCGACGAAATTCCGGAAAATATCAAGGAACAATTAATCGTCGAATTATATTCGAAATAAATAATAATATTTAGGTTTATGGCAATTCTAGCTTTCCAGAAGCCGGATAAGGTGATAATGATCGAGTCGGATAATCGAATTGGAAAATTCGAATTTCGTCCACTTGAGCCTGGTTACGGTATTACAATTGGTAATGCTCTCCGGAGAATTTTGTTATCGTCTTTAGAAGGGTACGCAATAACAACGATCAAAATAGAAGGGGTAGAACATGAATTTTCTACAATCCCTGGTGTCATTGAGGATGTAACCGAGATGATCCTTAACTTGAAACAAATCCGTTTCAAAAAGGTAGTTGATGATTTCGATAGCGAAAAAGTCTCTGTTTCAATCTTTGGACAGGATACTTTCAAAGCTGGCGATATCAATAACTTTATCACTGGTTTTAGAGTTCTTAATCCTGAGTTATTAATCTGCAACATGGAGTCAGGCGTGAAACTTCAGATTGAACTTTCAATCGAAAAGGGCCGTGGTTATGTTCCTGGTGTTGAAAATAAACCAGCTGAAGAGGAATTTGGAGTTATCCCAATCGATTCAATCTTTACGCCGATCAAGAATGTTAAGTATGATATCGAGAACTATCGCGTAGAACAAAAAACGGACTACGAGAAATTGCTTCTTGAAATTACCACTGATGGCTCTATCTATCCAAAAGATGCCTTGAAGGAAGCAGCTAAGATTTTGATTTATCATTTCATGCTATTTTCAGACGAGAAAATCACGTTAGATTCAGATGAGAAATTTGCCAATGAAGAATTCGACGAAGAGATCCTTCATATGCGCCAACTTCTTAAAAATCGCTTGGTAGATCTTGACCTTTCTGTTAGAGCCCTTAACTGCCTTAAAGCGGCTGATGTGGATACCCTAGGAGAATTGGTAACTTATAATCGTAACGACTTATTGAAATTCCGGAACTTCGGAAAGAAATCATTAACCGAACTTGACGATTTATTGGTTAACCTCGGTTTAAGTTTTGGGATGGACATCAGTAAGTATAAATTAGACAAGGAATAATAGAAATGAGACATAGAAAAAGTTTCAATCATTTAGGCAGAACTAGTTCTCATCGTCATGCGATGTTGGCTAATATGGCAAATTCACTAGTTCTTCATAAGAGAATTAGTACAACGCTAGCCAAAGCTAAAGCACTGCGCGTTTATGTAGAACCTATCCTTACCCGTGCGAAAAGTGATACAACTCACAATCGTAGAGAGGTGTTTAGCCTTCTTCAAAGCAAGACTGTCGTTACTGAACTGTTCAGAGACATTGCGCTTAAAATCGCTGATCGTCCAGGTGGCTATACCCGAATTTTGAAAGTCGGAAACAGATTAGGCGATAACGCTGAAATGTGTATCATCGAACTTGTAGATTACAATGAAAACATGCTCTCTACAGGCAAGAAAGAAACAAGTAAAAAACGTAGGTCACGGAAGAAATCTGATGGCAATGACAACGAAGTCCCTAAAGCCGAAGTTGTAGCCCCGAAAGCTGAGGTCGTAACACCTGCTGTAGAAGTTGTAGAAGCTGTAGTTGCTGCGGTTGTGGCTGAAGAAATCATCGAGGAGATTGTTGAAGAAACAGCTGCTGACACCGTTGAGCATTCAGAAGAAGCTGCTGAAGAAACAGCTGATGAAGCCGCTGAAGAATCGGCTCCAGAAGAAGATAAAGAAGCTGAGTAAATTCAATTCAATATAGAAAAAGGGGCAACGAAAGTTGCCCCTTTTTTAGTGTCTAAATTAGCTCGAAACCTTTTTATATAATCGCTTGTTAAAATATGAACATTAGTCTATTTTAGACCAATTCTTTATAAAATATTATTTATATTTGGACGAACATTAGAAGAATTAAATGGACCAGATTAAGAAGAAACTTTTAGAAAAAGGGGAGAAGGAACGTGCAGTAGTTAAGCGGTTGATCAGCGAGTTTGGAAACGTTGTTGTGGAATCAGTTAGCATAGATCAGATTCTTACGGGGATGAAAGGAATGACCAGTTTATTAACTGTAACTTCCAAGTTAGACCCAGAAAACGGTATTCGATATAGAGGATATTCCATCCAAGAATTACAAGATAAATTGCCAAAATCTAATCCTGATGGCGAACCTTTACCCGAAGGTCTATTTTATTTGATGCTTCTAGGCGAATTGCCTACTTTAGAACAAGCTCAGTCTTTAAGTAAAGATTGGTTCGAACGCAGTCATGTTCCAGATCACGTTAAAAAAGTTCTTGATGCGATGCCTTTAGAGGCTAAACCAATGACTCAGTTTAGCACTGGTATTCTCTCTATGGCAACCGATTCCTTATTCCAAAAAGCTCACCGTTCAGGAATAAATAAGAACGACTATTGGGATACGACCTACGAAGATGTTATGAATCTAATTGCTCGTCTTCCAGTTATCGCTGCTTATATCTATCGCCGTACCTTCAAAGACGGTACTTTTATCGAACCTGATCCAAAACTTGATTGGGCTGCTAACTTTGCACATATGATGGGATACGACGATGAGGAGATTTATCGTCTATTCAGAATGTATATGTGTATTCATGCCGACCACGAAGGTGGTAACGTCTCAGCACATGCTACTCACTTGGTAGGAACTGCTCTAAGTAATCCTTACTATTCATACGCTGCTGGAATGCTTGGACTCGCTGGACCATTGCATGGTTATGCAAACCAAGAAGTGATGTTCTGGATCTATGAAATGATTAAAGAGATCGGTGATAGCGATGATAAAGAGGTTATACGCGCTAAGATTGAAGCCTATGTGCGTAAAACAATCTCCGAAGGAAAAGTTATCCCAGGTTATGGTCATGCTGTTTTGCGCGTTACCGATCCTCGATTTACGGCTCAACAACAATTTGCTGAAAAATATGTAGAAGACGATAAATTAATTAACATCGTCAATATGCTTTATGATATCGTTCCTCCAATCTTAAAGTCATTGGGAAAAGTGAAGAACCCTTGGCCTAACGTCGATGCCTTCTCTGGCGCTCTTCTTCAGCATTATGGTATATCTGAATACTTCTTCTATACCGTTATGTTTGGTGTAAGCCGTGCCTTAGGAGTATTGGCGCAGTTGATCTGGGATCGAATGTATAACCTGCCTCTTGAAAGACCATCCTCAGAAACTCTGGAGTGGTTCAAAGAAAAAGCTGGAATCTAATAATGGCTTAAGCACAATAAAAAAGGGGACCAACAGTCCCCTTTTTTATTGTGCTATATCTTTATCCGCATTAAACCTCATGAACAATAAATGAAGTGGTAACTGGCATGATCTTGCTATAAACTGCCGAAACACCACAATATCGCTCGTGAGATAGGTTTATCGCTTTCTGAAGATTCTCTTCCGGCAGGTCTTTCCCCCAGAACTCATAAATGATATGCATATTGATGTAATGTACCGGCTGCTCCTCCGATTGGTCAGCTTCAACTTTGATATCAAAATTGGTTAGCTCGATTCTCATCTTTTTTAAAATCGAGAGGACATCAATTCCGGTACAACCTGCTAAAGCAACTAACATAAGGGGCTTAGGCCTCGGACCCAAATTTTGTCCGCCAAACTGCTCGCTTGCATCTAAGAGAATCTTGTGACCGTTTACGTCAGCCTCAAATGCCATCCCTTCTTTCCATGAAATACTAATATCTTGCTTCATATCCTTAATTTTTTTGATAAAGTTAATGCTTATTCTGCTTCCACCTTTAGCACATTACTAATTGCCGTTCTAAAAGACTCTTTAGGCAACGCTCCTTGAGCCATTTGAGGCTGCGCATCCAATGGGATAAATAATAGGGAAGGGATACTTTGGATCCCAAATATGGCAGCTAACTCTTGCTCCTGCTCCGTATTGACTTTATATATCGTAAGCTTACTGCCATACTCGGCTTGTAACTGCTCTAATACCGGTGCAATGGTTTTACACGGACCACACCAATCAGCATAAAAATCGACGATGGCAGGAACCGTGCCTTCAAACTTCCACTCCTTGTGGATTTCGTAATCGAATACCTTTGATTTAAAACTCTCTTTAGTCAGATTCTCAAGTGCCATCTATTCTTGAATTAAAATTAATTAATTTGCTAATAGCAATAATTGTTGTGCAAATATAATAATATTTTTGCGAAATAAAAATTAAGCATTAAAAATAAATTTGCTACTAGCAAAAAATGTGCTTGGAAATAGAATTCATCTTTATAGCTTTGTGCAAAGTTATTATTGCTATGGCAACTTCTCCTCGATTAACAGATCTTATTTACGAATTAAAGAAACGGTGCGTTCACATAGATCAGCAACTCCTATTAGAGTTAAAAATATCGCAATCTGAATTGCTGTTTTTTTTATCTGTCGGGAACTGTCAGACCATAAGTAGCCCAGAATTAGCAAAGCAGATGGATCTGTCGTTGTCGAGAGTTAGTCGGGTTGTTGAGACCTTGGTTGTGAATGGGTATTTGGATAGACAGACAGATTCTAATGATCGAAGAGCTATTCGGCTGTGCCTTACTCCAAGCGGAAAATTGGTTAAAAGCAAGATAGAAAAAGCAAGACAAGCGTGTGAGAATCGTTTATTAAAGAGCATTCCTCCTGCAGACCTGGAGCAATTTGAGCAGCTATTCGCGAACCTTCTAGCTCATTTGTAGATATTGATATAGATTCAATGGCCAATAATCGGGTAAACAATTTTATATCAAAGTGATTTACCGGTTAAATTCTCTAAGTTTTTCAGGGAATATAACTAAATTGCGTCGAAATTCATTAATGGATATTTAGGGTGAAAAAAGTTTCAATACAAGGTATAAAAGGTTCATTTCACGAAGATGCAGCTCGTCGTTATTTTGATGATGAAATAGAGGTTGTGGAGTGCAAATCATTTCGCAGTGTTTGCGAGCAGATTGATGAAGACAAAGTCGATTATGCGGTATTGGCAATTGAAAACTCAATAGCTGGTAGTATACTTCAGAACTATACCTTGATTCGGGATTTTCACCTGCGTGTTATCGGAGAGATTTATATTCATATCCAGATGAATCTGATGGTCCTTCCGGGCGTGCGTAAGAGAGATATTACAGAGATTTATTCGCATCCAATGTCATTTTTGCAATGTGCAGAATATCTTGAAAAATATTTTCCCAACGTTGAAACAAAAGAGCTTGGCGATAATGCTGCTGTCGCTCGTCTTATTTCCAAAGATAAAATCACCTATGCCGCGGCGATCAGCAATGTTCGTTCTGCGCAGCTTTATGGTCTAGAGATCATCGATAAGGGTATTGAGAGCAACAAGAAAAACTATACCCGATTTTTGATTTTAGCCAAACATAATGTGACACCAGTCAATTCAAATAAAGCCTCTATATGCTTCGAAGTGGGTCATCTTCATGGAGCTTTAGCGAAAGTATTAAATACCTTTGCTGAACATGAGATTAACCTTACTAAAATTCAATCGTTACCGATCATTGGAAAACCAAATGAGTATTCTTTTCATGTAGATGTCGAATGGGATCTGATGGAGAATTATGAGAAAGCAATTCATATGGTTCTTAAGAATGTATCGAGTATGGCGATTCTTGGCGAGTATGTAAGAGGAGAGGTTGCTATTCACAACGAATAAATTTTCAGTTATGGGAAATCTAGCTATTTTTTTCGGACCAGAAGGGGGAGCTGTTAACCGTGTTGCTAATTTACTGGCTTCCAAATTGGAGCCAGGGTCATTCGATTTAATCTCAATTAATCAGGCTTCAGCTTCCGATATTGGTCGATATGAGACCATTATTTTCGGATTGTCAACCATTGGTAGGGATACCTGGGATCAGAAATTTGGGAATATCGACTGGTCTAAGTTTATGCCGGTGGTCTCTCAGGTTGATTTTACAGGTAAAAAAGTTGCAATTTTCGGCTTAGGAGATCATATCACCTATGCTTTTCATTTTGTGAATTCAATGGGCATCCTCGCCCGAATTGTTCAAAACAATGGAGGAACACTGCTAGGTAAAGTTAGTGCAGAAGAGTATGAGTTTAGTGATTCAGAAGCTGTTGAACAGGGGCTGTTCCTTGGCTTACCTCTCGATGAAGACTTTCAGCCAGAACTGACAGAAGGTCGATTGAATGCATGGGTTAATCAATTAAAATCTGAATTTTGAATCAGAGTCTACCACTCAATACGCCCATTAACTCAGCTGTCGTTGAGCAGAAAATCAAAGAACTGAAAGTTCCAACGATAGGCGAGGCATCCATACGTGAGATTGTTCAACTTGTAACCAGTATTGAGGCTGCAACTGGTGAAAAATATATTCGAATGGAGATGGGCATTCCTGGTCTGCCTCCCACGCAAATCGGCGTCGATGCAGAGATTGCTGCATTGAAGCAAAATGTAGCCTCCTCTTATCCGCGTATTGATGGGATTCAATCTTTGAAGGAGGAGACTTCTCGTTTTCTAAAGTTATTCATGAATATTGATGTGCTTCCCGAAGGTTGCGTCCCTACTGTGGGTTCGATGGAGGGAAGCTACGCTGCCTTCTTGGTTGCTGGAAGCTGCTCGAAAGAGCGTGATACGGCCTTGTTTGTTGATCCTGGCTTCCCAGTTCAAAAGCAACAAATGCTGGTCATGGGTCAAAAATACGAGTCGTTTGATGTCTTTGATTTTCGAGGCGAAAAATTACGGGATAAATTAGAATCTTATCTATCCAAAGGAAATATCAATTGCATCATCTACTCCAATCCCAATAACCCGGCCTGGATCTGCTTTGATGAAAATGAATTGCAGATAATTGGGGAATTAGCCAATAAGTATGATGTGGTCATCATTGAAGACTTAGCCTATTTTGGGATGGACTTCAGACTTGATCTCTCAAAGCCAGGAGTTCCTCCATTCCAGGCTTCCGTCGCTCGATATACTGATAAGTACGTCCTACTAGTTTCTAGTTCAAAAGTGTTCTCCTATGCTGGACAGCGAATCGGTATGATGGCTATTTCAGATGCCCTCTACAATCGTCATTACCCTTATCTTGAAGAACGGCTTAAGGTTATTGGATTTGGGAATGCGGTCGTTCATCGTGTTTTGTATTCCATGACTTCTGGTACTTCTCACTCTGCACAATATGCACTAGCAGCGATGTTTAAGGCGGCGAATGATGGCCAGTTTAATTTTATTGCTGATGTAAAAGAATACGGAGAGAAAGCCAAGATTATGAAACAGCTATTTCTTAAAAATGGGTTTCAAATCGTTTATCATACAGATCTTCACCAACCCGTGGGAGATGGATTTTATTTTACAATTGGGTACCCAGGAATGAAAGGTTCAGAATTGCTTCATAAGCTTCTCTATTATGGCATTAGTGCTATTTCGCTTGGCAATACTGGCAGTTCAAAAGAGGGCTTAAGGGCTTGTGTGTCTAGCGTAAAAAGATCACAGTTTGATAGTTTAACGCAGCGTTTGGAACAATTTCATCACGATTTCCCGATTTCCGAATAGGAATTTAGAAGAATCATAACAATCCATTGTCGATCTGCCAAACGATGTAATTAATCAGTTGGTCTTCGTGCTCTGCATCGAACTCTGATTTTAGATTATGTCCAAAAATGCGTGCCACTCCCTGCCAAAAGAAAGCGCTGAACCCGCCCTTAAACTCCTTGATGATCTCAAAAGATGATTTGCCCGTTTGTCGATCAATTAATTTGATCAGTATTCTTCCTGTGCTTATAGACATGCTTCTCATCTCGGGTTCAAACTCTGCAAAAAGTTCCTTTTCTATTTTCTTAATGTAGTTTTTACGTTCACGTTCCGTTTTAAAACCCACATAAGCTTCATTGTATTCTCTTAATTTAATGGCCGCCATCTTTGCAATAGGATATACTTTTAGCACTCTTAGCTCAAGAATGGAGTATTGATGCCATGCTTTCGGCGACCAGTTTTTATGCTCTGGATAGACTAATATCTCAGGCAATACTAGGTGCATAATTGAATCTGTTTCAGCAACAATACTTTTAGAATCATATTGATAGGCTGGAATATTTTTCGCTTGCGCAAGACTATGGAATGGAAGGCACAAGCATAAAACTATTGGAAGCCATTTAAGCATATCGCGTCTAAGTAAGATCATGTTCAAAATTACATAATCGCTAGGTTTTGTGGCTCGGTTTAGAGTTATTTAATTGAAAGATTTTGGAATGGCTGGTTTTTAATTCGGTATCTTTGTTAATTTTGAATATCACCTTAGTTAAATTGATGCGAAAGAGAGATAATGAAGAGTTAGAGCGCTTGTCTGTTGAAGATTTTAAGGAGGCAGAAAAGGTCCCAATAGTCGTTGTTTTAGATCACGTAAGGAGTTCAAATAATGTAGGTTCCATTTTTAGAACTTCCGATGCACTTCTGATCACTAAAATCTGCTTGTGTGGTATAACGGCTCGGCCTCCCGATAAGGAGATTCATAAAACGGCTTTAGGAGCCGAAAATTCGGTTGCCTGGGAATATTATCTAAACACGGAAGATGCCATCCGCCAATTGCGGGATCAAGGCTATTCAATTCTTGCCATTGAGCAAGTTGAAGACAGTATAAGTCTAATTGATTACATCCCTCGTCCAAACGAGAAGCTTGCGCTAATCTTTGGGAATGAAGTCAAAGGTGTTCAGCAGGAGGTTGTTGATGTCTGTGATCAGACGATTGAAATACCTCAGTTTGGCACGAAGCATTCCTTAAACATTGCCGTTACTGCCGGAATCGTATTGTGGGACTTGTTTAATAAAATTAAAAGGTCTTAATCGTGCTTCTTTGTGGACTGATTACTTCTTTTCCGGTCTAATTTTACTCGTCAAGTAGATATTTTAGTATCGGAAATGTTATGATCTGTTAAACATTAAAAATAAACCATGGGAAGATTTTATCTTCAACCGGAATGTTATATTTTTACCAATTAATACTGCACTTTACGAATTAATTAATTAACAATAAAAATCAGGCAAAATGATTAATCGACTTATTGGAGAGATGCCCAAGATTGGAATTCGTCCTGTTATTGACGGTCGTCTAGAAGGAGTAAGAGAATCTTTAGAGGTTCAAACTATGAATATGGCGAAGGCTGCTGCTAAACTTATATCAGATAATCTGCGGTTTCCAAATGGACAAAAAGTAGAATGTGTAATTGCGGAACATACCATTGGCGGTGTTGCTGAAGCGGCCAAGTGTGCCGATCAGTTCTCTCGCGCTGGAGTGGGCGTCTCATTGACCGTTACGCCATGCTGGTGTTATGGAACGGAAGTTATGGATACCGATCCATTAATCCCGAAAGCTGTTTGGGGCTTTAATGGTACCGAGCGCCCAGGAGCTGTCTATTTAGCTGCTGCCTTAGCTGGTTATGCACAAAAAGGATTGCCTGCATTTGGCATCTATGGTCATGAAGTGCAAGATTCTACCGATACCACAATACCGGAAGACGTTAAAGAAAAAGTATTGCAATTTGCAAAAGCTGGACTTGCAGTAGCGCAGATGCGTGATAAATCATATTTATCTATCGGCGGTATGTCAATGGGTATCATGGGATCATTTGTTGACCAAGAATTTTTCCTCGACTACTTAGGTATGCGTACTGAAGTGGTTGATATGACTGAGCTTATTCGTCGTGCCGAGCGTGGCATCTACGATCCAATTGAATATGAGAAAGCATTGGCTTGGGTTAAGATAAATTGCAAGGAGGGAAAAGATTTAAATAGTCCTGAGAAACAACTTTCTGCTGAGCGCAAAGAGTGGGAGTGGGAGATGGTTGTTAAGATGACTTTGATCTGTCGTGATCTTATGATTGGTAATCCTCGTCTTGCTGAACTAGGTTTTGGTGAAGAGGCTTTAGGTCATAATGCTATTGCTGGCGGTTTCCAAGGACAGCGTCAATGGACCGATCATTTACCAAATGGCGATTTCATGGAGGCTATCCTTAACTCTTCGTTCGATTGGAATGGCGTTCGCCAAGCCTTTATTATGGCTACAGAGAACGACTCGTTAAATGGCGTGGTGATGTTGTTTGGTCATCTCTTAACCAATACCGCTCAGATTTTCTCTGATGTTCGAACCTATTGGAGTCCAGAGGCCGTTGAACGAGTAACCGGAAAGAAATTAACGGGTAAAGCTTCTGAAGGGATCATTCACTTGATCAATTCAGGTTCCACCACATTGGATGCTACAGCAAAACAAAAGCTAGATGGGAAACCTGCAATGAAGCCATTCTGGGATATTACAGAGGCTGAAGCACAAGCATGTCTGGATGCTACTGATTGGCCAGCGGCTGATCTTGGATACTTCAGAGGTGGAGGTTATTCTTCTCACTTCAAAACCGATGGAGAGATGCCAGTGACTATGTCAAGGGTAAATCTTGTGAAAGGTATAGGACCAGTCATTCAGATTGCAGAGGGATATACCGTTGTGTTGCCTGATGATGTTCACAACACACTTGATTCACGTACCAATCCAACCTGGCCTACCACATGGTTTGCTCCTCGTCTTACTGGCAAGGGTGCATTTGCTGATGTATATACGGTAATGGCGAATTGGGGTGCGAACCATGGTGCAATAAGCTACGGGCATATTGGTAGCGAGTTAATCTCCTTAGCAGCAATGCTTCGTATACCAGTCTCGATGCATAACATCGCTGACGAGAAGGTATTTCGACCAGCTGTTTGGAGTGCATATGGTATGGATAAGGAGGGATCAGATTACCGTGCATGCGAGACTTACGGACCAGTCTACGGAAAGACCAAAAGGTAATAACACCTATAACTTCAAAAAAGGGGTGGTCAACAAATTTGTTGACCACCCCTTTTGCATTATTCTCATTTAAAAATCCCAGAGTATAGATATTAGAAACTCATAGGAACTTCCATTAATAAGATTTCTGAATCTGTGTCGGCTGTGATTGATAATTCTGCAATATTCCAAATTCCAAACCCATCACGTTCTTCTAATGACTGGTTATTTATTGTTAGCGATCCACTTAAAACAAAGGCATAAACACCGTTACCGTTATCCTTCATCGGGTAGGTTGCAGAGTTGCCCTTGTCGAATTTGCCAATATGAAACCAGGCATTCTGATGTATCCATACCCCTTCATCTTCAGGGCTTGGAGAGAGTATTTGTTGTAATCTGTTATGACGATCTTCAAGATTTAAGGTGATTTGATCGTAACGTGGATTAACATTTTTCTTGTTTGGAATGACCCAGATCTGCAGAAATTTAACCTTCCGGTCTGGGTTTCTATTGTATTCACTATGGTAAATTCCAGTTCCTGCACTTAAGACCTGAATCTCTCCATGCTTTATCACAGAGAGATTTCCCATGCTGTCTTTATGCTCCAAGTCTCCTTCTAAAGGGATTGAGATAATCTCCATATTCTCATGAGGATGCGTTCCGAAACCCATCCCTTCATCTACGGTATCATCATTTAAAACACGCAAGGCGCCAAAATGCATCCGTTCGGCATTGTAATAATTTGCAAAACTAAAGGTATGAAAACTGTTTAGCCATCCATGGTTGGCATGTCCCCGCGTGTGGGCCTTATGAAGAATAGAATTGGACATTTCTGTATATTTTATTCAAAATTAAGTTTTCTATCGGTTAAAGAATAATAACACTGAAATAAAATATAGGTTTGAAGTTAATCTAAAGATCAGACCCTTTCAAATTGCCTAAATGGCTCTGATTCTTAACTATTTTTATGTAATTTTATTTGCTCACTAATTTACTCCTAATAATATGACTAATACAAATAATGTAACTCCTTCTCGACGAAAATTTCTCACGAATATCACCCTTGCAGGAATGGCCATGGCTGGAACTTCAGTCACACAAATTTACGCTGCGACTCCGAAGTATCACAAGAAGGAGGATTTACGAAAGGGGATGGTCTTCCTTTTCCAGGGCGACTCAATTACAGACGGGAATAGAGGTCGTACTGCTGATCCAAATCATATCATGGGGCATGGGTATGCTTTTTCAGTGGCTAGTCGTCTGGGAGCCGATTACCCAGAGAAGGAGTTGATGTTTTATAATCGCGGAATTAGTGGAAATAAGGTTGATGATTTAGCTGCACGTTGGCAAAAAGATACGTTGGATCTTAAACCCGATGTTCTTAGTATTCTTATTGGAGTCAATGATGTAAACGGTGCACTCTCCAATAAGGGCGCTACCTTGGAGCAATTTGAGAATGTTTATGCCTCAATCCTTGATCGTACTCTGGCAGAGTTTCCAAAGATTATATTTGTCCTTTGTCATCCATTTGTTTTACCCGTGGGAGGTGTAAAAGGAAAAATTGATTTGTGGAATAAGGAAATTCACGATCGTCAGGTGATCATTGAAAAATTGGCACTTCGTTACAACGCGGTATTGGTAGACTTTCAAAAGGTGATGACCAAGGCTTGTCTAAAGGCGCCCGCAGCCTATTGGATGTGGGATGGCATCCATCCAACGGTTCCTGGACATGAACTGCTTGCTCGGGAGTGGATGTTGCAAGTGGGAAAGAGAATTCGATTTTAAATGAGACAGATTAAGAGAAGCTAAATTTTCAATGATTTAAGTTATGTTAAATACGAGATAATTGAATTAGTGGAATTGAATTAGAGGTAAACCAATAGCCTATAAGGGATTAAGAATGATTATAAACTGCCTTTATTAGCTTAAAGTCAGTTTTAAATGTGTTTCCTTTGGATAGTTTTTACGATTGATAACTCACAATTTAAAATCTATCACTATGAAAAATTCCTTGAAAATTAAGGCTACAAATAGCTTAATGACCCGCTTTTTCGCGATTCAAAAGACCCAAGTGCGAAAAATCTCCCTTAGAGTATTGGTGTTGACCCTGCTTGTTTTTGTAAATGTTGGAGCTACTAGGGCTTTGCCAAGTTATGCTAGGCAGACTGGAATGTCATGTTCTGCATGTCATTTTTCATTTCCAGAGCTTAACTCTTTTGGCCGCCAGTTTAAAATGAATGGATATGTCCTAACAGGGATGAGCACCATTGAGTCAACAGAGGATAGCAGTCGGATAACCCGTTTAAAGCTGCTTTCTACACTGCCGCTTTCGACCATGGTGCAATCTTCGTTTACTCACATAGAAAAATCGGTTCCAGGAGTTCAAAACAACTCAGTTACGCTACCACAGCAGTTAAGTGTGTTCTATGCGGGTCAAGTGACTCCCCATATTGGAACATTTATTCAAATGACTTATGATGGTCATTCTTTTGGAATGGATAATGTAGATATTCGGTATGCCAATCAGGCGAAGATAGGGGGTCGAAATATTACTTATGGACTTACGCTAAACAATAACCCCGCAGTACAAGATGTCTGGAATACTTCTCCGGCTTGGCGATTCCCATCTGCTGGTTCTGATGCTGCACAGTCCCCTGCAAAATCATCCATCATTGAAAATTTAGGGACTCAGGTGGCTGGTTTGGGTGCATATACTTTATATAATAATTTTCTTTTTGCGGAGATGACCGTTTATCGCTCTGCACAACAAGGTGCTGCGAACCCTGCAAATACTGAGAGTGGCTCTGTTATTCAGGGAGCTACCCCATATTGGAGATTGGCTTTGCAACATCAATGGGGGAAAAATTATCTTGAATTAGGTACTTTTGGTATAGCTCCTAAACTTTATTCAGGTGGCATTGAAGGTCCGTTAGATAAATTTACCGATGTGGGCTTTGATTGCCAGTATGAGCACAATTTATCTTTTGGCGCTTATACCTTTCATTCCTCTCTTATACAGGAGACTGAATATAGAGAGCAGGTTGGCGCAATGAGCGATAAATTAAATTTTACCTCTTTGAAGGTTGATGGCAACTTATATCTTAAAAATGGGTTAGGAGGTACATTGGGGTACTTTTATACAAAGGGTTCTGTCGATGATAAAGTTGCTAGCTGGACAAATAAACCTGATAGCAACGGTTTTATTGCGCAACTTGAGTATTTACCGTGGTATAATACTAAATTTGCATTGCAGTATGTTGCTTATAAGAAATTTGATGGGACTGTTACAAATTATGATATGCTCGGTCGAAGTGCATCTGATAACAGCACACTGTATCTATTGGTTTGGCTTAATTTTTAATTCCTAATTCTTAATTTAATTCTTTTATGAAAAAGTATTTTTCTTTAGTTGCCTTGCTCGTTATCTCATTTAGCATCGCCAACAATGGCATTTTAAAGGCTGAAGATTCCTCATTAAGTAGTGCTCCTTTGGCTGGGCCGCAAGATAAAAATCTTGGAATAGGTCCTGTTAAAAAGCTAGTGTTAGGTCCTATCGATAAAAAAATGGTTGAAGAGGGGAAAGCTCTTTACACTGCGCAATGTATTGTTTGTCATGATATGGATCAAAAGAAGATTGGTCCAGCCTTGAAGAATGTTACCAAAATGCGTACCCCGGAGTATCTGATGAATGTATTGCTCAATTCGGCTCAGATGCAGAAGGAAGATCCAACAATGAAAGCATTGCTTAAAGAGTATAACAACATGCCAATGCCTGATCCTGGGTTTAATCAAGCAAAAGCTCGTGCAGTAGTAGAATATTTGAGGTCTGTAGCTAAATAGGTTACTCGTTGGAGTACAAATAAAAAGGGTTTGTCAGCTGACATACCCTTTTTATTTTAATTATTTAAGCAACGATTATCCTTTTTGATGGTGTTTCTTCACGAGAATAGAGAGACCAACAAATGCGATAATAAGTATGATTGGCAACACCGACATATTGCGCAATGTAATCTGAGGTCCGGCTGTTTCAATAGATTTCCCCATGATTGGTAATACCATAGAAGTTGCCACAAACCCTGCTCCTCCAAGAATAGACATTCCTAAAGCTCCACTCTTTGGTACATATTCAGATGTGAAACCAATCATCGTTGGCCAGAAATAACAGACTCCAACAGCGAATACCGCTGCCGATGCAACAGTCATTGCTGGACCACTAGCAATACTAAGTAACCATAATCCAATTGTTGAGGTAATCGCTGAGCCTAGTAAAACACCTGTTGGATTTAAACGGTGAATTAATCCACCCGCAAAGAAACGACCAATTGCCATGATCCCAGTTACGACCACTAAGATAAGCATTGGATTGATTCCGTTGGTGCTCAGTAATGCGTTGATCCATTGGCTTGTTCCAAGTTCAGTTGAGGATGTAATTAGCATGCAAAACAATACCAAGGGGAATAATAAACTTATTTTGTTGATAAAACGACCTTCAACAACAACTAAGATTACAATGGCAGAGATAAGGACATAAGGCACTGCACTATCAAAATTCAAACTAAATGCAGGGATGAAAGCCGAAAGTATCATCAGAAATACTGCAACAATGATTGTATAGGGTGCTCCTACATTACGCATCATATCTTTATAGCTCGCACCACTAGTCACACGTTCTGTTTCAGGAATAGACTCATTAAAGAAAAAGTATCCGTAGATGGCCAATGGAATAAATAATACACTCACTAAAGCTTGCCAAGGAAGATTAAGTGTATCTATCATTAACCAGGCTAAAAATCCGCCAATCACAATTCCCCCAGGAAACCAGACATGAAAACGATTTAACATTTTGGTTTTCTCTTGTGGGAATAGCACGGTTACAAGCGGATTACACGCCGCTTCTACACTACCATTGGCAAGTCCAATAAATACATTGGCAATAAACAACGAGGTGAAATCCTTCGCTAATAGCAGAAGAATGATTCCGACCACATGAAGACCAAATGCTAGACGAACAATAGTTTTTGTTTTGACGATATCAATGATAAAACCGCCAGCAAACATGGCAATCGCAAATCCAAAGAATGCTGGTGCAAAGGCACGACCAATATCTTCCTTGCTTAATAAGTAAGTTGTTGAAAATACGCCTTCTATCTTTGCTCTAATTGCAAAAGTTAGACCGGTAACCAATAGGGCCAGACAGCTGGCAATAAATAATTTTTTCTGATTGACTTGTTCCATAATTAAAGGATTTAGGTTAGATAATTATTAAATTAGTTTTTTTGGTGTCGCAATCGAGTTAGATTACTCAAATTTTTATGGTAAGGAGAGATTTGCGCTTATGCCATTGCTATCTCGTCTGTTCTTCACAATAGACACAAATATAGAAATAATCAGTATACAATGATTCTTTCAAGGAGAATTTTTAGACGAGGAAATAAATCGTACTTGAACTATGGTTCTTCGCATCTGGGCATGTTTTCTCTGACTTAATATTTGTTAAGTCAGAAAAAACATTTGTTAATTTTGATTTATAGATGTGTTGCTCCTACCACGATCCTCCAGCACCGCCACCACCAAAGCTACCACCACCAAAGCCGCCAAAACTTTCGCCACCTGATGATCCGCCACCGCCTGAGAAATCATTCCATGAGCCACCTCCGCGGTTTCCGCCAAGTAGATCCATCAGTAATAAGGTCCCTAGAAACCCTTGTCCACTCCCAATTCCATAGGCCGAACTACGACGTTGAGCTAAGAATATCACCGCTAATACGATCAGCATAATCACAAACCCGCTCGACTTAGATTTCCTTTTGTGAACAGCATTGACATACTGATCTGCCGTATATTCACCCGCAGTTAACGACATTAAAACATCGGTGCTTCGGTCTAAACCTGTATAATAATCATTCTGTTTAAAGGCTGGAAGCAACTCTGCTCCAACAATGGATTGTCTAGCTACTGCGTCTGGAACAACAGCCTCAAGACCATACCCCACAGCTACAAAGACTTCTCCACGTTCTTGTCCAACTTTGGGCTTAACAAGAATTAGTATTCCATTGTTCTTACCTTTCTGGCCAATTCCCCATTTCTCAGAAAGTTTAACTGCAAAATCGGCTTTGTCATAACCAGAAAGACTTTTAACGATTACAATAGCAATCTGAGTCGATGTTTTTTGATTGAAACCAACCAATTTGTTCTCCAAGACAGCTTGCTGCTCGCCAGATAGAACTCCAGCAAAATCATTTACAAGACGTTGTGGTTCAGGCCTGACAGGAAATTCACTTTGAGCTTTAAGTCCTGGAATTAAAAGTAGGATTAGAGCAGTTAAGAATACGATAGCTCGAAGCGCTGATTTATAGTTTTTCATTATTTGCCATATGAGATTTCATCGGAAAGCTCGTTAACATCATCATCCTGGTATGGGAAGAACTGCTTGAGCTGTTGACCAGTTAATTTGATTCCATCCACAATACCTTCGGCAAACTCCCCTTTGGTAAAATGATTGATCATATTTTGTTTAATCTCATTCCAGAATCCTTCAGGAACTACTCTATTAATCCCAATATCTCCAATAATCGCAAATTTACGATCCTTGGTAGATAGATAAATTAGAACCCCATTCCGATCTTTTGTCTTGTGCATGTCTAGCTTCTTAAAAAGCCAGGCAGCGCGATCTAAAACGTCGTTTTTACAGCTTCCCTCCAAATGAACACGAATCTCTCCGCTCGTCTGATGCTCGGCTGTTTCGATAGCTTGTTTGATTATTCGCTCATTTTCTTTCCCAAGAAAATCTTTAGGATTCATACGTCGAATTATTAAAATTGAACCTTGGGGGCCTTGTCAGCACCTTTTTCAGCTTCGAAATAAGCCTTTTTCTCAAAGTTGCGCATCGACGCAATAAACATTTGTGGGAATTGACGGATATAGGTGTTGTAGGTCCGCGCTGTCTCATTGAATTTTTGTCGTTCTACGGTAATCCTATTTTCTGTCCCTTCCAATTGAGCCTGGAGATTTAGAAATCCCTCGTTGGCTTTTAGATCTGGGTATTTTTCCGCAACAACCATCAATCGACCAAGAGCCGAAGATAATCCACCTTGTGCTTGCTGAAACTGCTGCATAGAGGCTGGAGTAAGTTTTGTTGGATCAACGGTGATCTGAGTGGCTTTGGCACGAGCTTCAATAACAGCCGTTAACGTTGATTTTTCGAAATCAGCATACCCTTTGACGGTATTGACTAGATTTGGTATAAGATCTGAACGTCGTTGGTACACGTTTTCTACTTGAGACCATGAGGCACTAACACCTTCATCCATAGTTACCATCTTGTTCCCAGTAGAGACACCCCAAGAAAATCCCCAAAATATTAATACCGCAATAACGATTAATACAATTAAACCTGTCCTTTTCATTTTCTGTGCTTTATAATGTTTACTAATATGATCGAATTCAATTACGTTGTGAAATTAAGCAACAAAATTTAGAAATTGATAGTTTATGCTATTAATTTTTTGAGTCTTGTCTGAACATGATTTGAAATCACAGAAGTTAAATCCGCGATATAAAAAAATGTAATAAATAAAGCTGTAAGAAATATATTTTGTTAACAAATCAATCTCATTTAAACCAAAATGGATGAAAAATAACATCAGCTAAACTTCGTTTTAAAGAGGCTGATTATTCATTTTGTGAGGTTTTTAAAAGGTAAAGTAAATTGCAGGATTTTTGGAGAATCACCTTAACTTTTGTAGGTTTGTACAACCCTAGTATACCTAAACACGAGCAGCTAGTTTGGCTGTTTTTTCTTTTTATACAAAATTAAATTTTAGATGATTTTAAAATTCCAGAGTACGTGCAGAGGTAATATTAATTTAACTAATAATGGGCTATACCTAGTTCGAAATATCTTTTTTAGTTGTTTGGTTTTAATTCCAATGCTTGCAGGAGCTCAAGGTGTTCAGTCAGCTGACTCTCGAGATGGCAAATTATTGCGCAGTGAACTTTGGCAACCTTTTGATGCCAATAAGGTTAAGGGTGATTTTTTTGTTTCTCCCAAAGGGAATGACAATTGGTCTGGAACTCTTGAGGCTCCAAATGCAAACCTAACCGATGGACCATTTGCCACGATTACACGCGCCAAACTAGCAGTGCAGGAATTAAAGTCGAAGGTGTATACGCCAAAAGGCAAGGCTATTGATGCTCGATATTCTGGAACAACGTACCCATTTGGCAAAGGCAAAGATATTGTAGTTTTTATCCGTGACGGTTTTTATCCCTTATCCGAATCGCTGGTTTTTAAACCTGAGGACGGTGGAGAAAGGGTAGAGACAAATTTACCTTCTGGCGCTTTTGAATGGCATCATCTTCGAGATAATTATGTCACTTATTCTGCATATCCAGGAGAAAGTCCAGTTATTTCAGGTGCAGTTCCAGTGAAAAATTGGAAAAAGATAGGGAAAGTTTGGGTTGCCCCATTTAATGGAACTGAAGTGCCTACCTTAAATGCTAATGGCAAGAAGCAAATCTTAGCGCGCTATCCCAATAACGAGTATTTGACTTTACGTAAAACCCCTGCAAATACTTCTGAAATGCCGTTTAAGCCTGGTGACTTAAAAAGCTGGAAAGAGATGCAAGATAATCGTATTGTGATCTTGCTTCGATGGAGAACAGCCTATAACTCAATAGATAGAATTGATTTTAAAAAACAAATCGCCTATCTGAAAGAGCCGGAGGACGGTCCAAATAAGAATAATGGACTGCTAGTCGTGCCTCCACGTTATTATATCGAGAATGTTAAAGAGCTTTTAGATGCTCCCGGGGAGTGGTTCTTCGATAAGATGAAACATGAGATTAGTTATATACCAGATGAAGGCATCGCCGATCCTAATCTCGCAGATATTTCTGTCCCTCAAATTAATAAACTTGTTATCGTTGCTGGTAATGAAGAAAAACCTGTCCGTAATCTTCGATTTTATGGCTTGGCTTTTGAAGGGGCAAAAGAGAATTTCAGAAATTTTCCACATCACTATGATGCGACAGAGGGCTGTACTGCCATTACTTACGAATATGCAACCGATTGTGAGTTTGCTTATTCTCAATTAAGAGCTTGTGGTGGAGTGGGTATGGCTGTCGGTGGTGGCTGCTATGGGGTGCGAATTTTCAATTCTATTTTTGATGGCCTCGAGCAAGGTGCGCTAAGCATTAGTAGTACCGGCGATCTAAAAAGCGGAAAGCTTATTCAGATAAACCACCAGACCTTAGTCGATCATAATATATTCTCTTCGTGCGGTCAAGGTGGAGGGATCACACTGGGAATCGGCGGGACCATTCACACGACTATTTCACACAATTACTTCACCAAATCAGGCCGACCATATACCATGGATATTGGGGCAGGTGGTTTAGAAGGGACAATTACTGGTGATGTTGTTGTGGAGTATAATCATTTTGAAGATGTTCAAACCGATGCAGATGATGCTGGCGTTGTTGTTGTTACTGGGATGACGTTTAACTCATCAATCCGGAATAACATCATCCATCGAGTGCATCGCGGGTTTTTTAGCGATAATGTGGCGTTCTGGTTCGACAACATGTCGAGTAACTGGACCGTAAAAAATAATATCTATTTTGATCTGGAGCAGGGTGATATGAAAACCTGCGGAACTTATCTGATCAACAACGATTATTCAGATAATTTCTTGATTGAGAAGCCCAAAGTGCTCCCCGAGAAATTTATTGAAGGAGTGCCTGACTTTGCATGCTCTAATCTTCAAATTATACAAAATGGAAAACCAGTGACTGGTCCTTTGCCTACTGGAAGCTTAGTGAAAGTTAAAGCCGACATCTTTAATTCAGGCAGTTCTGGAGTTGCTCAAGTATCCTTGCTAATCGATAGACGACCGATCGAGACGAAGCCATTTCCTGTTATTAAAGGGAACTCACGAACTGTTGAGTTTGAAATACGGTTAAATAATCCAGGTGCTCAGGAGCTGGCCATTGGAGAAACAATCCCTCAGAAAATTACTGTTGAAGGGGAGAAACCTAAGGTCTCTTTCGATCAACTTCATCTTTCAGAAGAACGTATTTTAGCTGGAGAGACAGTTCGTGTTACTGCGAAGGCAACAAACCTGGAGCAATCAGAAATTCAAACGGAGGTTCATCTATTTGCTTCAGGCAAAATCATTCAGGCCGAAAAGGTAATTCTCAAAGGAAACGAGACGAGAGAAATTTCATTTGATCTAGTGCCTGAGGCAGGATTATACCCACTTCGTATTGGAAATAGTGGAGAACAGACCCTGACCGTGTTGAAATGCAAAGAGCTTGATCTGACGAAACAAAAACTTTTGACTTACCTCTCTTCAAAATCAAAGCCAGCCTCGGTGGAGGTCTATCAAAAAGAGAATAGATATGTATTGAAGGCCAGTGGATGGGATTTCTACCATGCGGAGGATGCGTATGCCACGGTGTATGTTCAAAAGCTCAAGGGCGATTTTGTATCGACAGCTAAAATAGCATCTTTTGGAAATCGCACCAGTGAATGGTATCGGACTGGATTGTTTGTCCGTAACGATATTGCTAAAAGCTTTGATGTCGATCGTGGAAGCCTAGGCTCGGTACTGATGTTTAGCACACCTGGTCGGGCGGGCATTGAATACGACGAGTTTGGTAATGGTTGCATGCATAAGGCGGCTAGCGAAAATCTCCCTGAAAATTCTCCGACTCCAATCTGGATTAAGCTTGAACGTCACGGAGATCAGTTTACTGGTTATGTTAGCTTGGACGGGAAGAACTGGATTATTAAACGTCAGACTAAAAATATACCAGGGATCGAAGATGCCGTGGATTTAGGTCTTGCAGCGGGATCGCCCGACCAGAAACAATATACGGTTGAGTTTATCGAATGGAAAATAAAAATCCAAGAGTAAGTAATTCACCCAAAGCTTTTTAATGATAATTTATAATTTTTTAGTCCTCTAATTCCTCGGTTATGATTCGTAATTTACTTCTAATTATTCTATTCTTATTTGCCTTGACAGCTTGCAACTCGCAAAGCTCTAAAACGACTCCTAAACTTACGGTGAGCACTTTGCCTTTCCTTCTATTGATGAAGAAAAAGGTTTATCTCGATTCCTCGAAAGTTCTTTTTAATAAGCCCGTCACAAAAGAAAATTTCGCACAAGAATGGGATGTTCATCATAGCGAATGGAAAGTTGATGGGGAATGGCTCGTCGGAGAGAATAAAGGTAACTGGCCTGGGATGGCAGTTCTTAAACAAGATTTCCCAGGGAATGTATTAGTCGAATTTGAGGCGCAAACAATTTTACCCTCTTCGCATGATATCAATGTGATGTGGAATGGGGAATGGCTGAAAGATACCGATCAACGCGGTTTAGCTTATGTCGCAGGACTTCAAGGATGGTGGACTGGTAAAGTGGGAATCGAAAAATCGGACAAATATAAGTTTATGGTGGGAACACCTCTGTTAGACTTTGTACCTGGCAAGATTTATAAAATCCAAGCTGGAAGTATTGATGGTCATTGTTTTATTTTTGCTGATGGGAAGCTTTTGCTTGAAGCCATGGATCCTGATCCGATCGATAATCAAAAATATACGAAGGTGGGATTTGAGGCTTATTGCAGCAAGATTCAAGTTCGCAATATTGTGATCCGTCAAATACATTGGGAGCCCGTGACGATGGAATACAAGCCCGATTTTTAGAAATTAGTAGACTCTATCTCTCCTTAATTCAAAGGTGTTTTTAAACTTCGAATAGACTTATCGTTTTTCTTTGGGTATTGCAATGTTAATTCCCCACAAACTTAACTCCGAAAGAGACGATGTTTGCATTTAGTCCATCGCTTCTGTTGTAATGACTAAATTTTAGATTGGCATTTTTAAACCCAAGATGTTTCGGCTTTGCCGTATTGAAGATTTGGGTGTAGTTGAAGGCAAGACTGTATTGGTCACTTGTAAACTGCGATAGATCGTAGTCCGATGTAAAGAACCTCTCAGTCGATTTATGCATTTCATAAGGAGCAAAATAATCAACTTGATTTTGAGCATAATAGCGGTATGAAGGTGTTATGCTGAATGCCTGACTCATCCTAATTGGCAAATCAAAATTTAGTGTGTTTGCTTTAAGCCCCCAATCGTCGGTATAATACCGATAATATCCTCGAAAGACAAAATTTTCATTGATGTAATAACTCATCCGGCCACCTAAAGGAAGCTTAAAACGACTAGTTGGTAGAACTTCAATATCATCAGCCAACTGATAAACTTCGTGATTTAATGGGTTCGTATAGCGTTGAATGTCACTAGCTGTGCCAATGTAATAATTCGGTTTATCCGAAAAATAGACACGCTGATAGGGTGTTGAAAGCATTCCTTGCTGTACAACGAGGTCGAAGAATAAGGCTCCCTGCAGTCTGCTGGATATAATCTGTGAAGCATAAAACGATAAAGTAAAAGAGTTTCGGCCAGTGCTGGTCCAAGGTGTAAATTTACTCGGCAGGTAATCTAAAGATGCTTTTCCTGCTTGGTCAAGAATAGTAACACCTTGGAAATAACCAAAGTATTGAAAATCTGGACCAATTCGCTGATACTCTTTCAACTCTGTTGGATAAATTGGGCGCCATTGATCAAGGTATACGGATCCTTTCAGTCCTACCTCTGTATTTTTTTCATTCATAAGTTTGGTCAGGTTACCCCCAAATCCAAATGAAGTATAGTCGAATTCGTTCGATACTGACATGTTCGTACCCCAAAGAAAGTTTCGATCATTTGAGCTATGAGCGTAATTGACGTGAAGTGCTTTGTTCGAATCATAATGCGAAGCTCCCGTTGACGCAAGCCAAGGTGTCCCAACTGGATTAATGGCATTTTGCGGCACTGGAGTCCCACCACCGCCTGTATTTATAACTCCACCTCCGCCGCCTCCACTTCCTTTAGAGGCTCCAGTGGCATTGCCGACCCACATACTTTTTAACTGTGAACTGTTTGAAACAAAAGGATTTATGTTACTCGATGAGGCCGAGGTGTAAGCTGAGATTCCTAAATCTATCGTTAACACATCATCGCCGTTAAGTGGAGTGTTAATGATAATGTTCGCAGCTCTGTCTTCTAGAAGCTCTGTTCCAATACCCCCGTTCACTGGAGAGTGCACGCCGTTTTGATTGTAAAGGCTCATCAACACATCTACCTCGGTTGTTTCTAAAACCTTTTTCTTGTAGACTTTCGTCGAATCTGCGCTTTGAGCGTAAGAGTGACTGCATACTAAAAGCAGGCAGAAGATGAAAAGTGTAATGTTTTTCAATTTGAAATTTAATTGCATCCGCAGCCTCCCCCAGTTTTACCACCGTTAGCTCCAGAAGCAGCCTCCCGGTATACCTGAAAATTACTTTCGAAAAGTTCATTTTCATTGGCAGATAATTTCATATCCGGATCATTGATATAGATCTTTTTATACTCTTTTACCGCTACGCAGGAAGAGAATCCAATCAGAATTATTGCAATTAGAGCAACTAATTTTATTTTCATTGTAAGGTAGTTTTCATTTTTACGTGATCCGACTCGAAGATTTTACCTTGTTCGTCGACGACAACAAATTCAATCCCTTTAATTTGTTTTAATAGGTTGATTCCCACTTCACGACCCATCACAAAAATAGCTTTTGTTAAAGCTGTGGCTAGCTCTGCATTCGGGCCAAACAGTGTTACGCTTGAAACGCCATGAACAGGCCATCCTGTTCGTGGATCGATGATGTGAGTATATCGTATACCGTTGAATTCAACATAATTTTCATAATTTCCTGATGTTCCAATAGATTTGCCAAAATAGGGAAACCAAGAGAAGACTTTTCCTTTATTGAATGGATTGGTAATCCCAATCATCCAAGGTTTGCCATCGGGTTGTGTTCCCCAGGCAGTAATATCTCCTGAGGCATTCATGATCCCGCCAGGAACGCCCATTGATTTTAGCAGTGCTGCTCCTTTGTCAGCGCCATATCCTTTGCCGATACCTCCAAACCCAAGACGCATACCTTTAAGCTTAAGAAACACAGTTTTATTTTTCGCATCAAGGATGATGTTTTTATAACCCACTTTAGCGGCAGCAAAAGCGACCTCCTCTTTTGTTGGTAGTCGTTTCATGGAGCCATCAAATTTCCAAATCTGATTCATCGCAGCCCAGGTGATATCAAAAGCTCCATCGGTGAGTTCTGAAATCTTATTGCTTCTGACTATTAGATCAAAGACTTCTTGATCGACTTTCACGGGGTGAATCCCCGCATAAAAATTAACATGCGATATTTGAGTGGTAGAATCCCATTCCGAGATAAGTTTTTCAATCCGGGTAACCTCTTTTGCCGCTATGTCTATCAGCTTATCGCCCTCTTGTTGGTTTGGCGCAATCACGGTAATCTCGTAATGGCAACCCATCAATTTTAGTGTGCGGGCATATTTCTCCTGTGCCTGAAGAATCAGGGGAACGAAAAGAAATATTAAAAGTGCTACTTTGATCAAGGTTAATTCTTTTCTATTGAATGCAACAAGGCAATGTATTCAGCTGGAGTATTATTTTTATACCCTGTTGACCCTTTTATCTTCCCATTTTTATCTAAGATTACCACATAGGGGAATAGGCCATCTTTGTTGTAGGTCTCTGCAAGCTTGTCGTTATCTGCTTGCTGATCTTTAGATAATGCATTGGCCTTTTTCTTCGGAAAATCAGCTCGTAGCATGATGAAATGTTCCTTCGAATAAGAGATAAAATCGGCAGACTCCCAGATGTTTTTTTCTAGCCTCATACATGGAATACACCAGTCAGAGCCTGAAAAGACAAGGATAATATTTTTGTTTTCCAGTGCTGCTCGATTTTTGGCTTTATCGATGTTCGTCTCCCAATTCTGAGCAGATGCAATAACTGAAATACCCATAAAAAGTAAAAGAATAAGTGCTTTTCTCATGGATAATAAGACTATTAAAGAGGTAATTAATAGAACTGACTTACATAATATGACTTGCAAGTGTAGGTTATTTTCTTGGATTTCCAGCTTTTTAATGTGTTAAAAATAATTCATAAACGGACATATTTAAGACTGTTAGCAGCATGATTAGTCTAATCTGCACCTAATTTTTTTGAAATACAGGAATAGACGGATGATCGTTGATAGAGATTGTCTAGCAAAAAACATGAGGTGGAATAGCATTTTCAAGGACTATTGCTGAGGTTTGATAGAGCATAAATTAAGTTGTCCTGTTAGGTCTCGAACCTAAACTCTTCTGATCCAGAAACAGACGTGTTGCCAATTACACCACAGGACAATAACTAATTTTTGTAGGATTTGTTGATTTTGGGAAACTTGGAGAGTTTCTGTTTGACCAATGATTTGGGAGCCGAATCTTGAGCCTGGTTTAATCCAGTTACGCTTTAAGGGTCTCTATTTCAAGGGTTTCTTAATCCTTAAAGGCTTGTTTTAATTAGTTGACCCGCCAAGGCTCGAACTTGGACTCTTCTGGACCAAAACCAGACGTGTTGCCAATTACACCACGGGTCAATCAATAGTGTCTTATTGTTTAAGACGGCGCAAAAGTACGAACTTTTTTTTTGTGGCAAACTGATCTTGCATAAAAATTGAAAACAATTCAATAATTTCTTCATTTTGATCTGCCATAGCCTAGATTCTAAGAGGTAAAAGTTAATTAATAATAATCTTAAGACCTTAGTTAGGTGTCTCGATTAAGATTATTAATATCTTCGCATCAATTTTCACATGAATTACAAAATCAATAGGCCTTAACGCTAAATCTATATTTCGCTATGAATACATTGAAGACACAAGGATATAAATTCTATAATGTTGTTGTAGGATGGTTTATTTTCCTAGTGGCAGCTGTTGTTTATCTGTCTACTATTGAGCCAACTACAAGTTTTTGGGACTGCCCTGAGTTTATTACAACAGCTTTTAGTCTTCAAGTTGGACACCCTCCTGGCGCTCCATTATTTATGATTATGGGTCGTCTTTTTACCATGTTTGCCAGTAGTCCGGCACAAGTGCCCGTTATGGCCAATGTATTATCTGGTCTTGCGAGTGCTTTTACCATCTTATTCCTTTTTTGGACAATCACCCACATGGCCCGTAAGATTGTAGTGCAAGGAGATACTGAACTTACCCTGCCTCAGATGATTGCGGTATTGGGAGCGGGAGCAGTAGGTGCTTTAGCCTATACATTCTCTGATACATTCTGGTTTTCGGCTGTTGAGGGCGAAGTTTATGGTATGTCGTCGTTTTTTACAGCACTGGTTTTCTGGTGTATTTTGAAGTGGGAAAACGAGGCGGATGAGCGTTACGCGAATCGTTGGATCATCTTTATTTGTTACTTGATCGGTCTTTCAATAGGTATTCACCTGCTTAATTTATTAGCTATTCCAGCGATCGTATTGGTCTATTATTTTAGAAAATATGAACCAACACGAACTGGGGTTATTACGGCTGTAGGCTTATCGATGTTGCTTGTGGCCTTTGTTATGTTTTTCTTTATACCTGGAGTCGTTATTATAGCTCAATGGTTTGAACTTATTTTTGTGAATGGCATTGGCGCTCCTTATCATACTGGTGTTATCGTCTATTCGATAGCCTTATTTGCAGCAATTGTATGGGGAATAAAGTATACTATTCGAAAACAACTGGTCTTAGCCAATACGATTATCTTAGGATTGACCGTGATGATTATCGGATATTCATCCTATGCACTTATTGTGATTCGTTCTGCCGCCAATCCACCAATGGATCAAAATAATCCGGACAACGCTTTCTCTTTATTGTCTTACCTGAATCGTGAGCAATATGGCAGTAAGCCAGTGTTTTATGGTCAATATTATAACGCCCCATTGGATAATGAAAATCCCTATTCCAAAGGAAGTCCGAATTATATTCGGAAAAATGGGAAATATGAGATCGCCGATTACAAGCAAATTCAAAATTACGACAGTCGTTTTACGACCTTATTTCCCCGCATGTTTAGTTCAAATCCAGAGCATGTCAAGGAGTATCAGAGTTGGGCAAATATTAAGGGGACACCGATCTCTGTGACGGGGCGAGATGGGGAAACTCAGCGTTTAATTAAGCCGTCATTTATCGAAAATCTAAACTTCTTTTTTTCTTACCAAATAAATTGGATGTATTGGCGCTATTTCATGTGGAATTTCTCCGGTCGCCAAAATGATGTTCAAGGGAATGGCGACATTTTAAATGGTAATTGGATAACTGGATTTAATTTTCTGGATTCTATGCGGCTTGGTGATCAAAGTCATCTTCCAGATTCATTGGCTAAAAATAGAGGGAAAAATAAATATTATGCGCTCCCTCTGATCTTAGGTCTATTTGGATTATTCCTTCAATTTAATGGAGGCGATAAAGGGAAAAAAGATTTCTGGGTGGTTCTGTCCCTCTTTATCATGACTGGTTTGGCAATTCTTGTCTACTTAAATCAAGAACCGCTGCAGCCTCGAGAACGAGACTACGCTTACGCGGGATCTTTTTATGCTTTTGCCATTTGGATTGGTCTTGGTGTACTTTATGTATACCAACTATTTACCAAAATATCTCCCGCTAAAATAAGTGCTATTGCAGCAACCGTGATCTCGCTTATTGCTGTTCCAATGCTCATGGCAAACCAAAACTGGGATGATCATGATCGCTCAAGTCGATTTACAGCGCGCGACTTCGGACGCGACTATTTGGAATCGTGTGCCCCTAATGCCATTATATTTACAAATGGTGATAACGATACTTTCCCTCTCTGGTATGCTCAAATGGTTGAAGGCGTTCGTCAAGATGTGCGCGTTTGTAATCTTAGCTATTTTCAAACCGACTGGTATGTCGATCAGATGCGACGTAAAGCTTATGACTCAGATCCTCTTCCAATAAAATTTGAACATAATCAATACGTGCAAGGAACGCGAGATGTGGTCTATGTTTTAGATCAGATTAAACGCCCGGTGATTTTAAAAGAGGCGATGGACTTTGTTCGTTCAGACGACCCAGGGACTAAACTGCAGCAAGCCGAGAATGCCTCATTCCTCCCTTCTAGACAGCTAGTTTATGAGGTTGATAAAGCAGCAGTGTTAGCGAATAACGTTGTTAGCCCTAAAGATGTAGACAAAATTGTTCCACAGATCGAGATCAATTTAACGGGTAACTACCTAACAAAAGATGAGCTGATGATTTTGGATATGATTGCAAATAACAATTGGAAACGCCCAATCTATTTTGCAATTACCGTTGGTCGTGATAAATATCTAAACCTTCAGGACTACTTCCAGACAGAAGGTTTTGCCTACCGTTTAGTGCCAATTAAATCTACTGCAGCAAATGGACAAGTGGGTCGAGTGCGGACGGATGTGATGTATAACAACATTGTCAATAAGTTTAAATGGGGTAACATGAATGATCCCAAAGTGTACCTTGATGAAAACAACGTGAGGATGTCAATGAATGTTAGAAATAGTTTTGTGCGACTAGCTGATGGCTTGTTGGCGGAAGGAAAGCGTGACTCGGCAATAGCTGTCTTAGATCGTTGCAATGAACTAGTGCCTAACGAGAAAATTCCTTACAACTATTTCAATCTATTGATGGTTGAGGGGTATTATAAAGCGGCTCATAACTTAAAAACAATCGACATAGATAGCCTAAGTAGAGAAGTGATTACTTTCCCGGCTGCCAGTAAAAAGGGGAATGAAGTTGTGAAGATTATGGCTAAAAATTGTGAAGATGAACTTAAATATTACTTTACGCTTGATCCAAAGTTCCGTGCTTCGGTGCAAGAAGAGTTGCAGCGTTCGTATTATATCATGCGCGAACTAAGCAATATTGCAGGGCATTATGGCGAGAAGGCATTAAGCCAAGATGTGGCAAAACGTTTAAACGACCTGCTGTCAGTTTATCAGCCTGAATTGGTAGACCATGGATTAAAAAAGTAATATTCTTAGTTTAATCTGAATAGAAATATTTACCTTTGAGTCTAATTAACAATTCATTGCAGCTAATTAAATCATCTCGATGCGATTAAAACTGCAGGTTCACCTGCCGCATTACATAACAAATTGGTTTCCATTAGCCATATGGAGGCTGCCCGAGACTTCAAAAACGGTCTATCTTACCTTTGACGATGGTCCAATACCTGAAGTAACAACATGGGTGTTAGATGTTTTGCGTAAAAATAAGATCAAAGCTACTTTTTTTGCTGTTGGAGAGAATGTCTTTCGTTATCCCGAAATCTATGACCAGATCTTGGAAGATGGGCACGCTGTTGGAAATCATACCTACCACCATATCCAAGGTTTAAAAACAGATAGTCTTGCGTATTATAAGGATATCTTTCAAGCTGAAAAATTAATCAATTCAAATCTTTTTCGACCACCTCATGGATGGCTTAAAAGAAATCAATACCGATATCTGGCTAATCGCTATAAGATTGTCATGTGGGATGTTATCTCTTGCGATTACAATCAGAATATAACCAAAGAAGAGGTGTTGAAAAATGTTCTAGATTATGCTCGGGCTGGCAGTATTATTACTTTCCATGATTCAGTTAAGGCTGCTGATCATCTATATTGGGCTCTACCTCGCGCCATCAAAGCTCTCAAAGCTGAGGGCTACTCCTTTGACAAGATTGTTTTTCCTCAAGAACGACAAATGATTTTCCAACCTACCACACAAAGAATACGCCGGTTTCGCAATAGCCTCCGTCAATTAAGCCGCTGGGCTTAAGGGATGCCCCCCTCTTTTTGTTCGCCCTAGTCTAAATATTCTTTATAAAGATTCTTTATAGGCTGATTACTAATTTTTTATGGTCTATTTCTTGTACCTAATAAAAGTTATTCTGTAATTTTAGCGAAGTAATTCTCAACTTATTCAGCTAACGCGATGAGAGAAGTAAGCAGCCAGATTGATAATCGAACTGGATTGACTGATTCCCAAGTGATAACTCGCCGGGAGACCGACGGCTATAACGAACTTCCTACCTCCAAACCTAAAGGACTCTTCTATATTGCCTTTGGCGTTGTAAAGGAACCTATGTTCTTGTTGCTTGTGGCATGCGGAACTCTTTATTCGTTATTAGGCGATACCCAAGAAGGTCTCATGCTGCTGGTCTTTGTGTTTGTGATCATGGGTATCGAGTTCTATCAGGAGAAGAAAACAGAGAGAGCTTTAGATGCTCTTCGAGACCTGTCGAGTCCTAGAGCCTTAGTAATTCGCAATGGTGTCAAGCATCGAATTGCGGGTCGTGAAGTTGTGGTTGATGATCTTTTAATCCTCCAAGAGGGTGATCGGGTGCCTGCTGATGCCGTGGTGCTATCATCCGTTAATTTAACCGCCGATGAATCATTATTGACAGGTGAGCCGGTGCCGGTGCGAAAGTCGGAATGGCTTAGTGGCGAATTTTCAGGTCGACCAGGAGGTGATGACTTGCCATTTGTGTTCTCTGGCTCCATGATTGTTCAAGGGAATGGATTCGCAAGGGTAACCGCAACGGGATTAAAAACCGAATTAGGTAAGATCGGAAAAGCTCTAAGCGAAGTTAAAGAGGAACCCACACGACTCAAACTTGAAATGGCTGCATTGGTAAAAAAGCTTACCATCATTGGTATTCTACTCTGTTTAGTTGTAGTGGTCGTTTATACGTTCTCTCGAGGCGATTTACTAAAAGGATTTTTAGCCGGACTAACCTTGGCGATGGCTATGCTCCCCGAAGAGTTTCCGGTTGTCCTTACCATTTTTCTGGCACTAGGTGCTTGGCGGATCTCTAAAAAACACGTCCTTACCAGAAAGCCCTCTGCAGTCGAGACTCTAGGATCAACAACCGTTCTATGCACCGATAAAACCGGGACCTTAACACAAAATAAGATGACGGTAGTGACCCTATTCAATGGCTCCGATTTTATGTCTGTTCATTCCCACCCAACCTTTCCAGATGAGTTTCATGAGATCATTGAGTATGGAATCTTATCCAGTCAGATGAATCCGTTTGATCCCATGGAGAAGGCGATTACCTTAGTGGGCGATCAATACTTAAAAGATACAGAACATCTTCATGCCGACTGGGAAATGATAAAAGAATATCCTCTATCGAAGGAGCTACTTGCGATGTCGCGTGTTTATCATAATGCAGATGCTCACACAAGTACTATTGCAGCAAAAGGTGCACCGGAGGCTATTTTCGATCTGTGTCACCTGTCTGAATCAAGACAGACTGAGCTCTCTCTTGCGGTAGCAAAAATGGCGGCAGATGGTTTACGCGTTCTTGGAGTCGCTAAAAATATGAATCATGCCGATGCATTGCCATCGATCCAGCACGATTTTACGTTTGAATTTGTGGGTCTCATTGGCTTCTCTGATCCGGTACGCAAAAATGTCCCCAATGCAGTAGCGGAGTGTTATAAGGCCGGTATCCGTGTGATTATGATTACTGGCGATTATCCCGTAACTGCCATGCATATAGCCCGTGAGATCGGATTAAAAAATGCAGCCTCATTTATTACGGGGGCACAACTCGAACAACTGAGTGAAGTTGAACTTGCAGAGCTGATAAAAACCACCAATATTTTTGCGCGGGTAGTCCCAGAGCAAAAGTTGAAAATTGTGAATGCTTTAAAGTTGAATAATGAGGTGGTGGCCATGACTGGTGATGGGGTGAATGATGCTCCAGCGCTTAAAGCAGCCAATATTGGTATTGCGATGGGCGAGAAGGGTACCGACGTGGCTCGTGAAGCCTCCATGCTTGTGCTTATGGATGATAATTTTGCCTCCATCGTTACAGCCATTCGAATGGGACGAAGGATTTTTGATAATCTACAGAAGGCACTTGGCTATATCTTCGCGATCCATGTTCCAATTGCGGGATTAAGTCTGATCCCAGTCTTCTTTGCGGATATGCCTCTTATCTTATGGCCAGTTCATATTGTTTTTCTCGAACTCATTATCGATCCGGCCTGTTCGATTATTTTTGAAGCCGAGAAAGAGGAACGCAACGTAATGAGCCGACCGCCAAAGAGATATGATGAACCATTTTTTGGTTCTAAACGGATACTCCTAAGCTGTCTTCAAGGGGTAGCCATTCTGATTATCGTCTTTTCTATTTATGAGATAGCTTTAAACCAAGGATATGTAGAGCGTGAAGTTCGAGCGTTGACCTTTACCGCTTTGATTGATGCAAATATAGCGGTTATCCTAACCAATCGCTCGTGGACGTTAAATATCTTTCAGATTCTTCGAAACCCTAATAAGAGTGTTAAATGGGTGATAGGTGGAGCTACATTTTTTCTTGCATTAGTCTTAAATATCCCATTTTTATTAGACCTATTTCAGTTTAATAGAATATCCCTTGCCGAGGCCTTCGTCTGCATTGGTGCTGGATTTTTAGCCATCTTCTGGTTCGAGGTTTATAAGTTATTCCAAGTTGGTAGTCCTAAAACGCTTTGATTAGTTAAGTTTGCAGGGTTGCCTTAGATTTGATTCTCGTTTAGTTCACTTAGCATCATTGGACTCTCTTTTAAGAACAATACACAAAGAAATGCAACGAATGAAAGTAGTGCAAAGGCTGTCATGAACGGAGCTAAATAGGCATTATTCTCAATACTCATCCCTGCCACAAAGATCATCCCAGAGAGCTGACCAATCCATAATAAGATTCCTTGTGAGGCCGATTCGGGTGCCGGATGGGTAACCTCTGCGGCATATTGAAATGCAATAGGGCCTGCGCTCATCATAAAGAATCCAAAGACAAACGACGACAAGAGTAAAAGATTGTAGGTGTCGGAATGACTTAAATTTAATTTTCCAGCAAAGGCAATTCCAGCTATTCCTGGCAACATCCCAGCTACACAAACTACTAAAAAGAGTTTTCGTTTTTGGTATTTATCGGATAAGATCGGAATAATGATTGCCCCAATAATTCCTCCAATAAGCATCAGGCCACCGATTAATCCATCAGAATCTTTTACCCCGGCACTCTCCGAGATTCGATCGGTCATAGAGCTTATGGCATTAAAAATCCCTAGGCCAATGAAGAATAAAACTAACGTTAATTGCATATCTCGATTCGCAAGAATCTTCATCATCCCTTTGCCAAATCCGGCCTCGTTTGTATCCGCCGTATGTAAATTTCCTTCAGGACTCTCTTTGATCAATACCACTAATGCAATGGCGCAAACGACAGAGATAATTCCATAAATCCATAACATTTTTTCAAATCCCGTCCCATAATCCGATAATTCCGGATTTGAGCCAACTAATAAAGGTGTTACCAACATGGCTATGATAATGCCAATATATTGAGCAAGCACTGCAAATCCAGCTGCTAGTCCACGCTCGGCAAAGGGAAACCATCGGACCGAAACTGCTGTAACAGCGTTTATGATAAATGGCTGGGCAACGGCAAGACCAATCTGAGAGATCATGACCCCCGTGAAACTGGTTGCAAAAAATGCTTTGGTAAGACTAAAGATTCCGACCAATATAGCTCCTATAT
>CAIUAN010000023.1 GCA_903897145.1 uncultured Bacteroidia bacterium | reverse complement strand
CAATCTTTGGTAGGTGCAGGAAAATTAGGATTAGTAACTTTATAACGTGTATAGTATTCCCAGATATCAGGATTTGGAACCATGATCCTAGTATCTCCGATATTTCGAAGCTGATTCATAAGTCTATCGGAGAGTTGGTTTTTAACTTCCGAAAATTTTGGATCTAGGGCTATGTTGATCAAGCAATCTTTATCGTTTACAATCTGATAAAGTTCTTCCGCAGGCCTTTTAGCTATGGCGGCAAGGAAAAAAGGTGCAATCGCAGGATCTTGCGTATTACTTTGACCATAAAGCCGATGCGTAGGCCCTGGATCAATATCGAGATACGCCTGATGCATTCCGCTCAAGATGCCATCTTCCAAATAAACCTGAGGATCTCCTGCAGGCCAAAGATCGGAATGAAAATTTCGAATGTATAAATATTCAGCGGTCCGAATCACTCGCTGCGGATACCCTTGATTGTTATACCTCGCGTTGGTATGTCTTTCGCGACCAGCAAAAATTGCCTCTTTTTTGTTCATTTTGAATTTTGGCGAAACCAATTGTTTCAGCATACTTGTTCCAGACATTGGAAATTTGCCATCAAATTTCAATTTAACACTCTCTAGAATGGTAGGTGCCAGATCAACGGTACTGATTAGATCGTTGGAAACTTGACCGCTGGCAACCTTATTGGCCCAGCAAATTGCTAAAGGAACGTGCAATCCCGCCTCATAGCAATTGGCTTTGGCACGCGGAAACGACATTCCATTATCCGCCGTTATAATAATTAGAGTATTCTCAAGTTCACCATTTTGCTCAAGAGTACTTAGCATCTTACCCAGCTGCTTATCGTACCACTCAATCTCAACCGCATAATCAAGCAGATCGCCTCTTACGATCGGATGATCAGGCAAAAAGCCAGGAACAATAGCACTTGATTTTTCTTTGCCTTCCTTATCTCCCGAATTTTGTTCATAAGGACGGTGAGGCTCATTGGCCCCAAACCAAAAGAAAAATGGTTGCTCAGGTTTACGCTGCGCCAAAAACTGATCGAAATTACCACTGTAATCAACTTTTGAAATACCGGTATATGGGGTTGCTAATTTCTTTTTATTGTATTCAGGACCAACAGGATTCTGATTCCATCCAGAGACCTTCCAGTCACCTGGAGCCCAAGGTTTACCAGTAAAACCAACAGCATAACCATGCTCGGCCAACACTTGCGTAAAGACTTTATATTTTGTTGGGAAAGTACTCCCATGTGTTCCTGCTTCTTCATTTTGCCAAGGATAGCGACCAGTCAAAATGCTTGCTCGCGAGGGACTGCAGCCAGGTGAAGTTACAAAGGCGTTGGTAAAAAGAATACCTTGACTAGCAATTCGATCAAAGTTAGGTGTCTTGATCCATTTGCAGCCATATGCAGAGGCATGAGGATACGACTGATCGTCGCTAATCACAAAAAGAATATTAGGTCTATCTGCCGAATGCGAAGCCGATTTCGCTTGTATTCCAAGGGCTGCACCAACAAAGGCTAAGGAGAGTAATTTTTTAATCATAACTGAAAATTTCAAGACTACATTTGAGTGGTAAAAATAACAATGTTTAAGCCCTTTTTTAGACTCCAACCAAGCTCTTAGTCTGTTTTTATAAGAATCTAAATTTCAACACCTTAAGATAGCTATTTCTATTTAGACGTAATAAAGATAGAAAATTTGATTAAAAATTGATAATTTTACGCCTTTGACAAAAACAGATAGAGAGATGGCATGCAATGGATGCAGTACAACAACTGATTTAGATCGACCAGCAATGCTGGGAACATTCGACTGGATGAGTGATATACCCGATACAGCAAACGAGACAGATATTGTTGAGATTCGCTTTAAGGGAACTCGTAAAGAATTTTTCAGAAACGAGAGTGGAATTCCTCTTAAACGTGATGAATTAGTGGTTGTTTCGTGCAATCCTGGTCATGATATTGGAGCGGTTTCGCTAACTGGTCGTTTAGCTGAGATGCAGTTTAAGCGCAAGGTTAAGAAGCAAGATCGTTACGAGTGGAACAAGATTTACCGCAAGGCTACCCCAGCCGATGTGGTGAAATGGGAAGAGGCAAAATCGCGCGAGAATAAAGTAATGATTCGAGCTCGTGTAATTGCCAATCAGCTCAATTTGAATATGAAGATTGGGGATGTTGAATTTCGTGGCGATAACACCAAAGCGATCTTTTACTACATCGCTGATGGTCGGGTGGATTTCAGAGAGTTGATCAAATCATATTCGCGTGAGTTTATGATCAAGATCGAGATGATGCAGATTGGCGTTCGTCAAGAGGCTGGTCGTATTGGTGGCATTGGCTCCTGTGGCCGTTCACTATGCTGTTCGACTTGGAGAACTGATTTCACCAGTATCACCTCAGAAGCAGCGATCAAGCAGGGTTTATCGCCTAATGCAGAAAAAATGACCGGCCGTTGTGGAAAGCTAAAATGTTGCTTGACTTATGAGCTAGATCAATATCTTGAGGCGCAAAAAGATTTCCCAAACGAGCTTTTGTCTATTGACACTGACAAAGGGGTAGCGCGTCATTTAAAAACAGATATTCTGCAGAAAAAGATCTGGTACAAATACGAAAATAACGTAGGTCCGACTTTTGAACTTGATTTGGCCAATGTAATTAAATTTCTCAACATGAATAAACATGGGGAGAGACCAAACATCGAAGGATTTGCAGAAAAAGAGGAACCAAAAGAAAACATAATGAACGTTGGCATTTTGGATCAAAAATTCTTTACTAAACCTGCACAAAGTCCTGGAAAACAACACAAGAAGAATCCAAACCGCTTTATGGGCAAACCAAAACTTGTTAAAAGAGATCCGATAGTTTAACTGAAATCATTGGCTTACTCAACAACAATTTAACACAATAGCATGCAACTTTACAACTCAGTTGATCGGAAAGTTTTAAAAGAAAACCTGATGGCCGAACCGTTTGTCAGGAGAACAATTTCGTTGTACCGTTATTTTATTCTAGAGAATCCGCAAGAATTTAGAGATCAACTCTACAAAAAATGGTCGGCATTGAACTGTTTTGGTCGTATTTACATTGCTCGCGAGGGGATCAACGCACAGATGAGTGTGCCTGAAGAGCACTTTAAAGCATTTCTTGAAGGGCTTAAAAACCTCCCGATATTCGAAAATATTCCAATCAAATATGCCATTGAAGACAATGGAAAGTCGTTCTATAAACTTTCGATGAAAGTGAAAGAGAAACTTGTCGCAGATGGACTTGACGATGACTCATTTGATGTAACCAATGTAGGCAAACATCTTGAGGCAAAAGAATTTCACGATCTAGTAGAATCTGGAGAGCATATCGTTGTTGATGTGCGTAACCACTATGAATCGGAAATCGGTCATTTTAAAGGGGCTATATGCCCTGAAGCAGATACTTTCAGAGAAGAGTTAGTGCTACTTACTGATCTACTAAAAGATAAAAAAGACTCAAAACTGCTCCTTTACTGCACGGGTGGTATTCGCTGCGAAAAAGCAAGTGCCTACTTGAAGCATCATGGCTTTAACGATGTGAATCAATTGCATGGAGGAATCATCGATTATGCACAAAATATTAAGCGATTAAAGATCCCTTCTAGCTTCATTGGAAAAAACTTTGTTTTCGACGAAAGAATGGGAGAATCCATTGACGGTCAAGTTATTTCGAAGTGTCATCAATGTGGTACTGCGTGTGACGTGCATCTAAATTGTGCCAATGAGTTATGCCATCTACTATTTATTCAATGCGAGGCGTGTGCTGCAAAATTTGAAAACTGTTGCTGCACCGATTGTCAGAAGATCAAAAATAGCTCTGATGAAGAGAAGCAAGTAATCAGACAATCGATGACACCTAAATTTGGTAATAGAAGCATGTATCGCAAAAGTTTTAGACTTGTAAAAAACAGTAATTTTGCAGCTTCTGATTCAGATCAAGGATAAAAATCTACTTTTTTAGCATGTCGAATTTCTGGAAAGACCTCTCCAAACCAATTTTTACTTTAGCTCCAATGGAAGATGTGACCGACACATCGTTCAGAGAGATTGTGGAGCGACTTTCCGATCCCAAAATATTGCAGATCTTGTTTACGGAGTTTACCTCTGTCGATGGGATGAATCACCCCAAAGGTCGCCCTCGTGTTTCGGAACGTTTAGAGGTAAGTTCTACGGAAAGGGAGATTCTAAATCAGCAAAACTTCAAACTTGTCGCTCAGATCTGGGGAAATAAACCGGAGCTATTCCATTCCGTTGCTAAGATTATCACAGAGGAGTACAACTTCGATGGGATCGATATCAACATGGGATGCCCAGTAAAAAATGTAGTCAAGAATGGCTGTTGTTCAGCACTTATTGATCAACCGGAGTTAGCCAAAGAGATAATTCTAGCGACCAAGGAAGCCACTCACCTCCCCGTTTCTGTCAAAACACGAACAGGCATTCGCGCACACACTACCGAGGCTTGGATTGAGCAAGTGGCACAGACTAAGCCTGCAGCCATCATCTTGCATGGACGGACGCAAAGACAGCTATCCAATGGCTTAGCTGACTGGGAAGAGATCGCTAAAGGGGCACGTGTGCGTGATGCTGTAAGTCCGGACACCCGATTCTTAGGCAATGGCGATGTCCTTTCTATGGCTCATGGAGTAGAATTAACGACTCAATATGGTCTGGATGGCGTTATGGTTGGAAGAGGTATCTTTCATGATCCTTGGCTCTTTAATCCAACCATCACAACCCCTTCCATTGACGAAAAGCTAACTCAGCTAATCTTGCACACCCAATTATTCGAAAAGTATTGGGCAGGCAAAAAGAATTTCAATATCCTGAAACGTTTTTACAAGATCTACACCAATGACTTCCCGAATGCGGCGAAGCTACGTGCAGAACTAATGGAAACCTCCTCGTTTGAACAAGTATATCAAATAGCCCAAGCGGCAAAACTCAGTTACGCCGAAAATCCGGTAGACTAACCAATCCTTAAGGTTTAACCTCTAGGATTGAATAGATCGCCAATTCAGGGACTGTGACTGTTGAAGTACCATCCTTAAAATTAACATCCAATGTGCGACCTTCCGGTTGAAGGACGATCGAACTAGGTTTGATCCCAGTAGAAATACTAACTTTTAAATTCGTCAAAGGTGGAATCTCATCAAAACCAATAGCTTTAGGATTGGTATGATCGCCCGCGATATTAAGTAAGCTCACCATGGTGTGGTTATTTTTTTGATTAACCGCCACATGAACCAAGTGTGATCCCTGAACTTTCACCAATGGTTGTGGAAATAGCTCCTCAAGGCGACTTTGCATAAAATCGCGCAACACATGCGACTTATACTCCAAATAGGTGCTTCCAGCATTAAAATAGACTCCAGTTAGCTTTCCTTTTCCAAAGTTAGAACTGGAAGAAGAAATAAACTTGCCTTCATTGCTAAGATCACTACTGTTATAAAACGTGGTAATAGGTAATGCGTGCCTGCTTAATTTAACCGAGGTTCCAACTGAGCCAACCCCTGCCAAACGATTAGCCGAAGCAATAAACAAGGGTGATTCCTCGACAGATTGAATCTCCTGGATACCTAACTCTTCTTTGAATACCTTCGCAGTAGAAGTTCCAATGACAAGCAATTTACCGCCTCCTTGAACATAGGCGTCTAATTCTGCTTTAAACGATGGTTCCATCTCATTGCATTCTGGAATAACAATAAGAGGGTATTGTTGCATTTTTCCGCGTAGATGGTGCTCCATAAGCACTTCGACAGGATACTGAGCATCTAAAATAGCGTTTAGTGTGCCCTGCAACATGGCTGTTGAACCCCAGAATGGGCGCGAAGTACTTTTTTGATACGACGTGGTTGGATATAACAAAGCGATCTGTGGAATGGCCTTCGCTTTATGAACATATGCCTGACGAGCTCTACAAAATATTCCAATCTCTGAAAGCATCGTTGCCAAATATGGCCTCAGCGAAAGATCCCTATTTTGTTGGAAATAAAACTGCACACCACCACCCATGGCCATAATCTGAGCCGCTTCCTGCTCCAACTGAACAGATGATTTAACACTCAAAGGCATTTTCGCCCCATTCCAAGAGAAGCCCCAAGCCATTAAATCCCAAGGTTTACCTTGTGGCGCAAGACAACGCGCCTCAAAAGCAGAGCGATAGACTCCATTCTGAGGTGTTACATCACCAGATAAATAATCGACATTGGTATTTACTGGTTCTGGCATCATTGACGAATACGACCAGTTACTGGTGATCTGAAAGGCTGGATTATACTGATGAATGGCATTGATATATTTAGCTAGTCGCTCACGAAATAGGCTTCGAGTATATTCCATCCATTCGGGATAATACTTATCAGTTTGATTTCTTGGAATCTCATTGATACCAGTCTCCCGTGTAAAACGACTTACCGAAGCAGCGCAATAATCGGGTTCCACGGCCCAACAATCCCCATCAATCCAAGCGCCATCAACGCCATAATCACTTAGTTCTTTAAGCTCAGGAATCATTAGTTTATCGAGATACGGACTAAACTCACAGGTCTTTTCAACACTTACATCTCCATTACTTTTTATAACTGCCCAGTCCGGATGCTCCTTCACGGCCTTACTATCCCAAACTCCAGAATAGTGCATAAACAAAGCCACATTATTTTTCGCCGTACCCTCTCGGAAAAGTTTCAATGGATCTTTATCGAAACCGCCAACATGATATCCCACCTTGGTTGGATAACTAGTGATTCCAGGATGTCCTTTGCAATCTATTTGAATAAAGTCGGGGCGCACTTTTACAAGAAAGGTATCCACCATTTCGGGCGTTAGCGTTTTTCCAGCATCCATAATATCCTCACTTGCGTGAAGGTCGAAATGAATACCAAAGAAACAATCTGCTCGCCGTAATTTCGCTGCTGGCTTAGGATTCTGAGCCAAAGCTATGACTTGAATAGAGAACAAAACAACACTTAAGATCAGCTTAAAACTTTTCATAATAGCTTTATTTATTTGATTAACATAAAATATCAAACACGTTAAATATTAATGCAATAGCCATTCTTCTGTAAAGCTGGCGTGAGCTATATTTTTCGCCTCTTTACTGCCACCTACACCTTCAATTTGATTGGTATACGAAAGATGGATCATTCCATCACGACCTTGAATAATTGCTGGATAATGGCCCTGCACCCTGCTTTTTGGCAATCCATTGATTATAACCTTCTTGATTGGCCATGTCTTCCCCTCATCTTTCGACACCAAGACCGACATCCGATAACGGCCATCCTCCAAGTCGTTGCATACCAACGCCCAGTTTCCGCTTTTCAAGACTACCACATCAGCAGCAGAGCCTGGATTAGGAACCTCTGTATCAACGACTGAGCTCCATGTGTAACCGCCATCTTTTGATACACTTGTCATTAAACGCTTGGGCGCTGGTCCATTATCGCGCATGAGTATCGAAAGCGATCCATCTTTGTTTAAAGCCAGTGAAGGCTGAATGGCCCCGCCACCAAGGATTGGCTCACTAAAGGTCCAATGAGCTCCCTGATCCTCTGTAATAGCCATTAGGGATAGGTTCAGACCATCGGAATAGAGCGGCAAGATCATTCGTTTACCAATCTGAATTGGTTTATTGCGTGTTTGCCAGCCCAAACGACGCATCAATGGATACCCAAGCTGTGCTTTTGTTTTAGCGCCTTTCTCATCTGTAAGTGTACCATTACTAATCAGGTTTTTCCCTTTAGCCACGTCGAGAAAGAGATTTTTAACCTTATTCAATTTTTCATCCGTGACCACATCTTCTCCGGAGGTCTTAACCTGGCCCGACTTTTTCAGATAATCATAATAGGCATCAAATTTCTGATTTAATTTGGAGACAAAAGAATCATTCGGTCCAATTCCTTCTGTTGACGCGCCGCCATCTGGCTTCACCTGAATAACATCTTGCCATTTCCAATCTGGAGCTCCATCCTTCTGCATATAGTTGGCACTTACCTTATATTTCAATAACGAAGTACTCCATTGATAAGCGATAACGCTATACCAAAACAGCCAAAGTTGATTTTGATTATCGACGTAAAGAACTGGGTTAATATCTGGAAAGTCAGGGGTATCTGCCATCACAAATGGTTCGCCCCATTTCTTGGTTTTGTGATTATAACGAGCTCCTTTAATAGCTACATCGTCAGCTGTTCGCTCGCCAGTTCCTTGAAACCAGGCAGCAAGAAGGTCTTTATTAGGCAATTCCACAATTGTAGACCCATGGCAATGTTGACTTTGGTAGGGAAACATAGACTCTACAAGGAGAGAATCTGATTTATGTTTTTTCAACCCTCGCATCGCGAAGCTAGGCGAGGTCAAACAAAGAGCAACAATACAAAACAGGATGACTTTAAAATTCTTCATTTAGCTATATGTTTAGTGATATTATTTCAAGTTAACCGATTTAAATACAATGAACGAATAGTCGGCTTTTTCATAAAGAACACCTATGTTGCGTTTGTTTAGCTTAACCAAATCAGCATAAGCGGTATAGTCAGCTTCATTACGAGTAGGGTTTTTATCAATTAAATAACTCTTGGGCCAAGTAGCGCCCTCATCGGCACTCAGACGCAAAGTAAGGTTGTTACGCTCCTTTTGATCTGCATTATTGACAAAGGCTAAAGTTGCTTTACCTTTAACAAACCCAACGGTTAAAATTGCTCCCTCGCAGATTGGATCTGGAAGATTTGAATCAAAATAGACCTTGTCCCACTTCTCTCCCCCATCATGGCTCAACGCAATTATTCGATTATGAACATCACCTTTTTGATTTCTGCAATTCAGCATCAAGGAGCCATTCGATAGTTCGGCAGCTGAACTCTCGTTACTTCCAGCCAATGGAACAGATTGAGTTAATTTGAATGTAGCTCCATGATCATCGGAATAAAACCCATGAGAAAAGTAATCGATATTTGTGCTAGAAATGTCACCTTGCGAGTGATTAGCAGCCACATAAATCCTCCCTTTATAAGGCAATTGCTCAAATTGCATCGCATGTCCAGGTGTATTGGCATAGGAGCGCCAATCTTCCTTGTCATGGTATGCTGGATTAAATCTGGGTTGATTAGGGTGATGCACCTGCAGGGTAATATTGATAGGTTCAGACCAGGTAACGCCTTCGTCAATAGAAGTCTTGTACCAAACTTCGCGGCAGCCATTTCCTTTGCGTACTTCACTTTCACTATTGTTTCCAGTATTATAGAACAAAAATAGTCGACCTTTAGGGTAACGAGGATCAGTTAGATCGACAACAGGAGCAGGATTTCCAGCTTGCAGGTTTTTACAATCGACCACAACGCTTATTTTACTCCAGGTGGCTCCTTGATCCAAACTTCGCTTAGCCACCAAGTCGATATTTCCAAAATCATCCGAGCCATTTACTCTTCCTTCTGCAAAAGCCACTAAGGTTCCTGCTGGAGTTTTTACGACAGCTGGTATTCTGAAACTCTTATATCCTTGAGATCCTGAGGTAAATACAGGAACTGAAGCACTTAGGTTAGCAGACTGTAAACAGATTACAAAAGAGATAAAAAAGAAACTAACAAACTGAATCATAATAAATTAGTTTATTCAAATGATTGCTACCATAGAACTTTTAAGGTTATCATCCCATTTGCAGGTACCGAAAGTTCATTTGAAATTTTGTCTCCAGAGATCTCCTCACGTTCACACAGATACACCGCTTTTGGTGTTCCTGAAGGCCAAGATAATTTAACCTGTTCTGACTTATTTGAAACTGAGCGCAGACGCAAGATCATTGTATTTGCTGTCGTTGTGGATTTAAGAATAGAGGTTGTAACAGCTGCAGACCCTTCCATTGCAACAAGAGGATTCTGAACAGAATTATTTTTCGCTGCAAACGAAACCAAAGGCTGAGCTTGCTCGAGGCCAAATCGGTTCGCAACTGCCGCATCATATCCATTGTGGGGTAAAATTCGGTAGCGGAAAGTAATTGGTCCCTCCTGAGTAAGCGGGAAATTTGTAAACCAATGATTATTCATCACCCAAGAGTAGATCGCAGACCCAGATTCAAGTTTCTTTAACCATGGCTTACGTTCGCCACTCCAGGTGCCAGTTTGATTGGCAGTCATGGAGCCACTCTCAACTAGTGGAGCATCGAGTGAACACCAGGTAACACCCTCTTTATCGTTTGATAGGTCGGCCCATCGTTGCATTGTTAGCCAATTGCGGTTTCCTGCAGGCTGCTGATCTTTTTCAACCTCCACCACACCCCAAGGAATATCGATCCTAGTTACCGCCTTAGGGATATTAAATCCAAAGCCAAGATGAACGCCATCTTTAGCCGGCATCGGAAGTTTATCAATAACATCTGAAATCTCTACCGATGGGAGTCCATAAATCAAGCGTACTGAGCGTGAAACACTGCGACAACCCTTTGCCTTAGACGTTGCTTTCAACTCAACCACCAAAGGACCTGCCTCAACGGTAGAAATCACAATAGCGGAATCCGTTTGGGCGTTATCACTATCGCCAGGCATCCAACGAAAGGCATTCAGACCATTCGTTGTTTTTAAGTCGACAAAATCCTTACCTATTTCTTTTTTTAATAATCGGCTAATATTTCCGGTCACGGGATCTACTGTTACCTCTAAAAGTTCATTAGAAATGGTTGTTCCCGTAAGAAAACATCCCTTATTCAATAGGCTCTTACCAGCTAAAACCTGATAATGAGAAGACCCAAGAGCCGGCACATCCGTTGCCAAAAATACAAGCTCGCCTGTCGAGAGCCTTTGTGACATCACCTCTTTTCCGTGGCTATCGTTAACCCGGTCGCCTCGTTGACTTTCAGCTTTTGTAAGTGTGACTAGTCCACTATGAACCCACGACTGAGTATTAATTACGGAGATACCTCCTCCAGATGGACCCTCGATTGGTCCCAGGGCACCAGCAGAGCGGTCTGTTGCCGGTGCTATAGCCTCCTCAAGAAGACTTTGTGTTCGATCTTGGGCTTCATGGAAATAGTGCTGTTTAACTTTCCAAATAGCATCCTGAAAGAAAGGTTCAGTAGGATTTTCAGTGGTATAGGTATGTTCTGAACCTAAGGCGATATACCGCCATGCTTCATCAAAATCGGCACGAGGCGCTTTCTTACCATGACCCAGCATACTCCAGAGTGTTTCCGCTTGAACAAGTTGCTCCTTCGTATTCCGATTCATAGCAGTAAGTGCTGCAGCAGTGCCTAATCCATCGGTCCAATATTCGGTAAAATCACCTTTAACCTGTGGTAGCTTATCCCCATAATTTTTCTCAATCATCTGCATGATCTCCGTACCACCGGCAATGATAAGATGTGGAAAGGCATAGGTTTCATTCCATTTCTTCACGGCATCTGGAACATCTGCATCAAGTGGACAGTTGTCCCACAAGCACCAAGAAACGACATAGAAATTATAGGGATTATCACTATGCTCGCGCTTTGACAAAGCTTCTAAAAAATTTACATTCGCACTATCTGTTTTAATGACAGCCGGAATTTTATCAATATCTCGCTGGCCAAACCATGGACGTCCAGTGGCACCACCTTTAGTCATACTGCCACTATTGGAGTAGCTTCCTGGCTGGAAATATAGAACCTTTGATTTTCCATCCGGACCGATCCACCAGAAAGGTTTCTCATCCAACACATGGGCATTACCAGCACGACAGCCGTTAGGCCATGTCATTATATAACGCCCACCTTGCTGAGCCAACACAGGAACTAAGCCCCATGACATTCCAGGAATATCCATCTGCTGATAGGCCCGCATGGGAACACCTGAAAGTTTCTCCATCTCTCGACTAAAGCGTAAAACCTGGAAAAGCTCCTCTCCAGAACTACTGCTCGTATTTAGATTCAAATAACTCGCATCAATACACAAGGAACCATCCTTGATAGCTTTTACGATGCGCTCTTTTTGTTCAATACTGGCACTCTGCCAATATCTCTCCAAAGGCCAGGTAATTTCAGGATTCCAGCGATATTTTGATCCTTCTGGATAGTTCTTCGTAGCCTCAGCAAGTTTAATCCCCTCATCAATATTGCGCTTATGAAGAGTTTCTACATTGGCTTGAGTGTTCGTATAGCCAATATCGACATGAGAATGAGGATATATATAGACCGACCACTGACGCATAGGCGAAATTTTAAAAGAGCTTTTAAGCTGCTTCTTATCTTGACGGATTAGAATAGTAGCCTGCGATTCTTTTTTTACCCCTACTTGATCTGGCAATAAAATCTTGCAGTTCATTTCCCCATTCTCGGATAGCAAAAGTTCATTTTTTTCTATTTTACCATTGACCCTAACTTCAACGCTTATCTTACCTGAGACTTTTTGACCATTAAAATCGAGAATCACCTCTCGACCAGGTTTACCATCGCTGCGCAATTTGTAATATGGTTGAGCAGTACAACTTAGCAGAGCAGGGAAAGCATTTTTAGACACATCGGCCCTTAGCTCTAGACCACTAAGTTCTAATGAAAATAAGAGGACAAAGATCAAGTTAAATTGTCTCATGGTAATGAAATAAAATTAGTTGTCGACCCGAGTTACAGGCTTATCAAAGGTTAATTCTACAATTGTATCCGGAGAATTACGATCTTTCGTTGTGCTTGAGATTTTCAATCGACCATCAACTTGGACAACCTGAACATTCCCTCCGCTTAGATTCTTTACACGCTTCAAGTTTTGATTTAAAGCTGAAGGAATCTCTAATTCATCAGGTGCATTGGCAAATAAATGAAGGTATACTTTCTTCCCTATAAAGGTTGCACCACCCCATTTCCCATTGCGAATTGGACCACCTTGGGTGCCATAGATTGTATGTCCATATTTTTTCATCCAGGCACCAATCTCAACCAATCTACCAGTTTGATCTTCTGGAATATTACCGAACGAGTCGGGACCAACATCGAGCAGCAAGTTCCCATTACCAGTAGCGCAATCGACTAGATTTTCAATACACTTCTCAAATTTCTTCACTGTGCCATCTTTCCGATACGACCATCCACCACCTGGGGCATTTACGATGCACATGCACGACTCCCATGCACGATTGATCTGATAGGCACCGATACGTTGTTCAGGAGTATCGAAATCAGCTTGCAAGGAAGGTACCATTTCTGAAAAAAACGAGCAGCGATTATTGATTATTGTTTGAGGTTGAAGTTTTCGCACCAATTCAAGCACCTTATCCGCATGCCAATATTCAATCGATTTGCCAGTCCCAAAACTATCAAACCATACCACATCAACTTTGCCATAATTAGACAATAACTCGGTCAGCTGACCAGTCATATAAGTCTCATATTTAGCATTGTCACCAATGCCATAATCAGGATGATGCCAATCACGAGGTGAATAATAGATCCCGAAATGGATTCCTGCCTGATGACAAGCATCAGCTAATTCTTTAATTACGTCGCGTTTAAATGGGGTATTCATAATGGAGTAATCAGAATATTTTGAATCCCACATACTAAAGCCACCGTGATGTTTAGCTGTAAACACTAGATATTTCATCCCCGTTTTCTTGGCCAAATCGACCCATTGTTTCGCATTAAACTGGGAAGGATTAAAGCTTTTATAAAGGTTGTCGTAGACTGGATCACCGCCAGTACCAGCAGGACTTCCCCATGGACCATCAAGAGGTTTCGGTCCTTTTCGAGACCAGCTAATTTCGGTACCAGCTACACTCGACATATCCCAGTGAATAAACATTCCAAAGCGAGCCTCTTTCCACCATTTCATCCGATCTTGATTCTGGTCAGATGATTTTCCGAAGGCACTAAGCAGCGTAATAAAAGCTAATAAAGTTAAGGTAATTCGTAGTCTGTTCATTAAATTTGATTGTTAAGGTTAGGGTAAAAAATATAGGATTTAAAGTTTTTGATCAATTTGAATAGCAGCATCTATGATATCTTTATCGCTATTGGGATCAAAGCCACAGACTGTAACCAGCACCTCTTGAATTCCACGCTGATAAATAGCATCAAAATCAAGATCTGAAGGTAACCGATTTCCTGATTCATCGGTAGCACGAAAGCGACACCCTGCAACCAAGGTTTTTAAGATTAAATCATATGGTAATCGAAGATCACGTGCAAGATAAATGGCTCCAGCAACACGATCTTCGGCACTTAATTTTCGTTGTAGGTCACAACCAACTCTGAAAATTGTATCGCCAAGGGCTTTGTTTTGAAATCGACTGATTAAATCATCAATATGGAAAGTGAGCGCCTCAAGGGTAAACTCATCTGGATATTTTGCAAGCAGGACATCCGCAGCTTGAAGCATCGTAGCACGAACTTTCTCTCGAATTATAACATCTTCTAACACTTCAACTAAATAGGTTGCCTTTGGATAGGCCAAATAACCCCAGTAAGCTGCTGCTGCATGGCCCAGATTATGAATGAAAAGTTTGCGGTCAACCCATGCTTTCATATTCTCCTTTGGTGCTAGACCATTGATTGAAGGGATGGCATTTTTAAACGCTTTTTTATCGAGAATCAAGGTATTATATGGTTCAGCAAAAACCTGCAAAATATCAGCATCCATATCTTTTTTCGACATCAGCGGAACCATCTTACCAATGCTTGTCTCGATTAAGCCGACTCTATCCTCAAGGGGAAAATCAGATGGGAGATAAAGTCGCAGTTCATCACGCATAAATTCTGCAGCATTACGCAAGTTCTCCGCAATGATAATATCTAAAGCAGTAGCATTCGGTGATTCAAAACGGCGCTGCAATCCTTTGGCCAAAAGTGGCATCAAGGCCTTTAAGCCATGCAGACCAACCGATACGGCCACAATACGAGCAGTAGCTATTTCTTGAATGACCAATTCTTGATCACTAGCTAAAACGCCGCGAACATTGCGAACCTCAATAACTGATTCGACGGAATCTTTAACCACCACGGTGTAACCCCTTCGATGATTCAACTCGTCGATAACAGGTTTAAAAACATCGACAAAAACGACCTCATAGCCACCCTGACTAAATAGCTGTCCAATAAAGGAACGACCTATCTTGCCAGCGCCAAAGAGAACAAGTTTATTGAGGTTTATTTGACTCATTAAGATTCTATTTGCTGAAGGTAATTATTCTTAAACTCTTCGATGATAGCCCTTTTCTCGCCTTGAACTTTCTCAATATAAGTCCCGCCAAGGTAATAACACGTATATCCGCCAGAAGCTATTCCCCAAGCCAAGGCATCTATAAAATTTAAAGTTCCTTTTGCATGATTACTTAATTGAAAAGCTAAAGAGGCAATCACACCACCCACAAAATTATCACCACACCCGGTCGTATCCCCTTTTAGAGCTGGATTGGATATAAAATCTTCATTGACCTTTTTCGAAACAGGCAATTTCACAAGCGCACTCTTTTCAAACAAGTCACCATTCGAATAGGCACAAAGGTCTTGCGCTCCATTGGTAATGATCAACGTTGAGATCCCAAGGTTTATAAAATATTCAGCCGCGCTATCAATGGATTTCTGACCACTAATTTTCAAAGACTCTTCGCAATCCATAATTAACAAATCTATCAAATTATGTTGATTGGACTTAACAACTAATGGCCATGGTTGATCTGGATTTTTTTTCTCATTGCGGAAGTCAAATACGGTATTTACGACCGTAACACATCCATTATCCTTGGCTTTATGAAGCAAGTCAGTGAGACTATCATGAATCTGTGGTACTAAGGCAGTCCCTCCGAAGCAGACGATATCAGCCTTGAAAAAATCGGAACCTAATAGATCAGGGGTATAATCCCAAGCAGCACCGATATTATTGATAAAGGTACGTTCGCCCTGGTTATTATCGTACGTCTGATCGGATAACACATCAGTAAATGGGGTTCGGCGCTGTGAAATACGGCGATAATGAGTTGTATCAAGCGGTGTTTTCTTAACCAATTGATGGATCCATTCAGCGGTATCATCCGAGCCAGTTCCGCCATAAAAGTGAACCTCAATATTTTCAGATGAAAGAAGTTGAGCAGTATTTATTAACGATACCAGACCTGGTCCACCAACATTAATAGCTGTAGGAGTTTTACCTCCTGTAATTTCCTTATGAATATCGGCATACGACTCTCCCGAAAACGCCTCTAACTCTTCAGTAAAGACAAGTCTTCCGGGTGCCAATCCCCCATCACCTGATTTGACAGAGCGATATTTTTGGAAGGCAGTTTCGTTAAAACGGATGTCAGTGTAGAGGTAGTCAGCTAGCGCACAGCCTGTGCCAGCAACCATAATTTTTTTACTCATCCTTACAAGAAATTAGCATAATCAGATGCTAGAAGATGGATTGGAAGTTCATCCTCTTCAATAATTGGGAAACGCCCAATAGGCTCATAGAAACGGTTGTCTGAGGCATCGTCATTCACGCTGCTCACTTCACCTACAAGCACTTTACCTCTCCCTGGCTCCCCATAAAATCGGTGATAAACACCTTGTTCTAAACAGATGCTCTCACCTGGTTTAAGAATTACCGATCCTCCAGCCTCAACGGTACGAGCGACACCATCGGTCTTAACACGTAATGAGTCATTTGAGTAATTCTCATCCTTATCAGACTGGTAAAGATCGATGACTAGGTTTCCCCCACCGCGGTTAATGATATCTTCCATCTTAGCCCAATGAAAATGCATTGGGGTCTCTTGGTTCTCCTCAACGATCATAATCTTCTCGGCATAGGGCTTACGATCTTTATTTAACTTACCATTCCGAATGGTAAATAGGAATAATCCACGTTGATAAAAATCACCAGAACCAAAGTCGGTGATATCCCAACCCAGCATGTTATCAATGATTTCGTGAGTATCCAGCTTATTATTTTTCCAATCGTCGAGACTCCAGTAGGCCCATGGTGGCAGGATAAATTGCTTCTCTGCCATAAAAGCCTTCGCTTTTAATAGGATTTGATTTATTTCGCTACGTTTCATTTGGTATATTTTTAAAATTTAAAGAACTAAAAATCCACCTTAGTGAATTACATTTTTATCATCTAGAACTATCAAAAAACCACTTATTACAAGCATTTTTCTATAAATTGCCCTTTCTTTAGCCACAAAGTGGCTTAAGATTATTGACCCTATGCGGAGCCAGGTTAAGCGCAATACTTAAGCCACAAAGTGGTTTAAGATACTTAACCCCTATGCAGAGCCAGCCAGGTTAAACGCAATACTTAAGCCACAAAGTGGTTTAAGATTCTTAACCCTCGGCAGAGCCGGGTTAAACGCAATACTTAAGCCACAAAGTGGTTTAAGATACTTAACTCCTATGCAGAGCCGGGTTAAACGCAATACTTAAGCCACAAAGTGGTTTAAGATACTTAACTCCTATGCAGAGCCGGGTTAAGCGCAATACTTAAGCCACAAAGTGGTTTAAGATTCTTAACCCTCGGCAGAGCCGGGGGTTAAGCGCAACACATAAACAGCAGCCCCGAAGGGGTTGAATTTAGGCATCGAAATAAATATTCAACCCTTTCAGGGCTGATTTGTCTTCTTTATTCTAAGCACCATTCTAAGTATCCACAATTATATTGGAGGTTGCAATTATTTAGCACCTTCGGCGCAAACAAAGCAGCAATAATTCTACAAGATTATTATCGATCTAAGAACGGGTCTATTTTCTATCAGACTATAGATTATTAATCTTTTTAATCATCGCATTAATCTCATCCAAACCATTTAAAATCTCGATGGTGAGATCAAAATTCTTCACGGCACCTGGTTCTAGATATTCGACCACATTGGCATTACGCGGATCTATTCGACCGCCAACATAGCAGTTGCAAGGTTCCATACCCATCACATAATCACCTTCACCCATTTGTTTCCATTGGGTAAAATTAAACAGTTGATTTTTGCTATAGTGAAGGGCAACTCCGAGTTGAAGATTTTTATTGATTAAAGCCACAGATGTATTTCCAGCATTATCGGTATTTAGATCGTGGTAAAAAACTTGTTCTGCATAATCGGCTGTTGGAGGCTGACATAAACCCACAGCACTAGCACCATTTTGTGCCTCTTGATCACGAGGATCTAGTTTTTTGGTTGGTGTCACTAAGATAGCATCTGCATCTAACAATGGATAACCCATGTTAAAATGGAATAGTAGGTGAAGCTGTTCACGTTTAAATCCCATGTTTTCAATCGAGTTTTGAAGCAAAATTTTGTTCTCGCCATATCGAACGGTGATCTTACGACTTAAGATTAGATTCTCGCCAAACAGACGAGCTTCGCGCATCTTACCGCTGATCGTTAATTCAGGCACCTCGTTGATCCATTCAGTCGATGCATTTACTTGTTCACCCGGTGTATTCGCCATTCTGCCATGGAGCGGAAACGATTCTCCATCTTGGTCACATGGAGACCCCACGTTTCGCATACCACATGTGGTTAAAAAGCCAGCTAGGTAACTTCGAAGAAATCCAATCCCCTGCTCGTCGTAATATTCAGGAGCGACAACCCCTGTCTTGGTGATATAACTGCAGTTAACACCTTTAAATGAAAGTCCAGCAATATCAAGACATCGGTCAGCAAGAATTGTAAACTCAAGGCCCGAGCCATTCTTAACGTCATAAGCTCTCACCCCTTTCGACTTACCGTCTACGAGTGTATATTCTTTAATACCAAATATTTGACTGAAATCACCCACATGCCGAAGCATCTCTCTTTTGTTCATATTCTTTACTGTCATAACGATTAAAATTTTATACCTAACGTGATTATTTGATGTGGCTTAATTTTTATGAGAACTGTCTTATCTTTAAAAGTGGGATTTTGAGCATTCTCAAGTGGAAGCTCAAGGATATTTAAAACTCTGGCAGCTTTTACATCCGCAGGCAGGGTAAGTTCAGACGAAGATTCTTTGCCAGCAATCTCCACCAATCGAACAATAAGTTCATTGCCATCTTCGGCTTGTTTCACTCCGGTCATCGCCACATTAGATGGCAGCAAGGAGAAGAATGAAGCCTCTTCTGGGCGCGTGGCATGTTCCTTAACAAGAGCTAACGAAGGAGGTTCAGCGGCATAAACTGGAACATTAAAATCATCACCTTCAGCCCACACCTCACTTTGCCAGTCGGCTCCATGAGGATAAATAGCGTAACTAATGTTAAACTTACCAAGGTTAGGATAGATATCTGGATCACCAGCTGATCGCAACAGCGAGATTCGCAACTCCCCTTTTTCGAATGAATGACCATATTTCGTTTTATTGAGTAAAGCTATTCCTGTTTGTCCATCGTTCACATCGACCCATTTCTGAGCCGGCACTTCCTGTCCATCATTGGGTTCAGAGATAACTCCATAATCATTACGATGTTTTAGAGCCTCAGGTACTGGCAGACCATGAAGCATTCCATCGGCAGGTCTTTCCACGATGTCGAAAGGAACCTGACAGAAAAATTTAGATTTCTGGATGGCTAAAGGAAAGACGGCGCGCAACATAGGCGAATCGGTCGAGTCGCTACCTGTCTCAAGCCAATGAACTTCCATATCGTAGGTAATACGAGGATAGGCACGATAGATATAGGCACGCTCAATAAATTTTGACTTACCCCAACCTTTAACGGTTTCGATGCAAGCTCTAACCGGACCGTTCTCAACGATTTTTACACTCTTCACATCGGTGACATCTTCAATCTTCATATTTTTATTCAGCACCCATGATTTCATCCCTCCTTTACGATCTTCCAAGAACATCCTCAAGGTATTTAAACGACCGCCTGACTTGACACATTCAACATTCGTACGTTTATCGATTAGACTTACGATGCCACCGGTTTTTAGATCGACCTTAATCTTAAAGAAATCGGTTTCAAAGGTTTGATCGTTATATGAAATTGGCTCATTAAATTCGCCAGGCTTAGTTACATCGACATAAAATGTTTTATAGCCACCAGCAGGAAGATCATCTACAACAAATTGAACCTTCGTGGTAAATCCTGGAGGGGTAACCTTAGACCAAACGATCTGTGCTGGATAGCTCTTACCCGAACCATCGCGAACCAAGACAGTCGCAACATTACCTTGACCTTTATCGATTGGCTTAATTTTCTTCGAACCATAAAAATCGCCCCAGTTATTCGCTTTAATTGTAAAAGGTTCGGTATGACTATAAACGCTTGCCTCCACAATAGTTTTACGTTTTGAAGGATGCTGATTGTAAGCAACTACTGGCTGACCTAGATCTTTTTTGAATTTAACCTCATCGGCCATGTGGCGAAAAGCGTTATCCCTTAAATCAGTTGATTTACGCAAAACATCGGCATAACGACCATACGTCTCTTTGTTTGATTCGTTAATAGCTGATCCAGGAAGAATATCATGAAATTGGTTAAAGGCCACATTCGTCCAGCAATCGCGCAGTTCAGTTGCTGGATATTGTTCGCCATTGATCCATCTTAAGGAATTAAAAAACTCACTACTATAAAGCATATTTTCGCAGTTCCGATTTCCCTCCTTATTGTCGGAGACATTGGTATAGCAACCCTCGAAGATAAACTGCATCTCCCCAAAATGAGTCGGTCTTCCTGCCATCTCGCGTGAAATTTTGTTGAAGAAGCTACCGGCGGTGCTAAATTTTACGGCAGGGTAATCGGGCATCTTATCTAGCTTATGAACCATCTCAATATTTTCGCGAGTTGGACCACCGCCATGATCGCCAATACCGGTAATCTGAAGCATTCGATGCTTATCAGGCGTGATCTTCTTCAGCTCATCTTTAAGATTAAGATTAATTTCTCCATTGTAGGTGTCGTTGGCATAACAAATAACCTTAGATGAGTCGCTACCCATCCAATAGAAGGAACCTTTAAATGGTTTTGTGCGATGAAAATAAAAGTAGTCGCAGCCGGCGAGTTTTAAGATCTGTGGCATCTGAGAGATATGTCCAAAATTATCGGGAAGCCAACCCACGTGCGCCATCTTACCAAATCGACTTTGAAAAAAGCGCTGGGCAAGAAGGAATGTTCTGGTGATGGCTTCGCCTGACGAGAGGTTCATATCCCCTTCAGTCCACATACCACCACCAAGTTCAAGTCTGCCTTGTTTGACATATTTCTTCACCAGTTCAAAAAGAGGTGGATCAACTTTTTCAACGAAAGTATACACCGAAGCCTGACTTTGGATCATGGTAAAGTCGGGATATTCATCCATAAAAGCTACTGTTTGACGAAGATTATCATTCGCTGTTTTCATGGTCTCAGACCACGTCCAAAGCCAATTCATATCCATGTGGGCATGACCAACAACATGAATGGTATCTTTTGCCATAGGAACTTTCGTGGTCATTTTTTTAGCATGGCAGGTGCCAGATGATAAGCAAAAGCCCAAGACAGCCATCAAAAATAGATTGATCGTAGTTTTCATTGTTAGTCTAGTTTAGCAATCGGTAATACACCAAAATTCCCTAAGTATTTATAAATACAGAGGATCGCATGCATCTAATTCTGCAATTTCAAAGATGGCAAATCAACCATTCTAAGTCACAATTAGCGATTATAAAATGATTTTATAAGCTGCAATTAGATTGATTTTAGCTTTCGGTTAGGCCGAAATTAGTCACCAAATTTAGCAATAGTTACTAGATCCCATGCATGCACCTATACTTATTACATATTTTTGCTTTTAGAAGCTGCCAAAGGCCTAAATTGCATAACTTACAAAGGTTTTAGACCCCATGATTTATTTGGCTTAGTCCCCATTACCAGATGAAGTTTTCCACCATTCATAATATCTTGGTGGCGAATAAATGCCGATTCCAGTACCTTTCCGTTGAGCTTAGCCGACTGAATATACTTGGCTTTCTGGGAGCATCCTTCGGCGAGTACTTGAAAAGTCTTACCTTCGGGAAGTTGAATCTTTACACTACTAAAGAATGGACTTCCCAAGGCATATATACCACTTCCTGGGGTAACAGGAAAGAATCCCATAGCAGAGAACACATACCAAGAGCATAATCCACCACCATCTTCGTCACCAGGGATACCTAATGGTCGGTCGTCGAACCAGAGGTCCATAATTTCACGAATACGACGTTGGGTTTTCCAGGGCTGACCAGCATAATTATACAAGTATGGAATATGAAATGATGGTTCATTGCCAGTCACGAACATCCCATTCAGACCAGTGGCATCGGGAAACTGTCCCATAAACTGCCATTTGGAGATATGTGTTGGTTCATTGAACAAGGCATCCACTCGTTTGACAAATTTCTCATTACCACCCAATAGATTTATTAGATCTGGAATATCTTGAGTTACGCTAAAATTCCAAGTCCAGGCGTTATTCTCTGCATAATAGGCTCGACTACCTATTCCTCCTGAAAGCTGCGGATCGAAAGGCTCAACCCATTTTCCATTGGCCATTTTAGGAGCCATAAATCCTGTCGCTGGATTAAACACATTGCGGTAATTCTTTGATCTTTTTAAAAAGTACGTGTAATCATCCCTTTTTCCAAGTGCATTAGCTAACTGAGCCAAGCACCAGTCGTCGTAGCTATGTTCAAGTGTAAGCGCCACAGCCTGACGTTTTTCAAACCCATCAACCAGTGAAACGGTCTCTGCGCTATCTTGAGGCAGAGCTGGATACCATCCATTTTTCTGATAAAAACTATCCAAGGAGCACATCGGACCAGAGCGCCAAGGTAACATAGTTGCTTCCATGGCATTTTTACGAAGTCCTTCATACGCTTTTTGCACATCAAAATTCTTAACTCCCTTTTGATAGGAATCCCAGACTAAGGCAGCTGAATGAAATCCGATCATAGCTGAGAAATCACCATAGAACTGAGGAAAGCTAGGCATCCAGCCACTCTGCTCATACATCTTCACATAGGACTGTACCATCTCACCTTGCTGAGCTGGATTTAAAATTAGCATCAAAGGGTGTAAGCCACGATAGGTATCCCAAAGCCAATCATCGACAAAGAAAGGGTGTCCGTCACTTTGATGAATTTGCTTATCGTATCCGCTATAATATTGACCGTCTTCAGTGATATCTACCATTCTTTCATTACAACGATACAGGGAAGTATAAAAAATCCGCTTCTGTCGTTCTGTACCCCCTTCGACTTGTACTTTACCCAATTCTTTTGCCCAGATACGATGACTCTCACCTTGGATATCGTCAAAATTCTTACCCTGCATTTCGGCATGCAGATTTTTCATAGCTTGCTCCTGACTAATCAGAGATATTCCAACACGAACTTCAATCGGCTTGTCGAGCTTTTCAAAACCAACATAAACGCCTACGCTATTTCCAGAAATCTCGCTCTTATCACTCACGACATTTTTTTCAAAAGATCCTGAACGGTTAAAAGGAGTACTTAGCTCGGCATAGAAATATTGTTTCGTCTGAAAAGAATCTTCCCACCCTTGAACGATAGAATTTCCCGTAACCGTAAAAAAGGCTTTATGATCTCCCCGGAAAATGATTTGCTTTGCATCCTGACCTTTGAAACTAAACCGATATACAACAGCACGCTCGGTGGTTGTCCAATCGGCTTCAATGTTTGAATCCTCCAATATAACTTTATGATACCAAGGGTGCACTTGTTCTTGATCATGGTCATAGGAAGATGCAGACTCATGTTGATTCACGTTAAGTATTCCAGAGGTAGGCATAATTTCGGTCACATGCCCAACACGATATGCCGGCATATTCAATGCAAAACCATATATTTTATCACTTAAATAGCGATCTGTGAACCCAGGTTTAGTTACAGGATAGACGCGAATCATGCTATGCGGACGATGAACGGTAGGATTTTTAACCGCTAACAAAGTGGCCAGAGTACCGATATTAGGATCGACATACTTGGTAATATCAATCGACTGACACGATGCAAAAAAGAGAAGAGCAAAGAGGAAATTTGCGAATACTAATTTCATACTTGGAAGAATATTTTAGTTGGTTTGATTTTGCTTAAAGCTTATTAACACTATCTGGCGTGCAAAACGGCCATTTTCAAGCCCCTAAAATAGACATTTAGCAGATAATTCTTCAATTTAAAATTACCACCAAACAGAGACAATTAAGAATGGGTCAAATAAAATAAAACAAGTGATTTCTTTCCTAGTAAAATTACTATGCATATATTTACCCCATAACCTGATCTGCTCTATCACAACCAATAATCTCATCATTCACTAAATGACAAACTACAGCTATGGCCTTCAAGTTCAATAAGCTTCGTTTTCTATTCGCTATCTTTTTTACCATTTTCGGTGGTGTAACCTATGCACAGAGTCTGGATGATTTTAAGGTGGCGGGTGCACAAAATATTTCAGACAATAAGGTCAGCACGAATTTTCAGTTTAATGGATACACCAATTATTGGCAAGATATCTATCATGAAAATACAACCTATGGCAGTCTTTTCAAGATGTCAGCCTCTCGCATCGACTATACCATTGCGCAACGAAAAGTTGAGCTTGCTGAAGATCTTGATCTGTCGGGGTTAACCATGCAGGAGGGCTTTTTCAGTAAGCTAATTGGGAAGCGATTGGTCATGCTAGACCAACCATCTGAAAAAGATATTTCAAGTGCTTCAAATCTAGGAGACATGCTCGCTTTAGTAGACCCAGAGAGTGAAACGGGTAAAAAACTTATGAGTACGCTTCCAAAAACCGATGGTTGGAAAGACAAACTTAAAAGTCATCAATATAATGCAGTAGACTTAACAGAGATCAAGGCCTTTTATCTTGAAAAAGATGAGAAAACACTGTTTGTTATCTCTTCAAAAAGTTCGGCTTTGCGAGATAAGTTAGTTCAACTGATCAATGATACCAAGCGTGTTATAGAAGGTTACGATCTAAAGCGTGGATGGTTTGGAGCAGGCACGATGCTGAAAAGTGTGACCATCGCGGCTGGGCATCCCTTGGAAGTTATTGGAAAAGGGATGAACGAAGGAAATAGCTGGTTCACCTTCAGTGGTTATATGGATTTTCTAGCTAAAACAGAGATTGAAAATTGGTTAGCAAAGGTGAACCTTCCAATTGTCACTGATTTTGGATCACCTATTGGTTATGTTAAAAACATTGGCAATCAGGCAATTTTTGGCTGCAAAGACTGGGATGGCATGGCTCCTCAGAATATGTACACACTTGATTCTTGGATGAATTTCGCCCACAAGAAAAAGGGGTATACTTTTCGTGCACCTTATGATCCAGAGGCTGATCAGTTCCATTATGATGGCTATGTTGCTGTGGATGGGAATAAAGAACAAATCGACAATGACAATGTCCCATTTTATCTCTCAACTGGGTATTTAGAAGAAGATGCCGTTGCATGTATGGTTCTTTTCAATAAAAAAGGGGAAGTATGGAATAATGATAAGATGTGGGAATCGATCATGTCACGTCGAGAAGTTGGCATTGCTGCAAACGGCAAGATGATGGGACCTGCATTGTATCGGAATGCACTAGAGTTTTTAGTATTAGATCGTGTGTTTTTGGAGGAGTATTTCGGAGACCACATAAACATTGAACCGACCACAAAAGGTGATGTGCTGACAATTTCGATAAGCAATAGCTATACACATGCCGTAAATGGAAACCTTGAACTCGTTCTACCTCCAGAACTTAAACTTAAATCAAGTTTAAGCACCGCCGTTAATTTGCCAGCCAATGGCGCTCAGACATTGCAATTCGAACTTCAACCATTAGCTTCCGCAATGGGTCTAACAAATCCGATTGCAATACATTACAAATGGGGCAATCACCAAAAGAGTAGCCTCTCTATGCTGGACTTACCTCCTGCGATTTCGGCTCATCAATTGTTATATGGTCAAACACCCAAAGTCGCCTATCCAATATCTATTCATAACTACACCACGAAATCAACCTTTCCCGTTAAAGTAGAGGTTTTAGATCCAGCGAAAGCCAATAAAGTTATCTACACTGCCTCCAAAGAGTGTACCACCGAAAAAGGTACCTTTAAAGATCTGCTCTTTGACCTGGAGGTTCCGGCAGGAAATTACAATGTTAAAGTCACAGCTTTAAATACAGAAAATTTAAGTCAGCTAGGTGTAGGCAAAGCTGAAGGTGAACCAAAACTTACTGTTGTCGATATAGATAAAGACGGTGTTGACGAATTTGTGATGGAAAACGATAGCGTGAAGATAACCTTGCTAACAACTGGAGCACGGGTGATTGAATATTTTGTGAAGTCGCGAAACGACAATGTGCTCTTTAAGCTTTGGCCAGAAAAACCAGCTGATGTGAAAAGAGAATTCCGCAAAAGAGGCTATTATCCAGTTGGTGGATTTGAAGATTTCCTTGGACAAGGAAGTATGGAAGGTCATAAAGTATATACGGCTGAGGTGTTGAAAAAAGAGGGCCATGAGTTGAGTGTTCGCATGACAGCTGACTATTTTGGCAATAAGCTCGAGAAGACCTTTACGCTATATGGCAACTCTCCCCTTTTGGAGGTCCGATATGCCATGACATTTATTAATCCAGAAGCCAATGTTATTGCACCGGTGCCGATCTTAGTGCTTGGTAAAAAGCATGGTACAGAAGATGTTTTCACCGTTCCGGAAAAGAATGGTCTAACCGAGTATCGCATGAAACCTGAAATGTATTTTGGAAAGGTTATATTTCCGAAGGAAGGCTGGGATTCAGGTTATGACACGCAGCAAGACATCTCATTTGTTGGAGCCTTTCCTGTCACCAGGCCCTTATTCCTTCATATGTTTCAAAATTTAGCTATGAATGGCGATGCTCATTACGATTTCAACGAATACCAACCATGGGTGCCAATTGTACAGAAAACAACCTCTTATTTCACCTATTACTTATGGGGAGCTGGCGGCAGATGGGAAAAGGGCGTTAAAGAGTTAAGAGATAGAAATCTTATTACGACTCATTAACGAACTTTTTCAAAATTAATTGACACTAAACTTTGGTATTTATAGCTTGCAAATACAACTTATTATGAAAAACAGTTTCAAAAAATATCTTTCGCTTTCCTTCATCATATTTATCTTGCAGGTAACTTTGGCGTTTAGCCAAGCGATTACTGATTACAAGCACAGCGATGGTGCAAGTCTCGATAAAAACATTGTAACCAACCAATTCCAATACAATGGTTATACCAATTACTGGCACGATATTTACCGAACCTATTCACGCTATGGCAACCTCATTAAGATAGCAACCCCAAATATTGACTATACCATTGCGCAAAGCAAGGTCGATATAGCCGATGATCTACAGATACCTGGATTAGCCTTACAAGAAGGGTTTCTCTTCAACCTGTTTAAGAGTCCATATACCATTCTTGACCAACCTATTTTAAGCAAACTTGAAGAGGCTATTAAACTAAACAATGTGCTTGTCTATGCTGATCCAGACTCGGAAACTGGAAAAAAGTTAGCCTCAAAAATACCAACGGATAACGGATGGAGAGAGAAACTTAAAAGTCATCAGTATGGAGCTAAGGATTTCGTTGAAGTTAGAGCGGTCTACCTAGAAAGTGGCACCAAGAAATTATTTGTTGTTTTGTCAAAAAACAAAGCTTTCAGAGATCAGCTAGCTGCTAAAATTGAAGATACCAAAACTATTCTTAATCAATACGACATGCACCGCGGATGGTTTGGCGCCGAGTCCTTATTAAAAAGTGTGACTTGCACGGCCGGTCATCCATTGGAGATTATTGGCAAAGGGATGAATGAAGGAAATACCTGGTTCACCTTAAGTGGCTATATGGATTTTCTGACCCAGAAAGAGTTAGTCGATTGGTTGGCCAAAGTTAAACTACCGGTGGTTGCTGATGTTGGTTTTGGGAATCAAGTCTTTGGTTGTAAGGATTATGATGGACTTCAGATTCAGAGCATGTTTGCAAAAGATGCAGGTATCAAGTTTGCCAAGGAGAAACAGGGTTATGCTTTTAGAGCACCCTATGACGTAGAAGCTGATCCGTTTAAATATGATGGTTATATCGCTGGCGAAGGAAATAAAGAGCAGATCGATTCAGAAAATGTCCCTTTTGTTACCACCACTGGAACCTTAGACAGTGATGCAATTCCCTCTATGGTTTTATTTTTGAAAAAGGGAGAATCCATTTCGAAAGAATCGATGTGGAAAGCGATTATGGATCGGCGTGAAGTTGGGGTGCTAGTCAATGGTAAGATGATGGGACCAGCACTTTATCGCAATGCGCTTGAATTATTGCTTTTAGACCGAATTTCATTAGAAGAATATTTTGGCAGTAGAGTGAACCTAGAAGCGACCACAAAAGATTATCATCTCAACATCGTGGTAAATAATACTTACAACCATGCGATCTCTGGAACTGTGGAGGTGGTACTTCCGCCCGAGCTGAAGATTTCAGGGTCAGTAACAACTGCAATAAAGATTGGAGCAAACAGCTCTAAGACGATCTCATTAGCGCTTAATCCGCAGCCCATTGCAATGGGCAAGACCAATCCGATAGCTATTCATTTAAAAGCTGGAACATTAAAAAAGAGCACCTTAACGATGCTCGACTTACCACGTGCTATCTCGGTGCAGCAACTGCTTTATGCTCATTCGTCAAAAGTTACTTATCCAGTAACGATCCATAATTACACCAGCAAATCGTCTTTCCCAGTAAAGGTTGAAGTATTAGATCAGGCAAATCCGAAGAAGGTTGTTTATACGACCTCACAAATGTGTAGTACTGCGACTAGCACCTTTAAGAATATGTCTTTTAACTTACCTATTTCAGCAGGAAAATACTCGGTAAAAGTCTCAGCGTTGGGCTTAAGCAATTTAAGTCAGTTAGGTGTTGGTAAAGCGGAAGGAGCGCCTTACCTCTACACCATGGATTTAAATAGCGATGGAATTATGGAATACCGGTTAGAGAACGATAGCGTTCAAATCACCTTACTATCAACTGGTGCTCGAGTTATTGAATATATCGTAAAGTCGAGACATGACAACATCTTATTTAAACTCTGGCCAGACAAATCGCTTGATGACAGACGTGCATTTCGCAAAAGAGGCTATTATCCATATGGTGGTTTTGAAGATTTCTTAGGCCAGGGTAGCATGGAGACTCATAAAATTTATGATGTTGAGGTGATTAAAAAAGAGGGTGATTACGTTCAATTAAAGATGACGGCTGATTACTACGGCAATAAGCTAGAGAAGATTTTTACCCTATATGGAAATTCGCCGCTCTTAGAAATTCAATTTGCTTTAACATTTAAAAATCCGGAAGCGAATGTGATTGGTCCACAGCCCATTTTAGAGCTTGGAGCCACTCATGGCCCAGAAGATGTGTTTATGGTACCAGAGAAAGATGGGGTGCATGAATATCGGATGATGATGGAAAGATATTATGGAAGACTTTTCTTTCTCAAAGAGGGTTGGAATGCTGGTTACGACACCAAGGAAGATATCTCATTTGTGGGCGCCTATCCAGTTAGTGAGCCACTGTTCCTTCATATGTGGATGAATCACCCCTCAAATCCGGATGCACATCATTACTACACGGAATTTCAGCCATGGGTACCGATTTATCAAAAAAGCACCATGTATTTCTCCTATTACATGTGGGGTGCTGGAGGTAAATATGAAACTAGTCTGCAGGCTTTAAGAGATCGAAATCTGATTACTTCACATTAAAGATAAAGGGTCATTCATTGAGAAATTCGTTCATGACCCTTTATCATTAAATAAAAAAGTGAAGCACAATTCCGACTATGGATCAGTTTTATAAAGATTAAATCAACTCTTTTGCATTAATTTATTATTGTACTACTTTTGGCATCGCTAACCTAATCATTATTCGACCAGTAAATAATCATAATTAGCCCGAACTAGCTAGCACAATGTTTACGAAAATATCTAAGCTTTTACTCCGCAACAGGATAACAGTCATTGTTATCCTTGCTTTATTTACAGCCTATATGGGCTACGAGGCGCAAAGTGTGAAATTGTCTTATGAGAACACCACACTTCTTAGCCCTAGCGATAGTGCGATGGTCGATTACCAAAAGTTCAAGGATATCTATGGTGAAGATGGTAATGTATTAATGATTGGCATCAAAAATCCAGATATTTTCAAGCTAGAACAGTTTAATGCTTGGTATGATCTTGCCAATGAGATACGAAAAATCGAGGGTGTAGAAGAGGTTGTAAGCATAACACGAGGATTAAATCTCTCGAAAAACGAAGTAAAACATCAATTTGATTATTACCCATTAGTCAAAAACAGACCAACCAGACAGTCTGAGGTTGATAGTCTACGGAACACACTTTTAGGCCTTAAATTTTATGAAGGCATGCTTTATAATAAGCAATCCAACGCAACCTTAATGGCGATCTCCTTAAACAGAAAAGTAATTGTCGATAAGCGAAGGATAACCTTGGTCGCTGGCATCGTGAGTGCTGCAACAGCTTATGAGAAGCGTTTCAATACACCAATGCACTATTCGGGAATGCCGTATATCCGGACAATCATGATGAAGAAAGTCAAGTCGGAGCTACTTATTTTCATCTTGATGAGTATTGGCATCTCGGCCTTGATTATGTATCTATTTTTCAGATCGATCAAGGTGGTGATAAGTTCACTCCTTATTGTGGCGATAAGTATCGTCTGGGTGCTCGGGACAACGGTTATGTTCAACTTTAAAATTTCCATTTTAACAGGGGTTATTCCGTCATTAATTGTCATTATTGCGATCGAGAATTGCATCTATATTCTGAATAAATACCATTGGGAATACCGTAGTCATGGGAATAAAATACGTGCATTAATTCGAGTTGTTCAGCGTATCGGATTTGCCTCACTAATGACCAACGCCGCCACTGCACTTGGCTTTGCGGCGTTTATCTTAATCAGCAATCAGATGCTGCGTGAGTTTGGGATCATTACAGCCTTAAACATCATGCTTGAATATGTGCTTTGCATCACGTTACTTCCGATCATCTTCAGCTTTATCGATCCACCCACAGAGAAACATGTCAAACATCTAGACAGTAATTTCTTTGGAGCAATCATTGATAAAATCATCTACCTGATAAGCCACCGTAGAAATCTTATTTATGGGATTGCGGGGGTATTACTGATAATCGGAAGTCTTGGTGTGAGTATGATGAAAACTTCGGGTAAGATTGTTGATGACTTTCAGCACGATGACCCAATCTATTTAGATCTTCAATTTTTCGAAAGTAATTTTGGAGGGGTCATGCCCTTTGAGATCTCTATTGATACGAAAAAGAAAAATGGGGTATTGACAGGGGTAACCTTAGATAAGATCAATGAATTTCAGAAGGTAGTTAGTGCATATCCTGAATTCTCAAAACCTCTTTCAATCGTAGAATTATTTAAGTTCTCAAAACAAGCCTACTTCGGAGGTGACTCGAATATGTATGCGATGCCAAATACCATAGAGAAAGGGTTTATTTTGGGATACCTTCCAAAAGAAAAAAATGGAAAACAAAGTAATCTTCTCTACTCCTTTTTAGATAGCACGAAGAGGTATACCCGCGTAAGTTTTCAGATGGCTGATATAGGCACCAATCACATGGACTCCTTAATGGCTATGATTCATCCCAAGATAGATAGCATATTTAGCTCTTCAAAATACAATGTAACGGTAACTGGGAATAGCGTAATTTTCGCTCGAGGGACAAACTTCCTCATTCGAAATCTTTTTGAGAGTGTGCTGATCGCGATTTTTATGATTTCGCTTTTGATGGCCTTTTTGTTCTCCTCCTTTCGAATGATTTTGGTATCGATGATTCCCAATATCATTCCGCTACTGATTACTGCTGCGATCATGGGTTTCACCGGTATCCCAATCAAGCCATCAACAATAATTGTTTTTAGTATTGCGCTTGGAATATCGGTAGATAATGCCATTCAGTACCTCTCGCGCTACCGTCACGAACTCAAAGTTACGAATGGTGCCATCAAGGAATCAGCGATTAAAGCACTTCATGAGGCAGGATTTAGTATGATCTATACGAGTATCGTTCTGGTGCTTGGATTTAGCGTATTTATTATCTCTGGCTTTGGTGGTACTCAAGCGCTTGGCATACTAATCTCTACAACGTTATTAATAGCGATGTTTTTCAATATTTTAGTGCTTCCTTCGTTGCTCCTTACACTAGACAAACGAATGACTAGCAAAGCCTTTTCAGAGCCAATTGTGGAGATCTACGACGATCAAGATCTCAATGAATACAACAGCACTAAGAAGTAATCTGAATACGAATTCAGATTACTTGACTTCACCTTATTTAATGGTACAAGAGGCACTAGTTACCGAAGCTTTAGGCAGACCTGAGATAACTTTCAGGATCTGCTCTCCAATACCAATCTTGTAACCTGAAGAGAATAAAAAGATATTCCCTGTCTGATCGGCCAAGACAACCAAGGGCATCTTATCTTTCAATCCTTCACCATAAATGTCGGTTAGGGCTTTTAAGATATTCCCCTTTTGATCGACACCCACCAACTTTTGATTCGGCAAGAGATAAGTCTTTAAAACGCCAGCCTGAGAGACTTTATCCTCAGCCACTGCAAAGATAAATTCACCTCCCCAGTTATTCAGATGACTGGCATAAGGACCCAGGTCATTAAGGATATGCTTAGACGGTTCTTGCTCTGGGTTTAGAAGGACAATCACGGAGCTTTTTGATGCCACTAAAGCATTTAGACTAGAGACCTTATTGGTTGACAAATCTTGAAAATTCAGTTGGGCTAGTTTAAGCTTACCTGTTGGCTTCAGCACACCCGATTGCTTGCGCATCTCAATTGCCACGGTTGTAGTCTTTGATTTCTCAATGGTAAAGAAGGTCATATTGCTTAAAACAGAGCCATCCTGTTGACGATTCCCAGTCACCAAGGCATAATGACCAATATCCAATTGAATAGGATCTTTCGACTCACTTAATGCTTTTCCCTCAGGAAAATCAAGAGTTCGATAGAAACCATTCTTAAGATAAGCGATGGTAAAATGCAAGGCGTATTGCGGTGTCACATCCTTACTTTTGTTGATCAACGTTAAAAACCCTTTTTCAGGTTGTATGGCTTCCAGATTTTCAAAGCCAGCACGCAACCACGTTCCATTTTTATAATATTCAGGCTGACGATTTTCAGGGTTTAAACGGGCCGGTATATTAAAAGTCCGACAAGCGGCCACGAAGAATATATCGCGTGAAAGTGGATCAGCGACTCTTAAATTATAGACCCCTTTTGGTGAAAGAGGTGTACGAGAATGATTATTTGAAACGGTATTAATGGTAATATTTTGCCGGATCCAAGTTGACAACTGTGTCGCGTCGGTGATCTTTAATGACCCTAAATTCTGATAAAGAAAACTTCTCCAGGGAGTTAGCATCTCCAGATCAATGCGGGGCGAAAGAATATAACGGGTATAAATCTCTTTCGAGAGACCAGCTTGACGAACAGTTGACTTATTCGCTTGAAGTAAATGATCCGTCAGAATAGCTTCCGGAGTATCACTAAAATCCTTGTCAGCGATCTGAACAATCATCTCCAATAAGTTTTGACGTTTCAGACCAGCATTTTTCTCAAGATAATGAGAAAGATCTGCCCAGTTTCCATAACTCAGTTTAAAGAATCGAGAGAGGGTATCAAAAGGTAACTTATTTTTTGAGGCAAAGGCAGCAATATAACTAGAATCTTTAAAGGTGCGCATATAGGCACTACGGATTTCATTCTCTTCTCCAAATCGGCGCGCATTCTCTTTACTCGCCTTTTCCGATACGGTTACCTTAATTTTAGCCGCATGAGGCGGGATAAAATCATAAGAGACCTTTTTCTCATTCGGCACACGCTGATTAAGAATCAGATCCAGGGTATCAGATGCTGGAACAGAGAATTTCTGAAATGCAAATTTCCCATTTTTAGAGGCCCAGACCACTAAATCGCCCATCCCCGTAATCAACGTGCTCAACCCATTTTTAGATGTATAATTCGTTGAGATCGGATAATATTCGGCATAATTATAAAGTTGATATTCCACTTTGGCACTATCCACTTTCAACCCTTTGGCATCCTTAATCCGGACGACAATCTTCTTTACAGGGGCATAGTTCGCTGTAAGGTTTAACTCCGAAAAGCGATCGTTTGCTTGGATAACTGGATCAGAGCCAAAATAACGACCGTAGGCACGAGTATGCACCAACATAGCACGACTTGCAGGCTCACTAAACCAGCCCATATTCAAATCAGCATCTGGCTCACAAGCGCCTAAATAATTCCATTTGCCATCGATGCAAATCTCCACCCAAGCGTGATTATCATCGGAGTGCGCCCAACGTGGGGTATACACTTGACGAGCAGGAATGCCAGCTGTACGCAAAGCTGTTACCGTAAATGTTGACTCTTCACCACAGCGACCAAACGATTTCTTCACCGTACTTAAGGGTGCACTGGTGCGTGAATCAGTCCCTCTATAGTTGACCTTTTCGTGACACCAATGATTGATCTCCAGTGCTGCATCCTTCATGCTCATCCCTTTTATACGTGCCTTAATCTCCGGATACATAACGGCTCTAAAATCGTCAAGATTTTCATTATTAACCCTTAATGGCAAAACAAAATGGAGAAAGTCGCCTTCAGAAATCTTCTTTCCCCAAGGCATCTCTTGCATTGCCAATAGACTTAATTGAGCATTCTTAAGGAAAAACTCAGGTTTATAATCTGCCAAATCACTTAATGGCATATAAGCGTATAAAAATTCCAAGGCTTGCTTTTCACTTTGTGTTAATGGACGATTAAACACATCCCAAATGGGTATTAAACTTTTTGAGGTGAGATCCTTCTGAACCTTTAACATACGCTGAATATCAGCAATTCTCGAAGGGTCTTTTATCAAAGCTTGACCAGAGACAAACGAAGAGATAAGTAAAATAATTAAAAGGCTAAGAAGGGTTTTTGTGCGATACATCGTGTAAGTCTTTAAAAATTTATTTGTTATAAGCTAAGTTTAATCAATTGTTAATTTTTAGTCCAGTTTTCAAATATGGTGATTGCGCTATAAAGCACTCCAGCCTCACCTCTAAACGTTCCTGATCCACGCGGCTTATTATCGACAGAATACCATTCGTAAAAACCATTGTTATCTTTTACTCGCTTGACCATCGGTTGAATTTGCTCATACGCTTCTTGGATAAATCCATTTCGAACAAGCTCTTGTATCATCCGTCCTCCGAACCAAGTCCAATCGCCACCATTCTGATAGCTATATTCCGGATTCATTATTTTATTGGCGAAGAATCCTTTCGGATATGGAGGATATAAAGTTAAACCGATCGATCCAGCCCCAGCTAATTTAACCCGCTTGATCATCTCAAGTATGGAGGCATGAATCTCCTGTTTATTCAGCAATCCAGCTTCAATAGCAATTGTGGTTCCACCAAAATAGTAGATGTTATTCTCATCAAAATCTTTCGGGAATGGAGAACCTTTCTCGAGATAGAGGTGCGGAATAAATTTTTGATTTTTACCATCCCAAAGGTACTTACGGCAATTTTGGAAAATCGACTGATGCACTGAATTCCATTTTTCTTGGTGGGTAGGGATGAGTTTGGATAAGTCATTAAGAGCAATTAGAAACATCGCGTTATCGTAAATATCAATGGCTGGATGGGTATTTGCATCGAGCACCACGCCCCACCCATGTTCCGGCTGAACATCACCCCAATCAGCCGTTGTCGCACCAACTAATAATCCATATTTTTTACTCATCCGGTTTTTCATTAGAAAGTCGACAGCCCATTCTAGGCGCTCGCCCACTTTCTTATCCCCAATTTGAACTTGTAAGATTGAGCTATCACCAGTTAAGGTAACATATTTAGACACCGCTTGAATCAAAGAACTATCTTGATCGGTCTCTACCGTATTTTTATGACCGGCATAGCGAAGTTCAAGTTTGGAATAATAAAAATTGTAGTCCGACTTATCCACCTTATCGATGGGCGTAAAACCATCCAATATATTTCCATTGTCGCCTTGCATTCGAAAGAAGACCAACAAATTCTCTTTCAAGATGGCCTTCTCATTGACTTTAGAGGCGAGTTCGATAAAGGTATTAAAATCACGAATCCATACTTCGCGGTAGCCATCACCGGCATTAAACCCAGCTTTCATCACCTCGAGTGCCTTCGTCTTCACAAACTGAAAATAGGTATTTGTCTTGATCTGACTTTTCAGCGCATCATTAGCTATCTGCGCTTTTGTAGGCAGAGAGACTAGACTTGCAAAGAAAAAAACGAAAATCAACAACCAAGGCTTTTTCATTTTATTCGAATTTAAAAACTGTGTTTTTAACGTTCCAACCTTCAGCGGCAAATGATAATGATTTAGATGAATTCATAATCTGAGAGCAGTCAACTTCGACATCTTTCGATTCTCCTGGAAATAAGGTGATATAATTATCGGAAAAGAACACAGGAAGGGCAAGCTCGCCAAGGTCACCTTGCAGAAATTTCAGACGGATAAAAAAGGCCGTTTCAGTTCCAGGATTCACCACATGAACGATCTTTTTTCCCTTATCTACCGATTTTACTTGGGCATTAATAGAGGTTGTTACAAGGTTATTTAGTTGAGTATAACTCTTGCCTGGTTTTGAAAGCCAATAGATGTTTTCATCTTGAACTGATTTCGCTTGATCAAGCACCTGAAGCCTTAGGAAGTAAACCTCATCAGTGGTCTTTGGCTGTGCAACATGACCCACGTTCGCAATCATATTTGCGCCAATAGTAGATTGAATTTTTTCAGAAGAGAGCACACGTCCATGAATATCCATTTGCTCCACCACAACAGTCAGATCCCGAAGTTCTTTAACTGTTTGATTCACTATACAAACAGATGAATCATTTAAGTTTAATTGAGCATGGATCGGTTTTGCACCATGTTGATAGCCATAGAAACCGCCGTTCTGCTCCAGAAAAACATCATAAAACTGTCCGCGCAAGGCGGTCCAAGGATTTTGATTTTTCCAAACTAGCATACCAGTATAAGTCTTCCACATGCCAGCATTAAAACCTTCTTGAAGCGCCCTATACTGCTCGTAATTAACAATTTGTGCCTTTTTGCAAAAATCTACAATTTCATTTGCCTTACCATAGTTATCAATATAATCCTGGTATTTTATGTATTTATGATAGACCCATACTGGATTTATCAATTCATTAGATGGTACTACAAGGTCTTTTTCCTCCATTATTTTGCGCATCGTCTCCACGTTTGGAACACCCACAGAACCCAATTCTGGGTTAAAGGCAAAGGATTTAACGGTAAAAAAGCTAAGAGGATTTTGAATGGTATACGGACCATCACCATTGACTCCGGCTTCGTTTTTCGATAGATCAGTAGAGGTGGATTGGTCTAAATAGAAGCGAGTTGGATCAAACTTAGGAAAAATATCATTTTTCAACTTCGCATCAATATCTGCTGGAGGTGGATATTCGTTTCCACCGCACCACAGGTAAAGACTAGGATGATTACGTAGCATCTTAGTCTGATCGACAACCGTAGAGATAAATAGCGAGTGATTATCAGGGTAGGCACGTCTACGATCTTGGCTCTCCTTCTTCATCGGATCGAACCAGCGTCCGTTGCAATCGCCAGAGATAAAAAGATCTTGCCAGACTAAAAGTCCATATTTATCACAAGCATCATAAAAATCAGGTCGTTCTGTCATTGATCCGCCCCAGACTCGAATCATATTCATATTCATCTGAGCATGCATCCGCACATCTACATCATAACGCTCAGGGGAAAGACGCAACAAAGCATCTGAGGCGATCCAATTGCCACCCTTAATAAAAATATTCTGTCCATTGATTGAAAATACCCGGGCATTCAGCTTAGAATCAAAATGCGTGGAAGTCTGCCGAATGCCAAAGGATACTTTTTCTTGATCCGACAAAGAACCATCCTCTTTTTTATATGAAAACTCCATTTGATAGAGTGGATGATCGCCAGTACCATTCGGCCACCAAAGTTGTGGATTCTGAATCTTAAATTCAGGCAGACTAACCGATATTTTTTCGCCAGCAGGAATTGAAATCTTTTTAGAAACCTCCTGAGCACCGCAACGTGCAACGAGAATTCCTGTTTGTATTGTTAAAGAACTATTTAGAAGATCGGCTGATGAATGGATCACAGCTGGTTCTTGTCTCCCTCCAGGAACACGCTTGCCAGGAACAAGAGTTTGAACAAAAGGGTCCAAAAGATCTACAGATCCCGTAGTTTCAATGCTTACCTCATCCCAAATACCGGTATTTCGATCTTTAATCGGACAGATCCAATCCCATCCAGCAGTAAACTGCATAGTCACAGACCGCGCGATTGTGCCATCACCACCCTGGCCATTTGGCGCTCCAACAGGATCGGGAGGATGAACGAGTACCGCCAATCTGTTTGAGCCATTAGTAAGATAAGGGGTGATGAGATATTTCTCACGTAAATACATCCCTTGATGATTATCTGGGTTAATTTTCTGTCCGTTTACAAACAGTTCAGCCGAATAGTTGATCCCTCGGAATTTCAACCAAACTTGATCCCCATTATTTACTTTCGGAAGGTTGAACTCATTGAAGAACCAGTAGGTATAGTGAGCAGCTCCGACCTCATAAATATCAGGTATTTGCTCGTTATTCATCCCAAAGAAAGGATCTGGAACTTTGCCATTGTGAAGTAAAGTCGTAAGGACCGTGCCCGGTACCACAGCGTCCATCCAATCGTAAAGTTTAAAATCTTTGCTCGATATGATGGTTCCATCAACCACTAATTCACTGGCTTTTTTTGCTTTCCATCCATTGTTTAGCATGATTGTTTGGTGCTGCGAAAAAGCATTATTCGATAAAATTAGAAAGGCTAAAGCCACGCAAAATTTAATTCTCATTGAAGACAAATTTAAGATTAGACTAGGTTATAATAAGGTTATGAAATGATTACATCAATGGTAATAGCTCTTTTACTTGCTGGTAGTAGTTTTCATCCACCAATACGGCACTTCCAATCATGGCAGCTGACTCTTTTAACTCAGAAACAGCTACATGAATCTCGACACCTTTACTTTTAAAGCTTTCCAAAAGCTGATTTTCAAACAGATCAAATGAGTATGAAATATTCCCACCGATCACTAAAGACTCAGCGCCAAATTTAAGGATATAGGGGGACAAAAACAATCCAAGTTGAGTGCCAAAATCAGCAAAAAGCGCTTTAGCTTTCGGATCTGAGCTTGCACTTTCAGCAAGTTCCTTAACTCCATTAAGTTGTACTCCGGTTTGTTCAAAATAACGATTTAAAAATCCTCGTGTAGAGAAGTAATCATCCGCATTGCCGTCTTTAAAAGGGAGATACCACACGCAACCAGATTCTGGAACCTCGTCACCAGCAACCACAGGAAGACTATGACTCAGAAAGGCAGAACCAAAGCCGGTCCCTAAGGTAATAGCCATCGACTTTTTAAAGCCTACATTTTTCCCGATCCAATCTTCGCCAAGTGCGAAAGCCGTGGCATCGTTAATAAACCTGATAGGAAAATCTACTTTTAGCCCGATAGTTTTGCGCAGGGCTTGAGGCACATCTAAACCATAGATGTTTTCATATTTTTTATTGTTCCCTTTAAAAAGGGCTATCCCTTTGGCATAGTCGAATGGTCCAGGCATGGCAAAACCTATACCAGAAACATTCTCGATTCCCACCTTATCGATCGATGCCTTAATCGTTTTACTCCAAACGGCAATTATTTCGTCAGCAGTACCCTGGTTATCAAGATCATTCTCTGAAAAAGTACCATCGAGTGTTTTTTTAGCACTTAAATCGCAGGCGACACAACTCACATGACTGCCACCAACATCTACACCAATTGCAATTGAACTCATTCTATATTTCAGTTAAGGTTAGGTCGAATAATTACTTTTCAATCTGACTAATATGCAATACCACAGCATATTTAGAAGGAAGAGCAGTTGCAACAGCTTTCGGTATTGCTACAGTAAATCCGGTGCCGTTCTTACTCCATTTAAGATGACTACCCTTTATTCCTAAAAGGTTGATTTTTGATCCTTTGGCAGGAAAAAATCCATTCACTGCAATCGTAGAAGGAAGGTTTTCGTTCTCCTTTAAAAGGTATATGATATTGGCAGCTCCCTTTTTATCCTGAGTAAAACGCAGCTGACCATCTGTATAAGGCGCAATTGGACGCGTAGAGTAGATAGCTTCTCCATTTATTGTTAACCATTCGCCCATTTCATTTAAGCGAACATATGCTTCATCATACCAGGTGCCATCTGGTCCAGGACCGATATTTAACAAAAGATTACCACCCTTAGAAACAACATCATTCAACATATGAATCATTTCACGCGTTGGTCTCATCTTAGCATTAAACGAATACGACCAGCCCCCACCAAGGATAATGCACGATTCCCAAGGATAAGGCAATAGCTTATCTGGAACGGTATTTTCTGGAGTTAGATAATTCTGATTTTTACCCGGTACTGCACGATCGACGACAATTGCTTCAGGCTGCTTAGAGCGAATTTTAGTCACCAATTCATCCATCTTAATATCCTGATCAAAACGCTTTTTTGTTCTGTAACCTTCAGAATACGCAGGCTTCTCACCTATTGGGCCATTTTTCTGTACCCATCCTCCGTCGAACCAGAGCAAATCAATTTTGCCATAGTTGGTGCAAAGTTCCATCACCTGATTGTGGGTAAAATTGACAAAACGATTCCAACGTTCCGGATATTTGGCAGGGTCGTAGTTTACATTACGGTCTAATGGAGGGAAATGAGACCACCAATAATCGGGAGTATTCCAATCGGGCTTCGAAAAATAGGCGCCAACCCAAAGTCCCTCTTTGCGAAAAGCATTGAAGATCTCTTTAGTCACATCGGCTTTCGGATTTGTGTGAAATGGACAGTTTGCACCAGTAATTTTATATTCAGTGTATTTACTATCAAACATGCAGAAGCCATCGTGGTGTTTGGTCGTAAATACAACATATTTCATACCCGCACCTTTGGCCGCTTTGGCCCATCTTTCAGGGTCAAATTTTGTCGGATTAAAGGTATTACCAAGATTTTCATACTGTTTTTTATAGGCGAAATAATTTTTCACCGTGTCGGGAAGGCACCAACCTTCATCCTCAGGACAAATCGACCACGACTCAACTATACCCCATTGACTATAGGGCCCCCAATGCATTAAAAGTCCAAACTTAATATCCTGCCATTGATCAATTCTCTTTTGAATGATTGGACTTGGATCGGGGGTATAGCTCTGCTCTTCATGCTGGCCGTAAACCATTGAAAAAGAACAAAGAAAAACGAACACTATTAAAAGTACATTCTTCATATTAGACTAGTTAACTTAGTTGAAATTAATGCCTCAAAACTAGGATGCCCGAGCATCCTCATGGCGACTAAAAACTTTTTAAAAAATTTAATAAAGTGTTTCAAAAATAATACAAAATATCAGAAATAGAAATAAAAATGGGCGCTAAAACTGCGTCAAATAGAATAATTCAATTAGTTTTATATTTTTACCAGTCTAAAAAAAACTAAACCCAGAACAACTTAGCTCATGAAAAAAATTAAAATCCTCTTGCTTCTTTTCGTTATTATATTCAGCACTCAACAAAGTAAAAGCCAGTCGAAAATTGATCCAAAAGAGATCAAAGAAAAAATGCAATGGTTTGCAGATGCCAAATTGGGTATTTTCATCCATTCTGGCATCTATTCGGTAAAGGGGATTGGAGAATCTTGGAGTTTTCACAACAAAAGAATCAGTCATGCCGACTATATGAAGCAGCTAAATGGCTTCACCCTGAAGAATTACAATCCGGCTTTTTGGGCCGATTTAATCAAAGAGAGTGGTGCTCGATATTCGGTCATAACCACCAAACATCACGATGGCGTGGCCATGTACGACACAAAAGCCAACACCCGAAGTATCGTCAAAGCATCGCCAGCAAAACGCGATATGATCAAACCATTTTTTGAGGAACTGCGCAAAAGAGATATTAAATGTGGAGCTTACTTCTCACTAATCGACTGGTCTGACAACAACTATCCTGGGTTCTTAAAAGATAGCTCAAGATATGTAATTGCTAATGATTACGATCGTTGGAATCGCTTTCGTTCCTTCTTTCAAGGACAGATCAAAGAGATAAACACACTTTTCAAACCAGACCTTTGGTGGTTTGATGGCGACTGGGAACACAGTGCAGAAGAGTGGGAATCGCAAAAGGTGCGTAATTTAATTCTCTCAGGAAACTCAAAAGCGATTATTAATGGTCGCCTGCAGGGTTACGGCGATTACGATACCCCAGAACAAAATTTTCCAGTATCCAGACCAAAATTCAACTGGTGGGAATTGTGTATGACAACGAATGAGAATTGGGGTTATCAAAACGACAATAATTGGAAAACACCGTATGAAGTTATTACCATATTTGTGGATGCTGTCTCCAATGGCGGGAATCTATTGCTTGATATGGGACCTAAGGAAGATGGGACGATTCCAGAAGAGCAGATTCATGTGTTCAAAGAGCTCGGAGCGTGGAATAAAAAACACGGAGAATCGATCTTCAATACCGTTGGGGGAATACCGCAAGGACATTTCTATGGTCCCACTACCCTTTCTAAAGACTCTACCTCACTTTATCTATTCTTACATGGACACGTCTCTGGAACAGTCATGTTAAAAGGACTGATTAATAAGATTTCAAACATAACCGTCTTGGGAAATGGCACCGAAATAAAACCTAAAGTAGTTGGCAAGATCGACTGGAGTCCAGTACCCGGATTAGTCTACATCGATGTACCTGAAAATACAAACGACAAATACATCACCGTCTTAAAAGTTAAACTAGACAGCCCAATCAGGCTATATCGAGGTCAAGGAGGACTGAACTAAAAGTCGATATTGCTTATTTATTGATCGGTGCGGAAGTGTGTCGCCCTTGATAAAACCAAGTAATGAAACGGTTGGCATAGTCTTCTTCAGATTTTGGAAGTATGGGAGCTCCATCTCGCTCTCCCAAAGGACCATGTCCTCCCGAATTGAGTAGATAATAGACGGTATTGACACCCTTTGATTTTAGAGCCTCGTAATAGCGCTTAGAATTGTTGTAGTTTACCGTCCCATCTTTGATGGAATGGGCAAGAAAAGCGGGAGGCGAATTGGATGTGACATGCTCATCAAGGGAGAGCTTGTCTATCAAAGCTGGATCAGGGTTATTGCCTAAAAGGCTCATCCTGCTCCCGAGGTGGGTAAGTGAGTCTCGCATGGATATAACGGGACAGACCAGCACGGAGTATGCAGGACGGGCATCTATCCGGTCTATCTTATCTATCTGTTTTTTTCCAAACGACTCGGAATAATATACACTTATAGACCCAGCAAGATGACCTCCTGCTGAATATCCCCAGACTCCGATATCCTTCTTGTCGTATCCCAGCCTTTTGGAGAGGGAGCGGGCCAGTCGCAAAGCCCTCTGCGCATCCCAAAAAGGAATAGGGTGAGGAGCGCTAGGTGTACAGCGATACCGGACAATGAAAACAGTAAATCCCTTAGCCAGAAGAAATGCTGCAGTCCCGTAACCATCGGGCAAATAAACAAAGCCATAACCACCACCTGGATAAATCACGATTGCTTTCCCATTCGATTGATTTGCAGACGGTCGGTATAGCTGCATTATGGGAACAAGATTATGGATATTGCCGGAATAAGTAACGTTATTCTTTATCTCCGTATAAATGGAGTCGATCAAAAGGTTAGCAGCATGCGAGGTGTCGGCGGCCGGGATGCTATAGCGCGGCCACAACGGATAGGTGCGATCGATCGGAAGAGGTTTGAAGGGAGATTTAAGTTGACTTTTTGCCTGATAACTTCCAGTAAATAGCAGGAGAATTAAAAATGCACTTCGAGTAATGGTAGCTATAAAATGTCTCATTCGTAAAATAAATTTTATGGATATCTAGTTATTAAAGTCAAAACACATCGCTTTATTATGCTTTCACTTTACTCTTTCAAATAAAACCCTAATCTACCAATTGTTTTCTAAAAAATGACAAAAGTCCGGGAAGGTCAATTTTATGCCCACGCTTTGTGAAAAACTAGGTTAAGATTTTTAGGTCTAAGGTAATCCCCATATATTACGTTAATCTATTTTAATAATGAAAACTCCAATACATTTAAGTACGTATCAAGAATCTGCTAAATTACGTTCACGCTCAATATCATCTCGTGACTTACTGGTGGTTACAAAATAGACTCCCACAAAAATTAAAACAGCTGCAAGCGGTTTAGTCCAGGAGAAGGTATCTTGACCCAACATAACAGCAATAAAACCAGCGACTAAAGGTTGCAAATAATTATACATTCCAATAGTGGTTGGTCTAATCTGTTTTTGAGCAATTGGGATCAATAGATAGGTTATAAATGTAGCTCCAACAAGCATGTAGATATAACTTCCCCATGCTAAAGAGGTGGCATGAACAAATATCGGAGCCGCTATAAATTCTTTATATCCAAAAGGGAAAAACATCACCGATGAGAACAAAAACATCCACTTCATAATCGTCCAAGAGCTATACCTCTTCGATATTCCCCTAGTAAAAACGAGGAAAAATGCATAAGATAAACTGCTTAGCATACACAATAAATCACCCACGAATGAAGCTTGTCGTCCTGGAACGATTAATTCAGAGGTCAGAATCATCGATAATACGCCAACTAAACCAATTATCACTCCTCCAGCTTTTCGAAGCGTAATGGGCTCCTTAAGCATAAAGAATGAGATAATCATGGCCAAAATAGGGGTGATTGTTATAACAATTGAAGCGTTTGTGGCCGAAGTACGCTGAAGTCCAGCAATAAAAGTCCCTTGATTGATTCCGACTCCAAGTAATGAACCTATAAATAAGGTCTTTAAATCTTTGCCAGAAACTTTTTCATATTTAAAGAACGAAGAGAAAAGCCAAAAAGCAATCGCCCCAAAGAGAAACCGGGAATAGGTTAATCCAATTGGGCTAATCCAGTCGGGCATCAGATTTTTTGAAAGTGGAATATTAACACCAAAAATCAGGGAAGAAAAAAGCATCGCAAGATGACCTTGAAAATTTGACCTATTCATATTCTAATTAGGATTCATAATTTAAGACCATAATTCAATACTTATTGATAAGCTTTAAATGTGCTAATCTGTAGAAATTCAATCTATTTTGGAGCTGTAAAGGTATAAAAAGATGAAGCTAAGTTAACAAGTAGGGAGAATGAATTAAATTTAGACCTCAATCTGCATGGTACGAACAACCATTGTAGATAGCTTTTCGACTGCTAAGCGCAAAGTATTCACAGAATTGAAATTCAAACTTAACTTACCTCTACCCTCTTTAACTTGACATTGAGAAGGGTTTTGAACCACCCATTGCATCATCTTCTGGAAATGAATTGATTGATAGTAGTTAGAGGCTGGATCAGCAGGTAAATAACAGATCATTCGAGCCTCTTTGAGAATAATTCGCTCAATATTAAGGGAGATTGCAATCCAGCGTAAACGCACTACGTCAATCAATTCGAGAGAAGACTGCGGTATTGGTCCAAAACGATCTATCAACCCTTTTTCAAACTGTTCGAGCATAGCCTCATTCTGCATCGTATCTAACTCTCGATAAAGCAACATACGCTCTGATATGCTTGAGATATACTCATCTGGAAATAACAATTCCAAATCAGTATCAATATTGCAATCATTCACAAATTTAACATCCAGAAAGGCCTCCGAAGTATCACTATTCTGATCTTCGAAAAGATCTTGAAACTCACCAGATTTGAGCTCCATCATCGCCTCATTGAGGATTCGATGATAGGCTTCAAAACCGATGTCCGCAATAAAGCCACTCTGTTCGCCACCTAAAAGATTACCAGCACCCCGAATGTCTAGATCCTGCATTGCAATGCTAAAACCGCTACCAATTTCAGAAAACTCTTCAATGGCTTGAAGACGACGACGAGAATCGGTAGAGAGCGTATTCAATGGCGGCGCTAACAGATAGCAAAAAGCTTTTTTATTCGAACGACCTACTCGTCCTCTTAGCTGATGAAGTTCGCTGAGACCAAAATTCTGCGCATTGTTAATGATGATCGTATTTGCATTTGGAATATCCAGTCCCGACTCAATAATAGTAGTCGCTACAAGAACATCAAAATCACCATTTACAAAATCAAACATCACCTTTTCTAACTTTTCCCCATCCATCTGTCCATGACCAACAATCGTGCGCACATCCGGACACAAACGATTAATCAGTCGCTCAACTTCAATGATATTATTAACCCGATTATTAATGAAAAAAACCTGACCCCCACGTGAGACTTCATAATTAATTGCCTCTTTGATCACCTCTTCACTAAATTCGCTCACCTCAGTATTGATTGGGTACCTATTTGGTGGAGGGGTATTGATAATCGATAAATCACGGGCTCCCATCAACGAGAACTGCAAAGTCCTTGGGATTGGTGTGGCTGTAAGTGTTAAGGTGTCGATATTGGCTTTGAGCTGCTTTAACTTCTCTTTGATCGCGACACCAAAATGTTGCTCTTCATCAATAATCAGTAAGCCCAAATCTTTAAATTTTACATCTTTACCGATGATCTTCTGGGTCCCAATGAGAATATCAACCTTTCCATCGGTTAAATCTTTAAGAACCTGCTTGACATCTCCGGGATTTCGCAGACGACTAATATACTGAACATTACATGGGAAATCTTTTAACCTTTCAGTAAAAGTCTTAAAATGCTGCAAAGCCAATATTGTTGTTGGAACAAGAACCGCTACCTGTTTATTGTCTGCTACCGCTTTAAAGGCAGCACGAATAGCGATCTCTGTCTTACCAAAACCTACATCACCGCATACTAAACGATCCATAGGCATTAGCTTCTCCATATCTTCCTTGATCGCAAAAGTCGCCTTCAGCTGATCGGGTGTATCCTCATAAATAAAGCTAGCCTCGAGCTCTTCTTGCAGGTAAGAATCTGTCGAGAAAGCAAAGCCATCTTCCATTTTACGTTTCGCATAGAGGGCTATTAACTCCCTTGCAATATCTTTAACTTTATTCTTTGTTTTCGTTTTGAGGTTCTGCCATGTTGCAGTCCCAAGCTTGTTTATCGAAGGCTCCTGCCCTTCCTTGCCCCTGTATTTAGAGATCCGATGTAATGAATGGATACTAACAAGTAATGAGTCATTATCGCGATAGATCAAACGAATGGCTTCTTGAATATTTCCGTTGACTTCTGATTTCACCAACCCTGCGAATTTACCAATCCCATGATCGATATGGACGACAAAATCACCGGGATGAAGCTTACTCAGCTCCTTGATTGTTATTGCTTGACGAGATGATTTTTTAGACTTTAATTTAAATCGATGATACCGTTCAAAAATCTGATGATCGGTATAAAAACAGATCTTTAAATCGTGATCAACAAACCCTTCATTCAGCGCAAATAACAAACTTTCAATCTTTTGTGGATCACCCTTGTCATCAAAGATGGCATGCAAACGTTCAAGTTGCTTTGGATTTGACGTGAGGAGAACATTCTGATATCCCTTTTGACGATTAGCCTTTAAATCACTTCCAAGCAAATCGAAGTTTTTATTAAATACAGGCTGTTTTGTAGTATTAAAT
>CAIUAN010000022.1 GCA_903897145.1 uncultured Bacteroidia bacterium | reverse complement strand
TTAACCAAAATTTTGGTTAAGCCTCGCTTCGTTAATATAATTTTAATCTTGTTCTTCTCCCCTCGAAAAACAGAATGAGGCCCCTTTCTTAACCCATTTTTCGCTATATTTGGTAGAAAGTATAGTCTGTCTTGAAAATTTTCAGCCGCCTAGTTGTCTATTTTGAAAGCCTTATTTTTGCTCTTCTCATTGTTGCACCTTTAACTAGTTATTCGCAACAAGATCCGGTTTATGCCCAATACATGAATAACTTATTAACGATTCAGCCAGCTTATGCGGGTCTTTCTGGAGCATTAAATTGCACTGGCATTTCTCGAGCTCAATGGCTTGGTTTTGATGGTGCTCCCAATACTAATTCGCTCACTATTAGCGGCCCTATACAACGGTACAGTATCGGACTTGGATTAAGTATTGTGAATGATAAATGGGGTCCAATAAAACAAAATGGCGTCTATCTCGACTATGCCTATCGCGTGCAAATAGTCTCAGACCAATACCTATCTTTTGGAATAAAAGGTGGCTTTAATGCCTATCAAGCCGACTTGACGAATCTGGCTATTTGGGATCATCCTGATCGTGTCTTTATGTATGATGTCAAATCTCGGTTTCTTCCCAATATGGGTGCTGGGCTGCTTTGGCATGGCGATAAGTTTTTTATTGGGATCTCGATGCCAAAGGTACTCCGGAATAGCCTAGAGAATCAAGATGGATCTAAATATTATCGGGAGGTTTATCATGTTTATGGAATGGCCGGTATGATTTTTACACTAGATAGTTGGCTCAAAATGAAGCCTACAGCTCTATACCGTTGGGCCGAAAGAACACCTAGTTTTGTCGATTTGGCTCTGAGCTTTTTACTGTATGATCAAGTGTGGATTGGAGCAACCTATCGAATTCAGAATTCTGCTGGTTTAATTTTTCAATATCAAGTCAACTCTCAACTGAAATTTGGCTATGCCTACGATCGAACAACGTTCAATCCAACTCAGATTAATTCTGGGACACATGAGTTCTTAATCAGTTATGATTTTTTGTCGATTCGGCGGGGGCAACATATCACCCCTAGATATTTTTAATCCGCTATTTAAACTTCAATATCAATAAAGGGCCAATTTAATTGGCTAAGAAATACCGCAATTGATCCATCATAATTGGAACATCATCTGGGTCAATGTTATGGGCAATCAAACTCGGAAGGTCTTCTTCAAAAGCCTCCATGAAATCTTTCTCTGTATTGTCTCCATCATTGATGCTTCTTTTATAGAAATCAAGCGCGAATTTTCGATTCCCAAGACACCATTGCACATGCCCCATATTCATTAAATCAAATTTATTTGGATAGTCGCTGATTAATCGTTCGTAGTATTTTTCAGCCTGTCCAATTTTCCCGACTAAGAAGGAGCACCATCCAATAGGCCGCCATACTTTTTTATCTCCAGGCGCAAGGTATTCGACTTTGAAATACGATTTTAATGCTTCCTCGTATTGCTTAAGCTCCATTTGACATTGGCCAATAGATATTTGCAATGATAAATTATCGGCATCAAGGAGATCGGCCAATAAGTAATATTCAAGAGCTTTTGCTGGCTTCTTTAAGTTTCGATAGCACAACGCAATTTTTTTGTAATTCCATAATTTATTCTGATCAAAAAGATCCGCTTTAAGATAAAGATCAAGAGCTTTTTTGTACTCTCCCATTTTCTGATAGCAATAGGCCAATTTCTGAACTAACTCTGCCTCTTCGCTGGATTGAAGAATTAGTTCAAAGAGCTCTGCTGCTTCGGCAAAATAGTTCTTTGAGAAATTAAATTCGGCAATATTACGCTGTATGTTAAGATCTTCTTTTAAGATTTTTGAGAAGGCAAATTTGTGATGGAAATCAAATTTCCAAGCAAAGATATCTTCAAACCCTTCGTGTTGTGGATGAATTTTGTAGAATCTATAAAGATCTCTTATATATAGGGTTATGATGACATCGGATTTGTTTAGTTTATTTAATAGAGATCCTTCTTTGGCAAAATCTTCGAGTTGATCTGCTTCAGCATTCAGTGACTCTTCGACCATTTGCCTATAGTCGGGAGGAATATTGGTGATGCTAAAGAAGAACGAGTACTTATCGGAATTACATAGCATAGGCGATCTCATGATTAGCTTCGTCAGGGATTGGTCGTCGGGCTCATCTTTGTTAATCGGATTATTTTTGATCTCCGGATGGTCTGAGGTAAATGGGACAAACCAATTAGCGATCTCACTGAAAAATGGGAAATGCTTGAGCATCGAAAAGGAGCTAAGAAAAACATCGGCGCCTTCTAATTGCATCTCAGTCAGTTCTTCCATTTTCCCAAGTAGTCCGGGAGAATCTTTTAATATCTCTTTCCACTCTGGATTCTTATCTTCCGTCATTCCCTCTCCAAGGATATTTTCGATACTTAGCTTATTTCGCAAGTTCGGACTTAATTTCATCATCTCTGGAAATATCTCGTCTTCTAATTTGCGTTTGATTTTTTCAGTCTCTTTGCTCCGAATAAATTGCAGGATAATCTTTTCTAGATTTGAGCGAAAACGCAAGTCGTCAATAAATATTGTGAGCCTTCCTAGGATGGCGTGGAAAAGTGGCATCCGTTGATCATAGTAATAAATTCCAATAGTAAGTCCAACCAGTGCTCTTTGACTAACCTCTTCCGATGGATCGTCAAAGGCGTTGAAAAGGATGATGATTTTGTGTTCATCGAAATAGCGCATTAGGCTCAGCATTAAGCCCGTGACAATAAGTGACTTTTCGTGGTATGGAACACTTTCACTCTTTATAAACGACTCTAGGAATTGGAGCTCATCGCCCGTTAGACGATCGGTAAACCAGACATGGTAAAAAAGCGTAATTATTTTTTGAAGATGAATTTCCTCTTCTGCTCTCCTCTTTTTCTTTGTTTCTGCCGATAGATCATGAAGGGTCAGCAACTCATTCTGGCTATAAAATTTTTCTAATTCAGAGCCGAATTTTATAAAATCGGTGATGTAATGTTTTGCAAATCCTTTCTTTTTCTGGTATTCAATGGACTGAGATATTTTAAGCCTAAGATTCTCGAAACAATTATCGGCAAGTTCAAAGGTGGATATTAGGAGATGCTCATAGATATTTTGTCGCTCAGGATCCGTAATCCCTTCGACCGTATATTTGAGCATATATCTATAATTTTGCTCTAAAGTGGTGTATCTTTCCTGCAGTTCAGCTAGCCCTGTAAAAACTATTAATTGTTCTAACAAGTCAAATGCTGGCTTTAGTTTTCTCGCTGACAGGAGACTACAGATATTTTCGTATTTTAGTTTTATTTCTCGTTCTTGCATCTTCGGACCAATGTATCACTTAGATCAAATTTACATGAAATAATAGTTAATAACAATAATTATTTCTGGCACTTTGAAGTATTGAGTTCTGAATTAATATCTTTGAAAAAATATAATTTAATCAAGTGATGCATACAACTCTTAGAAGCAAAGAAATAAGCTGGCTATCCTTTAATGAACGTCTTCTTCAGGAGGCTTCAAGGGCTGAAGTTCCTCTAATTGAGCGGTTGAAATTTTTGGGTATCTACTCTAATAACCTGGATGAATTTTTCAGAGTCCGAGTTGCAATCTTACGTCGATTGGCGATGGTTGGACAGCTTACTTTGGCTGAAGGGGGTAATCCTCGCGAAGTTCTTTCGCAGATTGAAGAGATTGTTGTAGAGCATAGTAATAGATTTGGATTGATTTATACTCAAATCTTAACAGAACTTGAGAAGGAAAATATATATATCGTAAATGAGTCTCAATTAACAAAGAAGCAAGGCGAATTTGTCACTCATTATTTTAAACGCGAGGTCCGTCCACGAATTATGCCGATCATTCTTAAAAAAGGGACTAAAATGCCCCTTTTAAGCGATGATGCCATTTACCTCGCCGTGGAAATGGTAAAGCATAAAAAATCTGAATTTGCTCTAATTGAAGTCCCAAGTGATTCATTGCCACGATTTGTCGTCATTCCTTCAGAGGATGATAAAAAATATATTATTCTGTTGGAAGATGTTATCCGGTATGAATTAGACGATACCTTCTACATGTTTAGCTATCATAAAATTAGCTCGTATATCTTTAAATTAAATCGAGATGCAGAGCTGGATTTAGACGATGATGTGGCCGAGAGTTATGTTAAGCGTATCGAAAAAAGTATTGTTAAACGTGGGAATAGTGCGCTGGTTCGATTCGTACATGAAAAGGATATGCCGGAGAATTTACTCTCATTTATTCTGCAAAAGCTCAATTTCAAAAAGGGCGATGTCGTGATTAGCGGTGGTCGGATCCATAATTTTAAAGACTATATGGGTTTCCCAATGTTGGGGGCTGAACATCTATACTATAAACCAATAAGTCCGGTTAGGCATCCTAGTATTGTTCATGGCCAGTCTTATTTAGATAGTATTAAAAAGGGTGATGTATTTTTCCATTTCCCGTATCACTCCTTTTTCCATTTTGTTGATTTGTTGCGCGAGGCATCAATTGATCCAAAAGTGACCGAAATTAAAATGACCATCTATCGTTTAGCGCGAAATTCTCATATCGTTAATGCACTAATTAATGCGGCTCGAAATGGGAAGAAAGTTACGGTCGTGCTTGAGTTGCAAGCTCGCTTTAACGAGCAGGATAATATCGAGTATTGGAATATATTGGTCAAAGAGAATGTCAAGGTTAAATTAGGAGTTCCTGGGCTGAAGGTTCATTCTAAATTATGTTTGATTACCAGGAAGGAAGGGAAAGATCATAAAAGATATGCCATGATTGGAACTGGTAATTTTAATGAGATCACAGCGAAATTATTTTCTGATCAGTTATTATGTACTGCCGATTCCAATATTACTCGTGAAGTTGAGGCTGTATTTGATTTTTTTGATCGAAACTATAAGGCTGGGAGGTTTCAGCATCTTTTAGTCTCCCCCTTTACCATGCGGAAAAAGATCGTGGCCATGATCAAACAAGAAATCTCGAATGCAAAGCGCGGTGGCGAGGGACGAATATTTTTGAAATGCAACAATCTAGTCGACTTAGAAATAATTTCTAAGCTTGAGGAAGCTGCACGCGCCGGCGTTGATGTTCGACTGAATGTAAGAGGGATGTTCTCAATGTATACGGAGTCTGGAGACAAAAAGGTTGTCGTACCTGCAATAGGCCTGATAGATAGATACCTAGAGCATTCAAGGATGTTTTACTTTTTAAATGGAGGTGATGAACGTATTTATATTTCCTCCTCCGACTTTATGACTCGGAACCTTGATCGGAGGGTCGAAGTTGCTGCTCCAATCTACGATCCGATCATTAAAAAAGATTTATTGGCCTTTTTTAATCTGCAATGGAAGGATAATACATCAGCTAGAATCTTGGATAACGAACTGTCAAATACGATTAAAAATCAGAAAAAGAGACGGCAGGTCAGATCTCAGCTTCTCTTTTATGATTACCTCAGCGAAAAAAATGGACCTCAGTCTTGAAGATAATATATTTAGCAAGTCAATATACTTTTTTCGAATTGGCGATCTTCGGATATGGGAAGCTGCCGCAAGCATAGATGATAAACTGTTTCAAAAACTACTTGACCTTACAGCTTCAACGGAGGCTCTTCTGGCTTGGCGATCGGCCTGGATCTTGGATCTACTGTTAGAACGCAACCCTGAATGGATTAAAAATAGGTTGCATCTCCTTGTAATTCCACTATTAACTACTGAAAATAGCTCTTTGCAGCGTCATCTCACCCGTATTTTAACGCGCCATGAAGTTCCAGAAGTATTCTTGGCAAAATTGATTAATAGATGTTTGGTCCTGATAGAAACCTCCAAGGCTGTTGCTGTGCGAGTGAATAGCTTGCAGCTACTCTACAATATTTCACTGCAGGTGCCGGACTTTAAATCTGAATTAACCCTTGTTATTGAAAGCTATCGGCTCAAGGGAGGCTCTGCAGGGTTTATCAATCGATTAGAAAATATAAGTCGAAAACTAACTATTGATTCATAAACAGGCTGAAGAAGGCGCTCGAGAGGACACCCCAAATAGCAATTGAGAAAATCATCAGAGGTATAAAGTGCTTGTTATGCTTAAAATATTTACTTCCCAATAAGGCGCCGAGAGGAATCGAGAGGATTATTGGAGATAAAATTACAACACCCCAAATACCAAATTTCCTACGTAAAAGCACAATGGTTTTATTTCGCTTTGTGAATTTTCTAGCTTGCCCCATCTGCGTCCTGCGCACGACTCTCCAGTTCTCGAATCTTACTTTAAATAGCACTGGCGTGAAATTATAAACCAAGGGCCAAAGTAATTTTATTTCTTTGAATAGAAATCCAAAGAAATAGTAGTAAAATAGAAATCCTAAAATACCCCCCGCCTCAATGAAGAATAGAGCTTCCCAAGTATTTAGTTTCAGTCCATACGCATATGGAGTTGCCCAAAAGTATTTTATGCTGGCAACTAAAAAAACACTCAGAATCTTCAGCAAATAAGTCATAGGTCAAATTTAATAAGATTTTAAGGAAAAGGGCAACTTTATCCGGTAATTAATCGCTACTTTTGCGCCTATAAGTTTCTATTTTAAAGCTGTTTAGCGTGAATTGTTTCATATCGTTTAAACAATGTTGCGTTTTCTTTGTTTGAGTGTGTATGGAATTGTTAAATCCGAATTTAAATATATTTTATCATTTTATCGCCTGTATGGTGGTTGTTGGCAGTCTAAAGACTAGGCCAAATATAAAGACATGGCCATATTATTTATTTTTATTTGGGGGATTTCTAATCGGCGGTATCATTGGAGGATGTTATTTCTTGATTATATGCTCAATTCTTGCGATTCTAATTGGCTTGTATCGTTATCGAACTCAGGTCCAAAAGAACAGATCTATTGAGGTAATTCTAGTCCCAGATCGTGATGATCATTTCCTTAACTACTTCCTAGATTTTCATAAAAAAGATATTTCAACTTATTTTCCTTGTTTCGATTTCAACATTGAAGATGAATTTCTGGTGGCTTTGTTGTTCTCAGACATGGAGTCAATAGGTTTGATTATCGCAGAGATTCGAGATAAAGAAACCCTTAAAATATGCCTTGATTATATTGTTCCAAAACATCGGAATTCAGAATTAGCTAAAACCTTTTACCTGTGCGAGCTTCGGTGTATCGATTTCTTAGGCTATCGTCAAATTTACATTGAGCCTCAAAGCAAGGCGCACAATGAGTATCTTGAAAGAATTGGTTTTCAGCTGATTGATGGGAAATATGTAACCTATAAGTCATCAAAATAATTACTTCTTTCTTCAGCATAAATAGACACATTTTAAATTTTAAAATAATTAGATATCTTCATCAAGCTAATCGGTGAGTCTGAGACCATCCAACTCCTGATTCCTGAACCTAAGTTTTTAACCTCTATGTCAAAAGAGTTTATCAGTTGTTTACTTCATGTTGTAATCGGAACTTCCCGACAACAAAACTTCCTTACAGCAGAAGTTCGGAGTCAGCTTTCTGGCTACCTTACCGCTGTTGCAAAGACAAAAGGGATCAGTTTTATTGCTCTCGGGGGGGCCGAGAATCATGTGCATATTGTGATCGCTTTGCCTGTGAAATTGTCTATTGAGTCGGCGATTACAACCTTAAAACAAAGTTCTACAACATGGCTTAGACAACAGGCAATGTCACTGAGGTCATTTGCATGGGCTAACGGATTTGCGGCATATACGATTGGTCGTTCACAGCTTGACAGTACATTGCTTTATATTCAAAACCAAGAACAACATCATTGGAAGCACTCTTTTCAAGATGAGTATATGGAGTTCTTAGATTTCCACCATCTGCCATACAAAGAAATCTCACTTTTTGAGGAGTAATATAATATTGATTAGTAAATAATTAACGTAATATAAAAGATAGACAAATGAAAATTTTTAAAGTATTATTTTTGATGATGACCCTTTTTGTAACAACGCTTCATGCAGAATCAAAGGGGAATGGCAGAATCATAGGATCATGGAACTTCTCAGCTCCTACCGCTCCTCAGCCATATGATTCGGGTACTCTTACGATCAAAGAGGTAGACAAGAAATTAGTAGGGGAATTTACTATTCAAGGAAATTCGTTGTCGATCTATAAAGTCCAGTTTGAAGGTGATATTTTATCGTTGAGTTTTCTTGTTGAGAATACCACCATATTCTTGAAATTGACTTTGAAAGATGGACTCATGGAAGGGACTACGCAAACGTCAGAAGGGCCGATAACGGTGAAGCTAAAGCCAGCAAAATCAGTCTAGTTTTAGTTGCCTGATACTGATTTGAATTACCTGTTGGCGTACTGCTTCTCGTAATATTTTTCGTAGGCTCCTGAGGAGACATTCTCAAGCCAATCAGCATGCTTTAAATACCAGTCTACCGTTTTTTCAATCCCCTCTTCAAATTGTAGGGATGGCGCCCAGCCAAGCTCATTTTGTATCTTGGTTGAATCGATGGCATAACGTAAGTCATGACCAGCGCGATCTGTAACAAATGTGATCAGCTTTTCGCTTTCTCCTGGAGCTCTTCCAAGCTTGATATCCATTGTTTTGCAAAGTTGAAGAATAAGCGAAATATTGGTCCACTCATTGTGCCCGCCAATGTTATAAGTCTCCCCATCTTTCCCTTTGTGATAGACTAAGTCGATGGCTATAGCATGATCTTCAACATATAGCCAGTCGCGTATATTTTCTCCTTTCCCATAGATGGGGATTGGTTTATTGTTGGTGATGTTATGAATGGCCAGCGGTATGAGCTTCTCTGGGAATTGATTTGGACCATAATTATTCGAACAATTTGTGATTACTATAGGTAATTTATAGGTATCGTGATAGGCTCTTACCAGATGATCGGAGCTCGCCTTAGAGGCGGAATAAGGGCTATGCGGATCATAGGAAGTCGTCTCATAAAAGAACCCGGTCTTTCCGAGTGAACCATAAACTTCGTCTGTAGAGATATGATAAAAACGGCGACCTTCAAAGTTCTCTTTCCACGCATTTCGAGCGCTGTTTAAAAGATTCACGGTCCCTACGATGTTTGTCATGATAAATGACATTGGATCGGAAATCGAGCGGTCGACATGTGACTCTGCCGCTAGGTGAATGACTCCATCAAATTGATATTTATCGAAAAGATTATTCACAAATATGCCGTCGTTAATATCCCCTTTTACAAACGTGTAATTAGGTTTGGTATCGATATCTTTTAAGTTCTCGAGGTTTCCGGCATACGTTAGAGCATCAAGATTAACGATGTTGTATTCGGGATATTTGTTTACAAATAAACGAACGACATGTGAACCGATAAATCCTGCACCTCCAGTGATCAGAATTGTTTTCATAAGTTAAAAGTCTAATTTTATTGTTCTATTCGATATGACGAATCTTTTTTTCCCAATTCCAAGCTGAGAGCAGTGTGTCATGCAAAGATTCTTCTGCTTCCCAGCCTAAAATAGTATTGGCATTTGTTGTATCGGCATAGATCTGTTCAATATCTCCTGGCCGTCGCGCTACGATGGTATAATTAACTTTTACCCCAGTGGCCTTTTCAAATGTATTTACAACTTCAAGGACAGAGGCCCCTTTGCCTGTTCCTATATTGAAATACTCATACCGGTTTATTAATTTTTTATCTAGCAACCTGTTGATGGCAACTACATGGGCCTTTGCGAGATCGACCACATTGATGTAATCTCGAATACAACTACCATCAGGTGTCTGGTAGTCGTTGCCAAAAATACTCAATTGTTTACGAATTCCGGCGGCTGTCTGGGTTATAAAAGGGACTAGGTTATTTGGTACTCCTTGCGGAAGCTCTCCAATTAGTGAAGAGGGATGCGCCCCAATTGGATTAAAATATCGCAAGGCAATAACGTTAATCTCTGGGGTCGCTTTCACTACATCATTCAAGATCTCTTCACTGATTGCTTTGGTATTTCCGTAAGGGGATTCGGCCTCTTTTTTAGGTGTCTGCTCTGTCACGGGGAGCTGGTCTGGCTGACCATAAACGGTGCAAGAAGAGGAGAATACTAGGTTGTTGATTTTATACCTCGACATGCAATCAAGAATGTTCATCAAGCTAATTAGATTGTTTTGATAGTATGCCAGTGGTTTGTTTACAGATTCTCCAACTGCTTTATAAGCCGCAAAATGAATGATAGCTTCAATTTTGTTGTATTTCTGGAAGAATTTTTCAAGCCGGTCAGCATCGAGTAGGTTGAATTGCTCAAATAATGGTTTGATTCCACTAATCTTCTCAATCTGATCCACCACCTCAGCCGATGAATTCGAGAGATCATCAATAATGATTACCTCAAATCCTTTGGATTGTAACTCTACAACAGTGTGTGAACCAATATATCCAGTTCCACCTGTAACTAATACTTGGCGTCTCATATTTTTCTATTTACGTAGTTCCGAAATTACAATTAATTCTTATATTTGATACGTTCAAAAAGCAGGATATGGATATTACATTATATTTAATAGAATTATTGCGTTTGCATGACTGTGTGATTGTTCCCGAGCTAGGTGGGTTTGTCACAAATTACCGTCCTGCGGAGATGGATCTTGCTAATAATCGCTTTAATCCGCCGGTTAAGGAGATTATCTTTACAAGTAAATTGTCGAAAAACGATGGGTTGTTAGTTAACTATATTTCCGAAATTGAAGGAGTTGGATATCTTGAGGCACGTCAGATTATTGCTGAATTTGTTGATGAGACTTGGTCTAAACTTGAAAATGGAGATCAGATAACATTCAAAAATATTGGTTCTTTAAAGTTTGATCGCAACGAGAAGCTTATTTTTGAGCCAGAGATAAGGGGTAATTTCTTATTAGAAGCTTACGGGATGGAAGGGTTCCAGTTCCCACAATTACAATGGAAAGAGCTTACTTCAACCAAAAGAATTTTTGCAGATAAGGATGCTTCTCGTCGAGGTTCACGTGCCGGGAAAGTCAAGGCATTTGCAATTGGCATTCCTATTGTTCTAGCTCTTATTCTTGTTCCAGTATCTAAAAATTCGTGGAATTTAAAACCTGCGATTAACATACAAACTTCTAGCACTGCTTCGCTTCCAATTAATGAGCCTCTTGTTAATGTGGTAACTCCTAAAGTAGCTGTTGAGCCAATTGCAAAACCAATTGAGACAAAGGTTGAAGTTCAAAAGCCAGTTGTTAAGGAAGCTATAGTTCCAGTTAAAGAGGTCACTGCTGCAGCTTCTCGGTATCGGATAATTGGAGGATGTTTTAAGATTCGTGAAAATGCAGATAAATTTCTAGTGCGTCTTCAAAAGGAAGGATATACCTCTGAGCTTAAGATTATGCCGAATGGTACTTTTTTAATTGTAGTGCAGGCTTATGCTGAAAAGAATGAGGCTTTTACTGCATTAATGAAATTAAAGGAGTCAGATCCTAAATCGGGATACTGGGTTTCGAGGAACTAAAATGCCATCCTAAGTTATCAAAAGAGGGTCTATTTTCAACTGAAAATAGACCCTCTTTTGATATTGACTACTCCTAGTCTATTTATAACTCGCTAAACGACTCAAGTATTTGCCAATAATATCAAATTCAAGATTGACTACTGAGCCAACCTTAAATGCATGAAAGTTTGTAAATTCATAGGTGTACGGTATAATCGCCACTTGAAATGAGTTGTCTTGAGAATTAACGACGGTCAAACTAACTCCATTTACGGTAGCTGAACCTTTCTCAACAGTCATATATCCTTTTAAAGCTTTCTCCCGATCAAACTCATATGTAAAGGTAAAATACCAGCTACCCTCTGACTCTTTGATTGCAGAACATATAGCAGTCTGATCTACATGTCCTTGGACGATATGGCCATCCAGACGCCCATTCATCATCATGCTGCGTTCGAGATTAACCTGGTCCCCAACGTTAACGAGTCCAAGGTTTGACTTTAATAACGTCTCTTGGATCGCGGTTACCGTATAGGTTGAATTGGTTTTTTTGACAACTGTTAGGCAAACGCCATTATGTGATACGCTTTGGTCAATTTTTAAATCGCCTACAAAATCGCAGCTTAAGGTTAGGTGAACATTCTCGCGTTCCTTCTCAATCGCCACTATTTTGCCCATTCCTTCAATAATTCCTGAAAACATGATCGTGTGGTTTTAATTTCACTGCGAAGTTAACGCTTTTATAAAGGCAATAAAGAGATCTCAGTTTTTATTATCTTGCGGGTAAAATTTATTCTATATGGCAACTTCGCAGACAATCTACTTAGGTGAACTAAGAACTGAAAATGAGCATCTCCAATCGGGCAAAAAAATTCTTACTGATGCCCCAGTCGATAATCAAGGCAAAGGCGAGGCGTTCTCGCCAACAGACATAGTGGCAACTGGCTTAAGTGCTTGTATGATGACTATTATGGGCATTAAGGCTCGAGATAAGGGTCTTGATTTAACAGGAACTAAGATTGAGACGACGAAACTTATGTCAGCTGAGCCCAGAAGAATTGGGGAGGTCATTGTTGAATTTACTTTTCCGAAGGGTGAATTTACGGATAAAGACAAGACTATTTTGGAAGCGGTAACTAAAACATGTCCAGTGGCATTGAGTTTGCATCCAGACATTAAACAGACGGTCATCTTTAACTGGTAATTTAGTCAAATTGATCAGGGATCAGTCGAAATGCAAGCGTCCCTTGGTTTTCTGTTAGCTGATGCCAGAAGTCTACCTTAAAGTCAATTCCTACGGTGGAACAGGGAGGTACATCTGCCGTGAAATCTCCTAGCAGAAAGTGCAAATAGTAGTAGACTGTTGGATTATGTCCAAAGATGATAATGGTCTGCTTCTCGTCTTCAAGCTCCTGCAGCATAGCTAGAAAATTCTCATTTGATTTGCCGCTATATAGCTTTTTCTCGAAAAGTATCATCATCGCATCGTACCCTAAAGCTTGAGCATAGATCTTGGCCGTCTGCGCTGTTCGCACAGCTGGACTAGCAATAAATAGATCGGCCTTGACACCTAATCTTTTAAGTTCTGTACTAATTTTAGTCGCATCGTCTTCTCCTCTATCCGTTAAAGTGCGATCATAATCTTGATCGTAACCGTATGAGATACTTTTAGCATGACGGACTAGAATAACTCTTTTCATGGTAATTTATAGTGTCGTTTTCGAAATTTAAAGATACTTAAAAAATAAACCCGTCATTCAAATTCTATTGAATGACGGGTTTATGAGAATTTAAAATCCTAGTCTAACTAGTTTTTTTCGATTTCTTTCCAAACTAATGCACTAGCACCTACGATAGCCGCAGTACCCTCTTTAAGTTTAGATGGAAGGATTTTTACTTTATTTCGGAATGTTGGAAGTGCAAAACGTTCCAAGCTCTCTTTCGTTGGTTTGAAAATATAATCGCCAGCAGCTGCTGCACCACCAAAAAGGAAAATTGCTTCTGGACTTAATGTGTGCACGATGTCAGCTAATGAACGGCCTAATAATTCGCCTGCATTTTGGAAAACTTCTTTGGCAATTGGATCCCCATTCTCTGCCGCATCATAAACGATCTTAGCCGACATTTCCGAGTAAGGAACTTTGGCTAGCTCGCTTTCCGTAGCATTGTATTGAGCAAGTAATTCATAAACTGTTCTTTTGATTCCAGTAGCAGAGCAGTAGGCTTCAAGATGACCATAGCCACCGCAACCGCATAGTCTGCCATTTGGAACAAGCGTCATATGACCACATTCTCCAGCAAATCCATCAGCACCATAAACGAGGTCTCCATTGACAATAATGCCACTTCCAAGACCTGTTCCAAGGGTGATCATCACAAAGTTTTTCATCCCTTTACCACCGCCATAGATCATCTCTCCAAGAGCCGCTGCATTGGCATCGTTGGTTAGTTTGACATGCTTTAGGTGAGGAAAATTATTTTGGATCAGCTCAGTAAATGGAATTACACCTACGAAAGGGAGGTTGGCTGCATTTTCTATGGTTCCACTGTAATAATTCCCATTCGGTGCTCCAATTCCTATTCCCGCAACTTCAATATCGGTATTAATCTGCTTCACTGTGTCAATAGCAGTTTTGATTTCGGCTGTTAAATCGGAGATGTATTTGGTGATTAATTCTTCAGATACCGCTATCGAAAGGTTTGGATTCTCTCTTTTTTGAGGTGTTGGAAGTTGAGGCTTTTTCTCATACAAAACGTTGCCCTCTTGGTCAACAACACCAATTGCGGTATTTGTACCACCTATATCAATTCCAATTGCTACTTGTTTCATGAATGCTGGTTTAATAATTATGTATTAATTAGTCTAGTAGAGTTCATAGTTATAGGAGCTCTACTAGACTTTAGATATTTAAGCTGAGCGTAATTTACTTCCCTTTACGGCGTAAAATAAGATGTAAAGATAGCAAATCGCGGGAACAATAAATGCCACTGAATATCCTGAGACATCAGCAATCTTGCCCATGATTAAAGGGATGATTGCGCCACCACAGATCAGGGTATTGATGATTCCTGATGCCGTGCTAAGTTCTCCTGGATCAAGATCTTTCACTGCAAGAGTGAAGATATTAGGGAACATAATAGAATTAAACATTCCAATTGAAACTACGGCCCAAAGAGCAACACTGCCTGAGGTAAATGCGGTTAGCAAGGCTAGCGTCGCGGCTAATAAAGCAAAAACAGCTAAAGAGCGTCCTGCGTTTCCTTTGCCAAGTTGCATGAAAATAAAGTTAGCCAAGGCTACAACCATAAAGGTGCCCCCGATATTCCATGTCCAGTCAGTAACAAATGATCCAGAAATAAGGGCTAGTAAAAGCACTGCTGCTACATAGCCATATTTGCGAGCTCCGTTTTCGATATTCGATAATAAGATAGAGCCAAAGAAACGGCCAATCATCGCACCGCCCCAATAAATCGCAACGTATTTTCCGGCGACAATTGGGTCCATCGCCATGGTTGATTTAAGGTAGTTTAGGATTAAACCTCCTGTGCCAACTTCGGCGCCTACGTAGAAGAAGATTCCAAATGCACCCAGGATAACTTGCGGATGCTTCCAAACACTTTTTCTTTCTGTATCAGAACTTCCACCAACTTCAGGTAGCTTGGTTAAGAAAATCGCTATTGCGGCAAGTACTACAATAATACCAATGATGATAAATGGCATCTGCACGGTTTCCGCTTTTTGAACATTCGTTAGCATCTCTTTCGCCCCTTTAAAGATGAACACCGCAATGATCCAAGGAGCTACCATGGTTGCAATAGAATTAAGCGCTTGTACAAGATTGATGCGTCCGCCAGCTGATTCTTCTGAACCTAATGCCGTAACATATGGATTTGCCGCTGTCTGTAAGAAAACAACACCCGAAGCCAAGACAAATGTAGCGGCTAAGAATAGTGGGAATGAGAGCATTTTCGCAGCTGGAAAAAATAGAAAACTTCCTGCAGCCATTAACAATAAGCCTGCGATTAAAGCGCTTCGATAACCAATCTTTTTAATGAACAAGCCAATAGGAATGGAAATAAAAAAGTAGGTAATAAAGAACGCAAAACTTAAAAGTTGAGCATTAAACTCAGTTAAAGTAAAGATATCCTTTACTTGGCTACTTAGGGTAATGATAAAAGTTGTCGCAAATCCAAAAATAAAGAAAATGGATCCGATCACAGTCATTCCCAGACCGTAGTTGGCATTTTTTTGTTCCATAATTAGAAAATGTTTGGGTTAAATACAGTTATTTGGTTTTCAATTTTTTTAAACTGAACAAATATAGAAATAATTAATTTGCATCACTTATTATTCTTTAATTTGTATTTATAATTAAAAACACGCAGAAAATGAGCTATTATCCATGTAATGAGCGATATAATAAGGGAACTAATTTCCGCAGATGTGGTAGAAGTGGGATTGTCTTACCAGAAATATCATTGGGATTATGGCATAACTTTGGTGGCGTCGACCAATTAGAGAATGGTCAAGCAATGCTTCGCTATGCTTTTGATCAAGGGATGACCCATTTTGATCTGGCAAATAATTATGGCCCGCCACCAGGCTCAGCAGAAGAGAATTTCGGTGTAATTTTTAAAAAGGATTTTTTGCCCTATCGCGACGAATTAATTATCTCAACGAAAGCTGGATACCTTATGTGGCCTGGTCCATATGGAGAATGGGGTTCACGTAAATATTTAATTGCAAGTTTAGATCAGAGCCTGAAGCGGATGGGACTTGATTATGTAGATATATTTTATTCTCATCGACCCGATCCTAATACTCCACTTGAAGAAACAATGATGGCCCTCGATTACGCCGTGCGCTCGGGAAAAGCACTTTATGCTGGGATATCTAATTACCCTGCTGAATTGACTAAAAAAGCCTCCGAAATATTGAAGAATTTAGGCACCCCTTGCCTGATTCACCAACCTAAATATTCGATGCTTGAGCGATGGGTTGAGAAGGGATTACTCGAAACAGCGGCCGAAGAGGGTATTGGTGTTATTGCATTCTCTCCATTGGCTCAAGGCCTATTGACAGATCGCTACCTCGATGGGATTCCGGAGGGTTCAAGGGCCGCAAAATCATGGGGATATTTGCGCGAAGATCAAGTATTACCTACAATTGAAAAGGCACGAAAACTAAATATGATCGCTCAAGAACGTGGTCAATCTTTGGCTCAAATGGCTATTGCCTGGTTGTTAAAAGATCAACGCGTGACTTCCGTTTTAATTGGGGCTAGTAGTGTTGAGCAATTAAGTGATAATCTAGCTGCTACAAAAAATCTCTTGTTCTCCAATGCTGAGCTGACGAATATAGAATCAATCTTGCAAGCCTAATCAGGAATTTTGGATACCCTAATTTTGTGGATCTAGCACTTTTTGAAAATAGCGGATCGCACACTCTTGAAGTGTTTTTATTTTAAGATCTTCAAGAATAATGGGTGCAAGGGCATTTTGATGAAATAGAGGCCAGCCATCCTTGCCAGTGCCGCTCGGTGAGACTAGTCCCATTTCCTGGTATAAAATGCAGATCCCTAGGTTGATGAGATTTAGCTTTTCCTCTCTGGAGAACTCTTGAAACGACAAGCCTCGCTCTCGTATTCCAATTAAAAATAGGGCTCCATTTAAATCAATTTCGACTCCAAATCTGGCATGTAAAATTTGACCTAATTCCTTCCAACTTTCAATTTTTAGCATCTCATAAGTTTTTTACAAACATACAAATCTTAAGTTCTTTGTTAACAATCAAAAGTTTCCGAGTTTAAATGGTTTGTATAAGGGTCAAAAATTTTACTTTTGTGGGTTGAGAAATTTGTAATGCACATTTGACATCAGGCTATAAAAAACCGATCATAAAATAAGATGAAGAATTTAAGAATTGTTGATATTCTAAAACTAGGGCAGGTAGGTGCCGAGATAACGATAAAAGGTTGGGTGAGAACTCGTCGTGGAAGCAAGAACGTTAGCTTTATTGCGCTTAACGACGGCTCAACGAATCATAACCTGCAGGTAGTGGCTGAAGTTGAAGCTTTTGGCGAAGATTTGCTAAAACTAATCAATACTGGAGCAGCAATTGGTGTTACTGGTAAACTTGTTGAATCGACAGGGTCTGGACAGTCAGTAGAACTTCAAGCAGCCTCCATCGAGGTCATTGGTAGTGCTGATCCAGAAAAATATCCGATACAGCCAAAGCGTCATTCGTTGGAATTTTTGCGCGAAGTTGCTCATCTTAGACCAAGAACAGCCACTTTTAGTGCTATTTTTCGTATCCGACATGCGATGATTTTTGCAATCCATAACTTTTTTAATAATCGAGGATTTTACAATGTCCATACTCCAATTATAACTAGTTCAGATGCCGAAGGAGCTGGTGAGATGTTTCGCATTTCAACACTTGATGCAAAAAACCCTCCACTTAACGAAGAGGGAGAAGTTGATTTCAGTCAAGATTTCTTTGGTAAAGCGGCTAATCTAACAGTTTCAGGTCAATTAGAAGGTGAGCTATTTGCAATGGCACTTTCTCGAATCTATACCTTTGGACCAACTTTTAGAGCAGAAAACTCAAATACTTCCCGACATTTAGCTGAATTCTGGATGATAGAGCCTGAAGTGGCTTTCTTCGACCTGAATGACAATATGGATCTGGCTGAAGAATTTTTAAAATACCTTATTAATTATGCGTTAGAGCATTGCATGGATGACCTCCTTTTCTTAAGTAGCCGTCTAACAGAAGAAGAGAAAAATAAACCAGCTGATCAGCGTTCAATGGAGTTGATCGAAAAGTTGAGATTTGTGGCTGAGAATGATTTTGTTCGTTTGACATACACCGATGCAATTGAGATTCTGAAGAATTCAAAACAAAATAAAAAGGGGAAATTCCAATATCCAATCACGGGTTATGGGACCGACCTTCAAAGTGAACATGAACGATTCCTTGTTGAGGTAGAATTTAAAAAACCAGTTATTTTAACCAACTATCCGAAAGAAATTAAAGCTTTCTATATGCGGATGGACGACAATGGTAAGACTGTTTCGGCTATGGATGTTTTATTTCCGCAGATTGGTGAAATCATTGGAGGATCACAGCGTGAAGAGCGCCTCGATATCTTGGAAAGCCGCATGGAAGAGATGCATATCCCGAAAGAGGATCTGGAATGGTACCTCGACACACGTAGATTTGGAGGTTGTCCCCATGCTGGATTTGGACTTGGATTTGAGCGTTTGCTACTTTTTGTCACTGGAATGACAAATATCCGCGACGTTATTCCTTTTGCTCGGACACCTAAGAATTGCGAATTCTAGTATTGGGAAAGGCGATTCCATCTAACATTGAATTTTAATCTTTTAGAAATCATTATTAGGGCTGAATTTTCAATCTTTTTTAAGCGATGATTTTAATTAATCACTACCTTTAAGTATTGTAAAAGGTTATTCCTACTATGCAGAGATTAAGTCTTCAACAGAAACTACTTCAAAAACTCTCCCCGCAGCAGATCCAAGTTATTAAGCTGCTTGAGCTTCCTAGCTTAATGCTCGAACAGCGTATAAAGAAGGAACTTGATGAAAACCCCGTTCTGGAGATTGGGAATGAGGAGTTTGGTTCTTCAGATGAGGAGCCAATAAATGATCTTAAATCCAATGAAGATCATGATAATGAAGAGTTCTCCGTCAGTGACTATTTAAATGATGAAGATTATCCAGCTTATCGCTATAACACTCAAAATTATTCTGCCGACGATAAGGTGATAGATGTTCCATTTTCGGATGGAGCTTCATTTCACGAATACCTCCAAGATCAGGTCCGTTTGGAGACTCTGGATGCGGGTGAACGAGTATTAGCTGAGCAAATTATTGGCAATATTGATGAAGATGGCTATCTGCGTCGTGATGTTTATGCCATTGTTGATGATCTCGAGTTTTCACAAAATATTAAAACTACAGAAGCAGAGCTATTAAAGGTTTTAACACGAATTCAACAACTCGATCCCCCAGGAGTGGGTGCGCGTGATTTGCAAGAATGCCTTTCGATCCAATTAGTTCGCAAGGAGGATTATCGTCCGGAGGTTCGATTGGCGATCCAGATTCTTACCACTGCTTTTGAGGAGTTTACGCGGAAGCATTATGATAAAATCACCAAGAAGTTTGGAGTTGACGATGATCAATTGCGGTTGGCAATTGACGAAATAATAAAGCTAAACCCGAAGCCAGGAAGCTCGTTCAGTAACTCCATAAGTCAGGGGAACCAGGCTATAATTCCTGATTTTATTCTTGAGGTAGTCGACGATGACTTGCAATTGGCACTCAATCAGCGAAATGTTCCTGAGCTAAATGTGAGCAAGCATTATTTGAATATGCTGCGTTCCTATGAAGATAATCGTAAAGGATCAACGCGCGATGTCAAAGAAGCAGTACTTTTTGTGAAACAAAAAATTGATTCGGCAAAATGGTTTATTGATGCCATCAAGCAGCGACAAGAGACGCTAATGCTTGTTATGACTGAGATATTAATGTATCAGAGGGCTTATTTTTTAGACGGTGACGAGACTAAACTGCGACCTATGATTTTAAAAGATATTGCAGATCGCACGAACCTCGACATTTCTACCATCTCCCGAGTGTCAAATAGCAAATATATCCAGACTCATTTTGGGATCTATTCACTTAAATATTTCTTCTCTGAATCTATGTTTAAGGATAATGGAGAAGAAGTTTCAACACGTGAGATCAAGTCAATCTTGCAGGAATGCATTGGCAATGAGGATAAGAAAAAACCGTTAAATGACGACAGGCTTACTCAGATATTAAATGAGAAAGGGTATGAGATTGCTCGCAGAACGGTCGCAAAATATAGAGAACAACTGGATATTCCTGTTGCCCGAATGAGGAAGGAACTTTAAGTAAATTCAAAGGCAAAGCGCAAGCTAAGGTGCTATTTGGCTTTACTACTTGACTCTTGAATGAAGTTCCTAGATTACAAACTTATACCCAATACCTTTTAGCGTGCGGATCTGGTCATTGCCAATCTTTTCGCGCAACTTCCGAATATGCACATCAATGGTTCGATCTCCGACGATTACATTATTTCCCCAAACCGATTTGTAAATCTCGTCGCGGGTAAATACTTTATCTGGTTTTGAGACAAGTAAAGTGAGCAATTCAAATTCTTTTCGAGGCAAGGTTAGTTCTTTCCCTTCAATGGTTAAGATATAGCGCTCTTTATCGATTGAGATGTTTCCAATATTTAATATTTTATTGCCATCGACCGTCTCATTCGGAAGTCCACCCGTTCTTTTCAGAAGTGCTTTCACGCGACTTATTAATACTTTGGGCCGGACTGGTTTGGTGATGTAATCATCGGCCCCAGCTTCAAAGCCAGCGATTTGCGAATAATCTTCGCCTCGTGCCGTTAAGAATGCGATGATCGTATTTTTGCAGCTAGGCAGTTTTCGGATCTCTTCACATGCTGCAATCCCGTCCATCTCTGGCATCATAACGTCAAGAATGACAAGATCGGGTTTTACTTTATTTGCCATCTCGATTGCCTCAACACCGTTACGGGCGCAATAAACTTTAAATCCTTCTCGCTGAAGATTATAACTAACAAATTCTAGAATATCCTCTTCATCATCTACTAGCAGTATTCTTGGGATTAAATCTTTTTCAGCCATTGGTTTTAGGATAAATTGAATGTGTAAATTTCAACGAATTAAATGTAGTTATTTTTTATTTATTTATTGGCTCTTTCTAGCATAAAAGTAAACGTTGTCCCTTGGTCTAACTGACTTTTAACATGAATTGTTTGCTCATGGGCTTCAATGATATGCTTAACAATAGAAAGTCCTAGGCCAGTTCCACCTTGCATTCGCGACCGACTTTTGTCAACCCGATAGAATCGCTCAAAAATACGAACCAGGTCTTTCTTTTCAAGTCCAATCCCATCATCCTCGACTTCGATTAGGATCATCTTATCCATATCGTAAAAGGCAACATTGACATTGCCACCTTTCTTTCCGTATTTAATGGCATTGCCAATCAGATTACTGATTACCTCGAAAATTCGTTTTTTATCAGCTAAAACCTGCACGGGCTTATGGGCTGATACGACAAGATTCATCGTCATTCTGCGCTCTTTCGCGTCGCGCAGTTCAAATTCAAAAACCTCTTCGGTCAGTTTTATTAAATCAAACGGCTCTTTATAGATTACCAATTCTCCCGATTCTAGCTTGGTAATTGACTCAAGATCCTCTACTACACTAATCATTCGGTCTATGCTCTTTTCTGTTCGTTCAAGGTATAATCTATTGATTTTCGGATCTTCCAAACCACCGTCTAAGAGTGTTAATATGTAACCTTGAATATTAAATATTGGTGTTTTAAGTTCATGAGACACATTCCCAACAAAATCTTTGCGATAGCGCTCAAGTTCTTTTAATCGATCTATTTCTGCTCTTTTATCTTCTGCCCAGAGCTTTACCTCTTGGTCGACTTCAGATAAAATATCTCTATTCCCATGAATTAGTCTTGTTGTCCGTTTTATCTCGACCGGTACTTCACGAATGGTTTTGTAGATGGGCGTAATCTTGTCGTTAATCAAGACCGAAAACATATACAAATTGGTAAAGTAAGAGAATAGTAAGAGCAAAGGTATCAACGCAAAAGACCAGATATTCCAGTCTACGTCGTAAGCAATAAACATTAAGAACGCAGCAAAAATGGTGATAATAATAGACGAGCTGATGGATAATTTTTGGGGAGTGCTTGTCTTAATAGGAATCATTAGGATGAATCTTTGATTTCAAGGTGATAAAGGTAAACATAATTGCTTTTTCTTCAATTCTAAGACGAATTTATACTAATTAACGTTTATTTAATATAATAATTGCACTTTTGAGCCTAAGTCGAGGATATATTTGTAGACTATATTTGGTTTTTAATGGAGCGGTTTTATCTTTTTATTGGATTTTTTATTGGATTTTTAGTCGCAGGAGTCTCATTTACGTTTATTCGTACACGTAAGAATTTAGGGAAGACTAACTCCGGGGGAGCGGAGGCAGACGAGTTTCTAGAGCCATTAATTCGGGCAGAAAATGTATTAGGAAAGACTACGGAGGACTCATCCAATGCCATCATAATGATCTCTAAAGCTTATTTCTTGAGCATAAGCGGATTTCATGCAGGAAATTTAAGACAACTAGATGAGTTGGAGTCAGAAATCGAGGAATTTAATCAACGCGCTAGACGATTAAAGGCGAATACCTACCGTATTATTCAGCAGCTTCAACATGACTCGATCGAAACAGGCCATTATTATGTTCAGATTGTCGACTACCTTCGCGAAATGGCACATTCGATAAAATACGTGGTGCGACCATTGCGTCAACATCTGATTGATAAATATCGACCTTTTGCGGAAGACCAGAATAGTGAATTGACAGAATTCAGCAATCAAGTTACTGACTTCTTAAATTTTGCTCTACATATCATCAAGGAATCTCGTTTTGAACAAATTGATGAGCTTATTCTAAAACGAAAAGATATTTTAGAACAGATGGGTGAGCATGAGAAGAAACAGATTAGAAGAATAAAAAAGAAGGAGACTACTAGTCGAAATTCTATTCTCTATTTTGGACTGATGTTTGAAACAAAACACCTGCTTCTTCAGAGTGTTAACTTGTTGAAAGCTACCCGCGATTTCGTCTCGTTTACCAAATCATAGCTATTCCCCCCTTTATCGTAAGAGTCAAATCTTGCACGATCCCTTTGCGGATTAACGTAGAATGAGAACGAATAATCAGTTGGTTCTTCAATTATTCTCATCATGCCAAATTAATCTGTAAATTAGCTCGCGAATTAAACTAACGAATTAAATTTTAAGGTTATGCATCTGGACAAAATTTTCGGATTTCTTGTGCCCAAAGATCGCAAGTTCTTTCCTCTATTCATTCAAGCGGCTGATAATTTGGTTGTGGCATCGGATCTTCTTGTGAAGCTAATGAAAGAAAATGATTTAGCAGAGCGCGAAGTATATATCAAACTTATCAAAGAGACGGAGCATACCGGAGATTCAATCACTCACCAATTATTGGTGGAGTTAAACGGCACCTTTATTACCCCATTTGATCGTGAAGATATCCATCAACTAATCTCTGCCATGGACGATGTTGTAGATTATATTCATACGGCAGCTATTCGGACACATTTTTATAAACTTCCTACTTTCCCCGATGAATTTGGGAAAATTGCCGATTATATTCATGCCGCCAATAAGGAGATTCAGCTGGTTCTTCGGAGTGTGAAAAATGCCTCTGATTTTCTGAAATTTGCCGGTTCATGCGCCACCATTAGTACCTATGAAAGTGAAGTCGATTATTTGTATCAAGAATATCTTTCTAATTTATTTGAGCTAGAGACGAACGCCATAAATCTTATTAAAAAGCGAGATATCTTAGCTTCCTTAGAAAAGGCGATCGACAAATGTGATGACGTGGCTAATGTTTTCTCCTCTATAATCGTAAAAATATCCTAATAGACCATGAGTCTTACCCTGTTAATTGTCATTATTGTATTGGCATTTATTTTCGATTTTATCAATGGCTTTCACGATGCGGCTAACTCTATTGCTACGGTCGTTTCGACGAAGGTATTATCGCCGTTGCAAGCTGTAATCTGGGCTGCATTCTTCAATTTTGCAGCTTATGCAATCTTTGAACTTCATATTGTCGATACCATTGCCAAAGTGGTGGATACGAATTTTATTAATCTACAGGTAATTCTGGCGGGTATCATTGCCGCCATAATCTGGAACTTAATAACGTGGTATTTGGGAATACCCTCAAGCTCTTCTCACACCTTAGTCGGTGGCTTTTCGGGAGCCGCTATCGCTTATGCTGGATGGGGTGTCGTTCATTCAGATAAGATTATGAAGATTGCTGCGTTTATCTTCCTTGCTCCGTTAATTGGAATGTTATTGTCCTATGTATTGTCGATCATTTTGCTTTGGATCTTTAAGAATTTCAACCCTTTCCGACTAAAAAAATGGTTTAAGGTGGGTCAGTTGTTTTCATCTGCCTTGTTTAGTCTAGGTCATGGTGGCAACGATGCGCAAAAGGTTATGGGAATTATTTCGGCCGCGTTATTGGTTTATTTTAAATCTGTTGATCCAGCATTGATTCCCCACTGGGCTCAAATAACCTTTGTAGATGGGAAGATTCATGCCATTCCGTTGTGGATCGTTTATGGATGTTATACCGCTATCTCTGCAGGAACTTTACTGGGGGGATGGCGAATTATTCGGACCATGGGTGGAAAAATCACCAAGCTGACTCCATTTGAAGGAGTGGCTGCGGAAAGTGCAGGAGCAATCATGCTTTTTGGCACCGAAGCGTTAGGTATTCCCGTGAGTACCACCCATACGATCACTGGCGCCATCATGGGTGTAGGTTTGACAAAAAGAGTCTCTGCAGTTCGCTGGGGCGTTACGGTGAATCTTATTTATGCTTGGATATTGACGATCCCCGTCTCCATGGGACTTGCCGCCCTGATCTTCTGGATTCTAAAATTGGTTGGAATTAGCTAAAAATTTGGGATAAATATTTATTAGCGGAAGTGAACGAATGCGATCACTTCCGCTTTTTTATAATATGAATAAGGGTTCTTTCTAATTCTTTTTAAATACCAAATAGGTATTTGGAGCTAAGGTAATTTGAGATGCTATTTGTGCGGATGATCCAGTAAATGCATCGGTCCAGAGAGAAGTTGTGATGGAGACTGGCAGGGTATAATTCACCGTTGTGTTACGTAAATTGCAAACTACAAAGATCGTTTCATTTCCATATACTCGCGTAAAAGCGCATACATCTGTGCTATTGTAGGAGGTAAAAATCCCGCGTCTGATGGCAGTACTGCGATTATACAAGGCTATTATTTTTTTGTATTCAGTTACCATTCCTGGATTTAAACTCCAATCGATTAACGAATTGGTTGACATAAAATATAACGGTGTTGGAGTTCCAACCTCTTGTCCATTATAGATCATAGGGACACCTTTTATATAAGCAGCTAAAACAAATGCAGTGGTGGATCCAGTTTTGCCTCCAAACCAATCCAATGGACTCCCTTGACTATTTACATCATGATTGGTGATGTAATGAACTACTCGATTAAGTTCGTTCGCACTGGCATATTCAGTGGTCAGTACATTGTCAATTCCGCCTGCAATGGTCCCAGTATGACTATAGATAGCTTTTAATTGATCGTATAATCGGAAACCGAACGTATAATTAAATCCTGAGCCAAAGTGATCGCTTCGGCTTCCTTCCGCTAACATAAGAAGTCGATGTGAGGTGATACTACGCATAGTGTCTATCGCTTGTTTCCAGAAATCGGCTGGCGGGCCATCTGCATAATCACAACGAAATCCATCGCAATTTGCATTGTAGACCCAGTACTTCATAGCACGAATCATCGCACTTCGCATGGAATAATTGGTGAAATTTAATTGCGCAACATCAAGCCAACCTTGCGAAGGACTCACAATATTTCCTGATCCATCAAGTTGATACCAATCCTTATGACTAGTTATCCAACTATTATCCCACGATGTATGGTTTGCCACCCAATCAAATAACACTGCCATACCCCGACTATGCGCTCCATCCACAAGAGCACGAAGGTCGGATAAGTTTCCAAAATCGGAGTTTATGCCGGTATAATCTTTGATGCAATAGGGCGAATTAACCCCCTTGAGGGTGCCAATTGGGTAAAATGGCAATAAATATATGACATTGACACCTATATTTTTAATCGAGTCAAGCCGAGAGATCACACTCTGAAAATTGCGTGTTGAGGTAAAACAACGGATATTAACTTGATAAATAATGGCATCTTGTGGATCTGGAACACCTGCGAATGGTGCTCCATATTGAACGAATGGTAGATCATTAATTTTCAGGGAAAGGGTACAGCCGTCGGTTCCAAAAGAGATCGGGAAGGACGCAGTTCCCGGCTCTGTTGCAACTCCAGAGATCGCATAGGCGAGATTTCCAGCTCCATTGGCTAAGATGCCAGCTTGCAAGGTTGCGGTAAGCCCTTTGACTCCTGTAGAGGAAATTTGTGTACCTGCACTATACTTCGCTCCATTTCCTGACGTATAGGGTAAGGAAATAACCCCATTAAGTTGATTTCCTACAGTCGCTGAGAATTGAACTGATGCCGATGAACAGTTTATTGCAGCTTGTGGTTTTACTTCAATATTCGCCTTGCTACACGCGATTCCCAAGCCTGCAAAAGCCAAGATGAGCAGAAAACTGCGAAGATGCTTTTGAGTTAAGGCTGCCATAACTAGTGCATGGCCAATCTTTTGCCTATGGTCAGAATGTAATCCTGCTTCTTTTGTAGTTTTTTTCAAGTTTTTTTGCTGGTCTTAAATTCAATTATTTAAGTTCCAGGATCAAGGATGTTTTAGCTGGTATTTCGATCGTTTTTAAGTCGTTCAAATTGGCTCCAGTCATAACCTCTTTCGCGGTGGTAAATCCACGAAGTGATTCTTCAAATCGTGCGGTGTTGAGCGTTTTCTTTTCCGCATTGGTGTTTAGAATAACCATGACAGCTTCCTGATCCGAATATCTAAAATAGACATACATATTATCTGTTGGGAAGTAATGTTTAAGCTTGCCATGGTGAATAAGTGGCTTGTCTTTTCTCCAGTTCACTAACTTTTTCATAAACTGCTGCACATCGACTTGGTCTTTTGAGAGTCCTTGTCCAGTAAAACCATTGACAGGATCGCCTGCCCATCCGCCAAGGAAATCTTTGCGCATCTTGCCATCACCATCACGTTTAAGACCAGTCATCAAAAACTCACTTCCATTGTAAACCTGTGGAATTCCACGGGTGGTCATTAGAAAAGTCATCGCGGTTTTAAATTTTGAAACATCTTCTCCAATGGTTGAGAAGTATCGCTCGGTATCGTGGTTTTCTGCGAAAATTACCAAGTTATTCGGGTTGGGATAGAGGTAATCTTGGGCTAACGTTTCGTAAAGGTGATTGAAACCCCATCCATTGTTCATCGATTGAACGATCGCATCTTGAAGTGGAAAATCCATCACGCTAGTTAGATAAGAGCAATAGCCATTTGAATTGATCTTTCCTTTCTGCCAAAACGCGACTGCAGCCACTTTCGTGTTCCACTCTTCTCCTACGATATTGAAATTAGGATACTCATCCATAACTTGCCTGGTCCATTCTGCCATCATCTGTTTGTCGGGATAAGGATAGGTGTCCATCCTAATTCCATCAAGGGCTGCATATTCAATCCACCAAATGGAATTTTGAATAAGGTAAGTCGCAAGATATGGATTGCGTTGATTTAGATCCGGCATACTTGGGACAAACCAGCCATCAGTAAACTCTTTCGAATCACTCTCCGATCCATAGGGATCTTGAACGGTGGCTTTTTTATGATTGGTGATATATGTTGGAGAACCATTGATCCAATCTTTCATTGGCATATCTTTCATCCACCAATGACTAAGTCCACAATGGTTAAAAATCATATCCATAACCATTTTAATCCCTTTCTTCTTCGCATCAAGGCTTAGCTTCTGATAGTCGGCATTGGAGCCAAATCGAGGATCTACCTTGTAAAAATCGGTTGTCGAGTAACCATGATAGGAGACTCGAGGCATATTATTTTCCAACACTGGATTAACCCAAATGGCAGTGTAGCCATTCTCTTTGATGTAGTCAAGATGATCAGAGATCCCTTTAATATCACCACCATGACGACCATTTGGATCGTTCCGATTATCTTTCTCTAACTGATCAGATTTCGAGTCGTTGGATGGATCTCCATTGGCAAATCGATCTGGCATCAAGAGATACATCACATCGGAAGAGTTAAATCCTATTCGCTCAGATGAGCCTTTTTCGCGTGACTTTAACTCATAAGGGAAAACGCAAACTGTCTTGCCGTTTTGCTTGAAAGTCAGGTCGAAAGTTCCCGGCTTTACGCTAGATGATAAGCGCAAGTCAAGGAAAAGATAATTTGGATTCTCAACGGAGTGACTTGCGATTAATTCAACACCATCATAATGAATGGAAGGTGTCGTCTCAGAGATGCGAGTCCCGTGAACCATTAATTGAAGGGAGGCATTTTTAAAACCTACCCACCAAGATGACGGCTCAACTTTATCAAGTGTAGGCTTTGAAGCCGCTACTAGTTGAAGCGAGAAAATGAGAATCAGAGAGACTGCAAATACTGATTTCAGAAACGATCCTTTAATTTTCATTGGATAGATGTTTTAGTGGAACTTTAATTTCTTTACTTGCACCGATTCTGGCTTCTTGATCATATAACGTAATCAAGATCTCTTGATCTGAAAGATTCTCAATGCATACTTCACGCTTGTTTACGTTGATCTTCAAGGTCGCACCCCGAAAGTTAACTCTAAATGCGTATGATTCCCATTTGGCAGGAATAAAAGGGGCAAATGAAACTTTATCGGATTGAACTCGCATCCCTCCAAAGCCTTTCACAAAAGCCATCCAGGTGCCGCCCATTGAGGTGATATGACAGCCATCGGCTGTATCGTTATTGTAATCGTCAAGATCGAGGCGCGCCGTCCTTAAGTAGAGCTCATACGCTTTTTGTTCATACCCAATAGCGCTCGCTAAAATGGTATGGATACATGGAGACAAGGACGACTCATGAACAGTGTAAGGCTCATAGAAGTCGAAATGACGTTGAATAGTTTTTTTATCATAGTGATCTTCAAAAAGGAATAGGCTCTGAAGAGTATCTGCTTGTTTAATATAGGGAGAACGCAAGATTCGATCCCACGACCAGTTTTGATTTAGCGGTCTTTCTTTAGGTGGAATTTCAGAAGTTGGCTTTAAGGCCTTGTCCAAAAACCCATCCTGCTGAAGGTAAATATCAAGTTTCTCATCATAGGGAAGATGGATATGTTCAATGATTTTCTTCCACTCAGTGGTCTCTTTCTGTTCATTAAAATGCCATTTCTTTGTCAGGTCAGCCATTATGCCAGCATGGTTTTTCTTTAAATAGGAGATGGCCTCCAGGGTATACGCAAGGGTCCATTGCGCAATACGATTCGTATGGAAGTTATTGTTTACGTTGTTCTCATACTCATTAGGCCCTGTCACCCCTAGCAAAACATATTGTTGTTTTTGCTCCGACCAATTGACCCGTTGAGCCCAAAATCGCGAGATCGCTAATAGCACTTCAAATCCTTTAGGCGCTAAATAATCCCAATCACCGGTGTAGCGGATATAGTCGAAAATGGCATAGGCAATAGCACCATTTCGATGAATCTCTTCGAAGGTAATTTCCCATTCGTTATGGCACTCTTCGCCATTCATCGTAACCATGGGATAGAGCGCAGCTCCCTCGCCAAAGCCTAATAAAGCTCCGTTTTCAATCGCTTTTTCGAGGTGTTTGTGTCTGTATTTAAGTAAGTTTCGGGAGACTTCCACTGGTGCAGTAGCCAAGAAGAAGGGTAAACAAAAGGCTTCCGTATCCCAATATGTTGAGCCCCCATATTTTTCGCCGGTGAATCCTTTGGGTCCAATGTTGAGACGTTCATCTTCGCCAGTATACGTTTGATGAAGTTGGAATATATTAAAGCGTATCCCTTGCTGAGCGGCTAGATCACCTTCGATAACGATATCACTGGTTTTCCATTTGGCAAGCCATGCTTGACTATGC
>CAIUAN010000021.1 GCA_903897145.1 uncultured Bacteroidia bacterium | reverse complement strand
TTTATAAACCGGCGACATCTTTGTTGACATATTCCGAAGTCCATTTTGATAGATTGTCATCCAATGCTTTATCAACAATATCCTGATCAGTGGCAAATTCATCAATCGGATCGCGAGGATTTTCAGTCCATAAAACCAAATCTTTAATATTTAACTCTTTAACCTCTTGATCCATTCTGGATTGCCTAAATTCACTATTAACCATTTAGTTTCTAAATTATAATTTTAACTAAAGCCAATTAATATTAATAAGCGTATTCCTTTATATTATCTGTCCTGCATCAAGCAACGACTTTTCAGTAAGGGTATTATGTTACATGCATTACAATAATTTGGAATTATGGATATGGAATTGATGTTACAATGTTATGAGATGCTAGCCTGAGAGGCCCAAAACATGCGCAACTGACATAATGATCAGTAGGAACAACAAAGGACGAATGAGCCTATGCGTATTGGAACGGGAGGTATAAAGTGCCATGAGAGACGTCAGATATGGTTCTGAGATGGACACTACAAGTAGATACGGGAAGCTACGTAATTTATGCGAATGTGGCAAGAGGAGGAATGTGATGCAAACTATATCAGTAGATAAGATGGAGCTGTCCCAAGACATTAGCAAGCAATATCGTTTTCACCATCAGTTTTTCGAATTTGGCATCCATTACAGGATGATTCATTATCAAAATTGATAAAGTAATCAGGCCAACCATACATTTGTCCGGGTTTATATTTAGAGCTTCTTAACCAAGAAACGAACTTATCGACAAATGGATTGTTAGCGTCGCTTCGATGCCCTTGATTATGGTGACAGATGTCTTGTAAATATGGAGGAAGAGGAATAGCTCGATTACCAAAATAATAGAAATCGTAAGAAATAAGAGCATTCTCCCCATTCAAATCTGTTTTCATATTGCTTTGATCGTGAACACTCAATCGTTGTTTTATTGAAACATTTGAAAAATCGTAGATACAGTCACCGAGGCGTTTTATTGGATCAGCGCTTCTAATGTCAGGAATGCGGTATGGCCAGATCAAGTTTGACCATAGGTCATATTTCTTTAACGATAAGACCTTTTGAACTCGCATCGCATATACAAGATGATAACTTAGATCCCCACTTGGAGCGTTTTTCGAGCCCAGACCAGCAACCCAGTCATTAGGCTTCGCAACTCGTCTAATCCCAGGTTTACAAATAGCCAAAGAGCACATGCCATGGAAAGGATTAGGTGCCGCCCCATCGTCAATCGGGATTGTGTACGTGAACAAGCGCATCTTGAAAGTATCTTGTGGGGTTAGCTGTTACCAGATAATTTTCTCATAATCAATCCATCTGAGATCAAGCTCATTGATATATATCTGAGTCGTCTTGAGGTCAGCTTGCCTTACTTTATCCAAAGAACGTTACTCGTTTTCGCGGGACAAAAACGATACAAATAAATCCCGATCATTCTGTACTGATATTTTGTGGGGTGTAATGCTCTTAGGCTTGAAGCAGTTGTAAGTTCTGGAAAGCTGACCGAGTTGGTTTATCAACGCTAAAGTTCGATAAGCTCTTTACTGAATCCCTGCATTGGAGCAACACCATTCGGCCCCATC
>CAIUAN010000020.1 GCA_903897145.1 uncultured Bacteroidia bacterium | reverse complement strand
CGGCCTTTTTAAATATTATATATTGTCGACTTATAAGCTATTGATCGCGTTTAAGTCATCGAAAGCTTGTTTTAAACGAGCGATAAGAGCTTCTTCACCTTTACGCAACCAAACGCGAGGATCGTAGTATTTCTTATTTGGTTTTTCTGCCCCTTCTGGGTTACCAATTTGACCTTGTAAGTATGGACGATTAGCAGCCTCAAAGCCTCTCACGCCATCCCAATAAGCCCATTGGGTATCGGTATCGATATTCATTTTAATTACACCATAACCAATTGCTTCACGAATTTCTGCATGTGAAGAACCTGATCCACCGTGGAATACAAAATTTACTGGATGAGAATCACTCATGCCATGTTTTGCTTTGATATAATCTTGTGAATTTTTCAAGATCACAGGAGCAAGTTTAACGTTTCCTGGTTTGTAAACCCCGTGAACGTTACCAAATGAAGCTGCAACTGTAAAGTTAGGAGACACTTTACTAAGCTCTTCGTAAGCATAACAAACATGTTCTGGCTGAGTATAAAGAAGGCTATTATCAACATCGCTGTTGTCAACGCCATCTTCTTCACCACCAGTAATACCAAGTTCTATTTCAAGAGTCATTCCAATTTTAGACATACGCTCTAAATAACGTTTGCTAATCTCGATATTCTCTTCAATTGGCTCCTCTGAAAGGTCTAACATATGAGAACTGAAAAGTGGTTTACCTGTTTCAGCAAAATGTTTTTCACTAGCATCTAAAAGACCGTCTATCCAAGGCAGTAACTTTTTTGCAGCATGATCGGTGTGCAAAATAACATAAGCACCATAAGCTTCAGCTAAGGTATGGATATGTTTTGCTCCGGCAATGGCACCTAAGATAGCAGCTTGCTGACCTTCAAGTTTCAAACCCTTACCTGCATTAAACGCAGCACCACCGTTAGAAAATTGAATCATAACTGGTGCATTGACTGCTACTGCAGCCTCTATAACTGCATTAACTGTTGAAGATCCAACTACGTTAACGGCAGGAATAGCAAATCCATTGGCTTTTGCAACTTGAAAAACATACTGCAAATCAGTACCGGTTACTACGCCAGGCTTTACAACATCTGATATTTTATTCATAACTCTATAATTAATTTGTAAAGTACAAATTTACGTCAATATTGTAACTAAACAAATCAAAAAAGATTAAAATTAGGTTACAAAACTCTGGGTGGATAAAATAAGATATCCCCAAACAACTTTGACATGCATACTACTCGATCAGATCACCTTTTCCTTGGCGGATGACAGTAGGTTCATGATCGGTGCAATCGACCACGGTCGAGTGGATATTTCCTCCGAAACCACCATCCACAACCAAATCAACAAGATCGCGAAACTTCTCATGAATTAGATCCGGATCGGTTGTATATTCGATGATCTGGTCATCATCCTTGACGGAGGTCGAAAGGATAGGATTTCCAAGTTCCTGAACGATCTCTCGAATTATTGAGTTGTCTGGAATACGTATGCCGATGCTCTTTTTTGTGTTACGAAACAGCTTCGGGATATTGCTATTGGCATTTAAAATAAAGGTGAACGGCCCAGGAAGATTTCTTTTCAATAGCTTAAAAATACTATTGGGGATAGGGGTACAATACTCAGAAATCGTGCTTAGGTCATAAAATAGGAATGAGAAATCTGCCTTCTCAGGCTTAACATTTTTGATCATAGCCACGCGGGCAATTGCTTTGGGATTGGTTATTTCACATCCGATGCCATAAATCGTATCCGTTGGAAATATCACAACACCCCCATTTCGCAACACCTCAACAACTTTTAGGATCTCTTTAGGATTAGGATTTTCAGGATAGATTCGAATCAGCATAGCAAGTGATAGGTTGTAAAGTGCAGGGATAAACGACATCACGAAAGTATGAATATTTCATGGTATTTTTGCGAAACAGTTCGAATCAATTGGCCTACAATTCAGACCTTAGATATGCCTAAAATATTCAAGACCGAAGATGGTTCAGATACACTCTTTGATCCCCATTATGGGGAGTATTACCATTCAATTCATGGCTCTGTCCAAGAATCGAATCATGTATTTATTGAGTCAGGGTTAAAAACTATTAAAAATCAAGATATTATAATTTTTGAAGTTGGATTTGGAACAGGATTAAATGCATATTTAACTGCTTTGGAGGCCAATAAGACAACTAAAATAATTCAATATTTTGCCATTGAGAAGCATCCACTTCTCAAGAAAGATTGGGAAAATTTAAATTATCCCAATATGACAGCTGACCACAACACCGGACTATTTCAGCAACTCCATCTTGCTGAATGGGAAAATAAAGTTAGAATCAGTCTTAACTTTAACCTTCAGAAGATCGAAGCAGATTTAACTGAATTTAAGTACCATAGCCTACCGGGATTTGACCTAATTTATTTCGATGCTTTTTCCCCAGTATCTCAGCCAGAATTATGGCAAACCGAAATCTTCAATCAACTTTTCAGACAGTGCAATCCCGGCGGTAGAATTGTCACCTATTGCGCTAAAGGATCAGTGAGAAGAGCTTTAATTGAGGCCGGGTTCATGGTAGAACGACTTCCCGGCCCTCCGGGAAAGAGAGAAATGCTCAGAGGAAGTAAGTCTGCATTGTGAAATATGAATTGACCACGTCACTAATTTCCCAATAAACACTAATCAAAAACCTTCTTGAGAATTAAATCAAATTAAAAAATTCAGAAAGTAAAAATCTTAAATAGCCCTTTAATTAATGGAATAGTGATTTGGATTAATTCTAATTTAATTTCTATCTTCGCAACTTCTAGAACAAACAATTAAAATTTTATAAGAAAACGGTATGAAAATCAAATCTCTAATTCTGACTTTAGTTGTAGGCACTATTATGTTAGTGTCATGTGGCAACATTAAAAGTTCAAAAGTACAACTGAAAACACTTGCGGATTCAGCGGCCTATGCTATTGGAATTGACATCGGCAACAACATCAAGAAAAATTTACCAACTGCACCAGGAGGTAAAGATCTTGATCAAAAAATTATTCTTGCAGCTTTCACTAGCGCACTTAATGGTGATTCATCACAGATTCCAAGTGCTAAAGTTAGTGGTGTTACTCAAGTATACTTCATGAAATGCCAACAATTAGAAGCTGGCAAAGCAGGTGAAGTAGGAAAAAAATTCCTTGATGATAACGCAAAACGTTCAGGTGTTAAGACAACTGCTAGCGGACTTCAATATGAGATTCTTAAAGAAGGAAAAGGTGCAAAACCAGCAGCAACTGACACTGTAGTAGTTCATTATCATGGTACGACTATCGACGGTAAGGTTTTTGATAGCTCTGTAAACCGTGGCAAACCTGCAAGTTTCCCAGTTAACCAGGTTATTCCAGGATGGACTGAGGCTCTTCAATTAATGCCTGTTGGTTCTAAATGGAAGATTGTTATCCCTGCTGCCTTAGCATATGGCGAGCGTGGTGCCGGACAAGACATCAAACCAAACTCAGTTTTAGTTTTTGAAGTAGAACTTCTTGAAATCAAAAAATAATTTGATTTTTTAACTTACTTTTGGGGAATAGCCCCGTAATTAGGATCCGGGATTAGTCATTCCGGATCCTTTTTTATATCTGTAACTTAATACATACAATATGAGCTTTAAAACAACCGGTAAGGTATTACAAGTGCTTCCAGAGATTACTGGAACAAGTGCACGAGGAGAGTGGAAAAAACAAGATTTTGTTATTGAAACAGGAGAAGATCAATATCCAAAAAAGATCTGCTTTACACTCTTCAATGATAAAAATGGCACCTTCGACAAAGTTAAACCAGGAATGGAAGTGGAGGTTTCTTTTAGCATCGAATCACGTGAGTACAATGAAAAATGGTTCAGCAACATCAATGCCTTTCGTGTCGATCTAGCGGCTCAAGGGGCTAGTACGGTAAATACACCACCATCTGGCCAAGAATTCACAAGTACACCCTTATCTGTTGATCTAGACGATAAAGACGATCTACCTTTTTAGATCCTGAACTAATATTAAAAAAAGCCTCCAGAAATCTCTGGAGGCTTTTTTTAATATATCATCATTGCTTCATTATCGAATAGGTATCTGGCGCTTAAAATCCTCCTCCAAAGAGATAAATGTCTCCGTACGAGCGATGCCATCGATTGCCTGAAGATCGGTATCGATAATCTTCATCAGATGCTTATTTGTTTTTGTTTGAATCTTAATAAAGATCGCATATTGACCAGTAGTATGGTGACATTCTACAACCTCTGAGATCTCACGTAGCTGAGCCAAAACCCGAGTATCATCTTTCACCTTCTCCAGGTAAATACCCATATAGGCCGTGGTGTTATAACCCAACTTCTGCGGACTCACGATAAATTCGGAGCCAACAATGACACCCATAGCAACCAATCGCTGCACTCGTTGATGAATTGCCGCTCCTGATACGCCACATTCTCTTGCTACTTCTAAAAATGGAATTCGAGCATTTGCAGTAATCAACTTTAGAATCTTGCGATCAAGATCATCAATATGAACACTCTGCTCTTTGAAATCTTCTTCTGATTCTGTAGTGCTTCTTTTCACGGCGCTTTCAATTTGATACAAAAATCGCTATTAATTTTTAATTTTCTAACTTTTTAAGTAAAAAATTAAACAAATTAGCTTTTTTGATTCGTGAAGTACCTAAGAATAGTGCAAAAACATCCCTCAAGACAAAAGAAAAAACAGGTATGACGCCAACCTAGAGATCTATATTTTCAAACTAGGTTGGATTCTGAAAAACTCGAAGTCCGAACGCTGGCAAGACCGCAAAAATATGATCAAATAGCTCATTTTGAAGCGCTTCATACAACAAAGACTCTTGCGCTTTACTAAAAACAATAACTTCTATAGGAAGCCCCTTATCTGTCGATTGCAACATCCGTATAAGGCGAGTCATATGCTCATGGATACCTGGATGGGCGACGCAATAGCCTTCAAGATATTTCATAAACAGAGATAGATTTGTTGGTGTCTCAAAAAGGTGCATTTTCAAAGCTCCCCTATTTTCATCATCCTGATAATCGTCAGCAATCGCTCCATCTGTGGTAATAAACTCTTTAAACATAGGCAGTGCATAAATCTGATCAAGCATCGGTTTATCGCAAAGACGGATACTTCTCATATCCAAAAATACGCTGCGTTGAATTCGACGACCACCCGACTCTTTCATTCCAGACCAATTAATGACCGACTCAGAAACTAGTGAGTAAGTAGGAATGGTTGTGAAAGTCTTATCCCAGTTTTGGACTTTTACGGTGGTTAGAGTTATGTCGTAAACTATTCCATCAACATTGAATCGAGGAACCATTATCCAGTCACCTGGTTTCACCATATTATTTGCCGCCAACTGGATACTGGCAACAAATCCTAAGATTGCATCTCTAAAAACCAACATTAAGACAGCTGCAATAGCACCTAATCCGGCGAATAACGTAGAAGGATTCTTATTAACTAAGACGGCTACAATAAAAATAGAACCAAAGAAATAGATCAGGATCTTAACGACCTGGATGTACCCCTTTATAGGCCGATCTTTTGAATAGGGGTAGGTATTATAGATTTCTTGGACCGCATTGAGAAATCGAAGAAAAGCCGACATCACAATAACTGCAATGTAAATATGTCCAAGTCCCATGATAAGCTCAGGAAACCAAACGATATCTTCACCAGCAAATGTTGAAGTACTGTAGATTAGAATGGCAGGAATAAAATGGACTAAGACATGAAATACCTTGTGATTATATAGTGTATCATCCCAAATACCTTTCGTACGAGCGACGATTCGACTAACAACCTTAATGAAAATTAGACGTGCAATTAAATAGATCAAAAATGATCCTGTTAAAATCGTTGCTAAACCTATCAGTGCAGCTCCATCGATAGCCATTCGATTGACGAAGCCATAGCCAAGCAAAAGTTCTTTTATATAATCGTAGAATACTGACATGATCTAATATTTTAGTTAATCAAAAAATAGCTAGCTTTGAATCGCTCATGCAAAAGTAACGAAAGATGCTCATTATGAAGAAATTTTTAATTCAGATTATTCTTCTTTTTGGTCCATTAGCTCTCTGGGCTGCTCCAAATTACGATAAATATTTTACCAATGAGGTTTTGCGGGTTGATTATCTGCTAACTGGCAATGCGACTAGCACTTCAATCATGCCTAACGCACTCATAAAAGAGTACGCTTGGGGCGGATCACACAAGTCGTTATTTAATCAATTCAACCTTGGAACGTACCAGTTTGAGGTGTTCGATTCAGAGAGTGGAAAATTAATCTTCTCGAAAGGCTTCTCTCCACTTTTTCAAGAATGGCAAGCTACCCCTGAAGCAAAATCAACCAACAAAGCCTTTTATCAAGTATTACGGTTCCCATTTCCTAAGAAAAATATTAAACTTTCGATACAAAAAAGAGACCGAAGTGGTTTATTTGTAGAGATTTACACACAAGTGATCAATCCAGAGAACTATTTTATCATCCGGGAGAATCCACGAAACATACCCGTTGAGAAAATTTTATACTCCGGCGAACCAGAACACAAAATTGATATTGCTATTCTGGCTGAAGGATACACGGCTGACGAGATGGATAAATTCATCGGAGATGCCAAAAGACTTACCGACTCCTTATTCGTTGCAAATCCTTTTTCTCAACTCAAGGATAAATTCAATATCTATGCGATCAAGACTCCCTCAGTCGAATCAGGGACGGATATCCCAGGTGAGCACATCTATCGTAACACGCTATTTAATACCACATTTTTCACGTTCGATATCTCGCGATACCTGACAACATCTGATCTAAAAGCGGTATCAGATATGGCTTCCGTAGTCCCTTACGACCAAATCATGATCTTAGTCAATTCATCCAGATATGGAGGTGGCGGATTCTATAATTTCATCAACGTGTGCACTTCCGACCATCTACTCTCACCCAATGTCTTCGTGCATGAATTCGGTCATGGTTTTGTTGGGTTAGCCGATGAATATTACACCTCTGAGGTGGCTTTTCAAGATTACTACAATCTAAAAGTGGAGCCATGGGAACCCAACCTTACCACCTTGGTTAATTTTAAGTCTAAATGGGAAGACTTAGTAAACAAATCGACTGCAATACCAACACCTCGAGAGAAAGATCAAGAAAACGTCTTAGGAGCATTTGAGGGCGGAGGATACAGTGCGAAAGGGATCTATAGTCCGATGCAAGACTGCCGAATGAAATCGAATAAAACCCATAACTTCTGTCCGGTATGCATTCGGGCAATCCAGGCAGTGATAGCAGAAAATACCAAATAATGGTTTTATTCAAGGAGTTTTAACCTGCTTGAATAATTTTAAAAATTAGCTCATCGTAGTTTCATCCTCCTTTTGGTTTTTCCGCTGCCACACATATGAAAGAATCAATGCCAGTCCACCGAAAAGAAAAATCATGGCAGGATAAGCGGCCTCCTCTTTCATCCCAATTGAAATAAGGAAATAAGCGACTACAATACCTACTCCAACGCCCATAAAAAATAATCCAATTTTCATTACTCCACCCACAACTCCATTTTTTCGGCTCTCAAAAAGAGTTGGATCTGCACCTCTTTCGATCAGCGCCATCCGTTCACGGTTGCGTGAAGAAAAGACTAAATAGACTATGCCAAAAATCATGGCAAAAAATACAATAGGAACCAGTACACGTGCTATGTCTTCCATAATAATAGTTTTTAAAAGATTTAATATTTGTCCCTTTGACGCAGATCTCACCTTGCCGGTTACAGATTAAATAAAATATATAGTTATCGCTACTAGTAATAACTTCTTTGTTGTAATTTTAAAGAATATAGGTTGTAACCGAACCAAGGTAAACGTCGTCTAATTAAAGCATGGAGAAGAAAACTGATGAATACTATATCCGGGAGGTTCTCAGAGGGGATTCTGGTTCCTTTTCACGGCTGGTTGAAAAGTATACCAATCTGGCATTTTCGCTCTCTATGAAGCTGCTGAATCAGCGGGAAGACGCTGAAGAGGCTGCTCAGGATGCGTTTATTAAAGCATATAACTCGTTAGGTTCTTTTAAAAATGGATCTACCTTTAAGACGTGGTTTTTTCGAATTGTTTACAACACGGCCATTTCAAGGTTAAGAGCCCGCAGAGGAAGGGAGGTAAGTATTACAGACTTAAAAATTACCGAATGGGACATACAATCAACAGAAAATACCATTGATAAATTAAATGGTGATGAACGACAACGATATCTCCGAATAGGACTTGAGAGATTAGACCCCGAGGAAAAGGCGTTGCTGGAGATGTATTATTACGATGATTTTTCCATGGAGGAAATAAGTTCTATTACCTCATTGACAGTATCGAATGTTAAAGTAAAAATCCATCGTACACGACGCAGGCTCCTTGAAGAGCTCCGATATATTTTAAAAGACGAATTACTAACTATATTATGAATCAGAGAGATCATTTAAAATACTGGATAAAGGAGCTTCCGCAAGAGCAACCTTCACCAGACTTTTCGATTAAAGTAATGGAACGTGTGATGACCGAGTGGAGCCATAATCCGACAAAATACCAACCAATAATCAACCGAAAAGGATGGTTCTTAATCGCATTAATTACCCTTATTTCAACAGCTTTACTACTATTCTTGCACAATTCCGCTTCTATAGGATTGGAGCTGGTCGGAAAGACAAAAAATAGCTACGTAATAGATGCCACTAAGTTTTTTACCCCGATAAATCACTTATTTACAAGCCTTACTAAGATTTCACCTACCGTTGCAATAGGTATTTTTGCTATTCTGGCACTCTGGTTCTTAGACCAGCTATTCTCAAAAACTGTCCGCCGCTGAAAATTGCGCTCGCTTTTCTTAACAACTACGAGCTTCAGTTGATCAATCCGCTGATCTTTGCAGGATCTTTTCCAATGGGGCATTCCCAAAGTGAGTCCCACAATGGGTTAGTAAATATACATTCTGATAGTTTATAACGCGATAGAACCGCTCGAAAATTAAATATCCATTACTTCTTTAACAAAATGGTTGAAAAATAGACGATATATAGATAAAGAAAACTATTTTTGATATTGTAAACGACAACACATATGACACTTAGAAATCAACTCGACGATACAGATCTTCACATTCTGGACATTATCACTAAAAATGCCCGGATTCCGTTTAAAGATGTGGCAACAGATTGTGGTGTTTCAAGGGCCGCTGTTCACCAGCGTGTTAATCGTATGATTGAGATGGAGGTTATCACAGGTTCTGGATACTATATCGATCCAAAGAAAATAGACTACCGCACCTGCACCTATGTGGGGATATTCTTAGAAAAAGGGGGGCTATTTCATGAAGTAGCAAAGCAACTTTTAGAAATTCGAGAAATTGTCGAATGCCATTATACAACAGGCGAATATGCAATATTTATAAAGGTCTATGCAAGAGATAATGAGCATCTCAAACAGATTTTGAGCGAAAAGATTCAACGCATTGAAGGAATTTCTAGCACCGAAACATTTATCTCTTTGGAAGAGACCTTTAACAGAGAAGTTCCTATATTCTCGTAACTAAGCTAACGAGCGCTGACGAAGTGCTTCAAACACGATTATTCCAGCAGCCACAGAAACATTCAATGATTTAATCTGTCCATACTGAGGGATCTTAGCCCATTCATCTGACATCTTCAAAAGACCAGCCTCAATACCTAGATCTTCAGATCCTAAGATGATAGCAACCGGATCTTTCATATCGATATCCGAATAGACCTTGTCACCTTTGTCTGTTGCAGCAACAATCTTTAATCCACTATTTTTCAAGAACTTTAAAACAGCAGAGAGACTTTTTGTCCGACAGACAGGAATTAGATGAAGTGCTCCTGCCGATGTTTTTATCGCATCTGCATTAATTTGGGCTGAACCTTTCTCGGGAATAACGATTGCATGAACACCAGCAACCTCGGCAGACCTTGCAATAGCTCCAAAATTACGCACATCAGTAAGCTCATCGAGAACTAAGATCAGAGCCGTTTTTCCTTCTTCATACAAACGAGGAATGATCTCTTCAATGTTCTGGTAAAATATCGGAGAGATAAAAGCCAGAATACCTTGATGATTCTTGCGCGTTACACGATCAAGTTTCTCTATTGGCACAAGTTGAATAGGAATCTGAAACTGATGAACAAGATCCATCAGTTCGTGATAAGTTCCCCTTGCAACCCTTTTTTGATTAATATTTTCTCAATCTCTTTACCAGAGTTGATTGCCTCGATAATGGTGCGCATTCCGAAGATATAATCTGTCTTTTCCATAGTCTTAATTCTTTATGATCACCTAATATATTAAAATCCTGCGTGTGTTACCAGGTCCTTTTGCTTTCCCAAATCTTTAGTTCCTCATTGAATGACTCCCACTCTGCCATCGATTTCTCAACCTCTTTCTTGGCCGCTCCATAACGATTAAACAGAGAACTATCATCTAAAGTTGTGGGATCAGCCAGCATTTTATCCATGCTTGAAATCTCTTCTTCAAGTTTAGAGATCTGCCATTCAGCCTCACTAATTTGTTTTTCAATACGGCTAATCATTCGATTAATCTCTTTCCGATCATCAAAACTTACGGGTGCTGCCTCTTTAGCGACTGCCTCTTTTTTGACTTTTTTCTCCGGAGCAGCTTGCTCTAATTCTCGCAATGATTCCAGCTTTCTTTTGCGCAAGAATTCATAAACGCCACCCAAATGCTGTCTAAGCTTACGATGCTTAAACTCATACACCACATCCACCAATCCGTCTAAGAATTCACGATCATGTGATACAACCAGAAGTGTACCATCAAAATTGATCAGTGCTTGCTTTAACAACCCTTTTGAATGGATATCCAAGTGATTGGTTGGCTCATCTAAAACTAAGAAATTAACCGGCTCAAGCAATAAACTGATCATAGCCAGTCTGGCCCGTTCACCACCCGAAAGCACTTTAACTTTTTTATCTGCATCTTGACCCGAGAACATAAATGCACCTAAAATATCTCGGATCCTGGTCCGAATATCACCAACAGCAATTTTATCAATGGTCTCAAAAGCCGTTAACTCCTCATCTAATTCAGCAGCCTGAGTTTGCGAGAAATATCCAATCTTAACGTTGTGCCCAAGCTTATGTTCGCCATTGCAAGCAAGATCCTGCATGATGATACGAGCCATCGTACTCTTTCCTTCCCCATTCTTGCCAACAAAAGCCACTCTGGTGCCACGCTCAAGAATCAAGTCTACCTTATCGAGAACAAGCAAATCGTCATAACGCTTTGTAACTTCTTTGCCTTCAAAAACAACAGCTCCAGAGCGTGGAGAAGGTGGAAATTTAATATTTAATGCCCGTGTATCTTCTTCATCGATCTCGATACGATCAACCTTATCGAGTTGTTTAATACGGGATTGTACCTGTACCGATTTTGTAGCCTTATAGCGAAAGCGGGAGATAAAATCTTCGGTATCTTGAATCATTTTCTGCTGGTTCCGGAATGCAGCCATCTGCTGTTCGCGACGTTCGACACGAAGCTCAAGATATTTAGTATAGTTAACTTTATAATCGTAGATCTTGCCTAAGCTAATCTCGACCGTCCGATTGGTTACATTATCTAAAAATGCCCGGTCATGAGAAACCAAGACCACCGCACCAGCGTAATCCTTTAAGAACTCTTCAAGCCATTCGATTGACTCAATATCTAAGTGATTCGTTGGCTCATCGAGTAGAAACACATTTGGCTTCTTAAGTAAGATCTTAGCCAGCTCGATGCGCATACGCCATCCGCCAGAAAATTCGGATGTTTGTCGGGTAAAGTCAGACCGTGTAAAACCTAATCCAATGAGGGTCTGTTCGATGTCGACATGGAAATTCGTGCCGCCCATCATCTGAAAACGCTCATTTGCCTCATGCATATCATCGATGATCTGATGATAAGCCGCTGACTCATAGTCTGTACGAGTGCTAAGTTCAGAGTTCAGAAAATCTATTTTTTTCTCAAGTGCTAATATCTCGGCAAAAGCCGTAATTGCCTCATCCATTACGGTTCGCGAATCAGCCAGCTCCATATGTTGAGGAAGATAACCAATCATGATATCCTTAGGGACAATAACTCTTCCCGAAGTTGGAGTTTGCTTTCCAGCTAAAATTTTAAGCAATGTAGACTTGCCAGCGCCATTTCGGCCCGCCAGACCAATGCGATCACGCGGATTGACAATAAAATTCACATGCTTAAAAAGCTCAAACCCGCCAAATTCGACGTATAATTCCTCTACTGAAACACTCATAATCTACTTACTCACAAATTTATTCGCCTTTTCGGACATGCATGATCTTGGTTAAAACAAACAATCATGTAAACCTTATTTTAGCGGTGCAAAGATACCAAAATTTGAAGGGGCTAGAGGATTTATTTTTACTGCGTTAAACTCGAATTAAATTAAGCTAGAAGTAAACTTTCTGCTCAGGTGCAGAATCAATTTATATCTTTGCACCAAATTAAAAATTCAAGACTTTGTCAAGAGGAAATAAACCACTGCCACGCTATGATGGCGTAGAGATTTTAGATATTGGATCGGAAGGAAAAGCTGTAGCCAGAGTTGATGGAGTGGTGGTTTTTACGACTCATGTAATCCCTGGAGACATCGTTGATCTTCAGGTTACCAAGAAGAGAGAGAAATACCAAGAAGCGAAAGTTATTCAGATTCAAAAAGATTCTCCGGATAGGATTCCAGCTTTTTGCGAACATTTCGAGATCTGCGGTGGTTGCAAATGGCAATACTTACCCTATGAGAAACAGCTTTTTTACAAACAAAAGCAGGTCTTTGACCAACTAAGTCGGATTGGGAGGATGACGCTTCCTGATATTATGCCAATCATTGGATCGGCAACCTCAACATTCTACCGTAACAAACTTGAGTTTACCTTTTCAAATCGACGTTGGCTAACCCACGAAGAGGTTCGGTCGGGTAATGAATTTGAGGACATGAATGTCCTTGGATTTCATGTTCAAGGCATGTTTGATAAGGTGCTTAATGTAAACAAATGCTGGCTTCAGACAGATAGCTCGAACGATATCCGAAATGCAGTAAAAAAATACGCATTATTAAATAACCTTGCGTTTTACGACCTAAAAAACAAGGAAGGCTTCCTGCGAAATCTTATCATCCGAACCACAAGTTCTGGCGAGATTATGGTGATTGTAAATTTCTTTCGGGAGGAGCGAGAAAAAAGAGAACTTTTGCTTCAATTTCTGACTGACAGCTTTCCTGCAATCACAACCCTGCTTTATGTCATCAATCAGAAAGGAAATGATACGATAACAGACCAGGAGGTAAATATTTTCAAAGGAGATGGATATATTACCGAGGAGATGGAAGGACTAAAATTTAGGATTGGACCAAAATCTTTCTATCAAACAAATTCACTTCAAGCTTATGAGCTATACAAAGCAACCCGTGAATTTGCAGCGCTGACAGGCAATGAAGTAGTCTATGATTTATATACAGGAACTGGCACCATCGCTTGCTTCGTAGCAAAAAAAGCAAAAAAAGTAGTAGGTATCGAATATGTCCCAGAAGCTATTGAGGACGCAAAGTTAAATGCCTCAAGCAATAAACTTTCGAATACGAATTTCTTTGCGGGTGATATGAAAGAGATTCTAACCAGAGAATTTATCACCGAGCATGGTCATCCCGATGTGATCATTACAGATCCACCGCGTGCCGGCATGAGTGATGAGGTGATCAATTCAATCTTATTTGCTTCGCCGGAACGGATTGTTTACGTAAGTTGCAACCCAGCTACACAGGCACGCGACATAAGCTTATTAGGCTCAAATTATGAAGTAACAAAGGTCCAGCCGGTGGATATGTTTCCACATACCCATCATGTTGAAAATATAGTTTTACTGGAAAAAATAACAGAATCTAACGAGCTATAATCGACTATTTCTTACAGGTTTTTATCCCAAAGAGGGTATAAAGAGGACAAAAACTTACAAAACTTGTGATTACAAAAATTGCTGCGAAGATCAATAAGACAATGGCTAAAGTGCCGCAAACAACCTTCGTTACAAAAAGAGCTACAATAACCACTGCAATCAAGATACGGATGGTCTTGTCTAGTGTTCCCATGTTTTTTTTCATCGCCTAACGAATTAATTTAATTGACAGAAAATAAGTCGATTAAAGTTAATGAACTTTAGGCAAAGATCCTAGCGTGATAATTTTCCACTTACCATTCTCCTTCACGTGGGCCTGGCCTTTATAACAGCAGGCACCATGGTAGTTATAGGCGCGTTCGTAAATTAGTGGTGTAACTTCCATTCCTTTTACGTTTATAAAACCATATTTGCCCGCCAGACGAACAGCCGCATATCCGCCAATAAATTTCCAGGTATCATCATATTTAGCTGTAACAACTTCTTTTCCGTTCTGATCGACATACCCATATTTACCTTGCTGTTTAAATGCCGCAAACCCTTCATTTAGGCTATAGGCCAATTCGTATTTAGGCGAAATGATCACACTCCCTTTAGGGTCCTTATAACCATATAGATTTGTAGCGGCATCGTAAAAAGGGGCAACCTGAGCCTTCAAAAAAGAAGCACCTAAAAGAAGTACCAGAAGAAGTAAAAGCCGGATTGGGTTAAATATTTTCATATGTATCGAATCAAAATAGCATTAAACATTAGTTTCCTGGCCGATTCTCTGGAAGTACACCATACGATTCGGATGGCTTATCACCCATATAAAACACAAGTTCGCCACCCTTAACAAGATCGGTGTGCTTAATATACGAGTTGGAATAAGCGACACCATTCAGTGTGGCTTTTTGAATGTAGATATTCTTCGAACTCAGATCGATCGCTTGAACACTAAATTTATTCCCATTTGATAATGCAATTTCAGTCTTAGTAGCCAATGGGGTGCCAAAGACATAAATTCCATCTGAAGGGTTAACTGGATAAAAACCAATAGAGCTAAAGATATACCAGGCACTCATCTGACCGCAATCATCGTTTCCACATAATCCATTGGGTTGATTGCTATAAAACTTAGTCCGAATATGGTTGATTTTTTCTGCTGTCAACCAAGGCTTACCAATGTAATTATAGAGGTATGGGACATGATGACTTGGTTCATTTGAAAATTCTGACAATCCATAGAAACCATTGTTTTTCAATTTGCGGTATGGAGCGTCGGGGGCATTATACAGCGAATCTAATTTCTGACCAAAACGCTTCTCCCCACCCATAGCAGTGATTAATCCTTTCACATCATGAGGAACATACCAGGTGTAGATCCAGGCATTTCCCTCTTGAAAACCAACCGATTCAGTAGGTAAAAATGGAACCATCCACGCCCCTGTTTTGTCTTTAGGTCTTACAAAACCAGTGTGCGAATCAAAAATATTTTTCCAGTATCCACTTCGTTTTATAAAGGTCTCATATTCGGCACTCTTATTCAGTTGCTTAGCCACTTGCGCAATACACCAGTCGTCAAAGGCATATTCAACAGTTTTGGTAACACCTCGTTGTCTAGGATCTAAGTCATCAGGAATATAGCCATATTGTCGATAGTAATTAGACTCTCGAATATCTTCATTTGCCGTGACAACCATGGCTTCAAAGGCCAGCTGATAATCAAAACCTTTAACCCCTTTCAGCATGGCATCGGCGATAATTGGAACAGCATGATAGCCTGGCATAACATTGGCTTCATTGAAATATAGTTCCCATGAAGGGAGAAGACCATGTTGTTTGTAAAACTCAAGAAAAGATGTAATAATTGCAGGCAAACGCTCAGTCTGAGTTAAGGTAAATAGAGGAGCCGCTGCTCTATAGGTGTCCCACAAAGAGCTCAATGTATAAATATTCGGATGAGCATGGATTTCCTTCTCAGCACCAGTATAGTTACCCAAAGCGTCGTCGAAACGGAATGGGGCGAAATAGCAATGGTAAGCCGCGGTATAAAAAGTCTCCTTAAACGCCTTATCATCAGAGGTAACTTTAATCTTTGCAAGTTCTTTCTCCCAACTCTCTGAGGCTATTTTCCGAACGGCATCAAAATCCCAATCTTTAATTTCGGCCAAACCTGCCAAAGCTCCTTCAATGTTTGCAGTGCTAATAGCCACTTTCATTAAAAGCTGATCATTCGCTTGGGTATTAGGAAAGCTCAACGAAGAAGAGATGGTGACTGCTCGACCCTCTTGATCAGAACCAATTTTAACGCTATCGGCAAAGATGGTTAAGCTAGAGAAGGGCTTATTCGTCTGAGCCGCAAAGAAAACACATCGCTCGCCTACAAATCCGACAGAACGGCGAAATCCGACAAGGGTATGATCATCAATCTTCTTCAGATAACACTCAAGGGGCAAATCGCCATTATGGCCCACGCGTGCTTCCGTGCCATTTCCGATCCCTAAATCGAGTCGTAAAATTGGTTGTTTACCTTCAGGGAATGTATACCGATGCAGACCACAATGGGTTGTTGCAGTCAACTCAGCATTAATATCGGATGTTTTTAGTTTTACCGAATAATATCCAGGCTTTGCTTGCTCATCGTGATGATCAAATTCACTGACAATAGTCTTTGGCGTTGGAGAGCTATTCAGAGTTGGGAAGACAGAGATATCACAAAGGTCTTCAGCACCTGTGCCACTATAATGGGTATGACTAAAGCCTCGGATAGTTTTGCTGCTGTAATGGTATCCACTGCACCAGTTGTAGCCATTTTCGCCATTATCAGGACTTAGCTGAACCATTCCAAATGGGACTAATGCTCCTGGGAAAGTATGCCCATCTTCATCGGTACCAATAAATGGATTTACATAATTAGTCAGTTGTTCTGGCGGATTGACATGACACGATATCAATAAGGCCAGCGCGAATAAAGACAAAAGGTATTTCATAGTCAGATTCAAGAATTGAACACTAAATTAGCATGCCGCGAGGACTGATTAGATTTTCTCATGTCGTGCAAAGACCGACATAAAACGGCCTGGGACTGGAGTCTCATAGCGCATCTCTTGACCACTTACTGGATGGATGAAAGAAAGCACTCGAGCATGCAAGCAGGTTCGACCAATCAGGTTAAGCTTCGCGCCATATTTCTTATCTCCAACAATTGGATATCCTAATTCTTTCATGTGCACTCGGATCTGATTCTTACGGCCCGTTTCGAGCTTCACCTCAACAAGAGAAATCTCGTCACCTCTTCGTAAGACTTTATAATGCGTAATCGCCTCATCGCCTTCTCCTGGAACCTTTGTTGAATACATGATTAAGGCCTTGTTCTCCTTAAGAAATGAGCGAATCGTCCCTTCATCATTTTGAACAACGCCCTCTACAACGGCTACATAGGTGCGTTCGATGATCGCTTCCTGCCAAGATCTTTGTAACGTGGATTGTACAGCCTCGCTCTTTGCAAACATCATAATACCAGAAGTATCCCGGTCAAGACGATGCACAACGAAAATTCGATTATTTGGATCTTCACGTTTAACATGGCCACTTAAAATGCTATATGTGGTTAACAATTTCTCCTTCGCGGTAGCTATGGAGAGCATTCCGGCCTCTTTTTCAATCACGATAATATGTGGATCTTCAAAAATTATGCGTAAGCCTTTGTATCTAATCTGCTCAGGAATCTTGCCATAGGTGATCGTCACTTGTTGGCCAACTAGAACAGGATAATCAAACTGTGTAATGGTATGGCTACCCACAGCCACTTGTCGATGGGCAAGCAAGGCCTTAACGGTCGTTCTACTTTTCCCTTTAAGCTGTTCTAACAAGAATTTCAACAATTCAGAGTTCTCCTTAACTTCTAAATAGACCTGCTTAGGAGATCCTTTTTCTGAACTGGAAGTTTTTTGTTGCATAATTATATTTATTAACCGATAAAATCGTTAGCACTAAATCGCTTTCAATGATATACTTTTTCTAGCAGAAATGAGTCTACTTTCTCCGTGTAATTAAAATTTGTTGTCTGAAGCATCTCAAGATAATCTTTTACCAAGCCACCACTCTTACTTCCTGGATGATTCATCGCAAAGTTTTCTAACGAACCTCTTAGATTATCGTTAAGCTGACTTGTGCTTGGATCAAAAGCTCGAGCGCTATCTGTTCCAGAAAGATAGGCCCCCAGATATTGTGTGTATTCATCTTGCGCTAATCGAAGTTCAATAAAATCAGGATAAAGCGCGATAAAATTATCCCAGGATATGATTCGAGAAGCTAAAGAATCTAATGAAATAATCATCTTGCCATCTTTTCGGAACGGAACATCTTGCTCCTTGCTAGCTATCGTTAGATATTCACGAAATGAAGCAGAAAGTCGTGGTCCAAATTCTTTTAAAAGATAGCGATTCTGTCTCTTCAAGGTAAATACCCCTTTATCTGAAACTAATTTTAAACCATGTCTGGCAAAGTCTGCATTCAAAGAGTTATTTGATTTATCGCTTGCTAATTGTAAAAGAACCTTCTCATTACTTTCAATGTAAATATCAGCAAGACGTGTATAAAAGTCATAATAGCTAACAAACATTGAATCCGAAGCTAGACTATCTAAAGTGGCTTTTAGGATAAGATTCTTCGCGGCATCCAAAGAAGCGAGATCTGCTGGATCAATCTGCTGAAGCACTTTACGATAATCGGATGCTGTGCGGAGATTAACTTTTTCCAGCTCTTCAGATGTCAGAATTTGGTCGTGATTATGTTCTAACTTTTTGATTGGTTCTGACGAGGTTTTAACGCCGCAAGCAAAGAGAAGCATGAAACAGAAAGATAACAGAACTTGACGCATAGCCATGACAATTAAATTTTTAGCTATCCTTGAAATAAGAGATCTAGAATCAGCACAATCTGTTACGGTTTCGAACTATCCCAATCGAGCTTTTAGTTCAGCAGTCTCCTTTTCAAATCCTGGTTTTTCAAGCAAGGCAAACATATTTTTCTTATAAGCCTCTACCCCTGGCTGGTCGAATGGATTCACATCAAGTAAATAACCACTTATCCCACAAGCTATTTCAAAGAAATAGATCAATTGGCCCAAATAGAACTCATTTAATTGAGGAATGTTAATCTTTATATTAGGTACTCCCCCATCGACATGGGCAATCATAGTTCCAAGTTCAGCCATTTTATTGATGTAGTCGACACGTTTTCCAGCAAGGAAATTCAATTTATCTAAATCGTCCTTATCTGATGGAACCAAAACTTCATTGTTTACTTGACCTACAGACAAGACGGTCTCAAACAACATACGCTCTCCTTCTTGAATATATTGACCCATCGAATGAAGATCACTCGAAAAATCTACGCTAGCAGGAAAGATTCCTTTAAATTCTTTTCCCTCTGATTCGCCGTAAAGTTGTTTCCACCATTCAGCAAAAAAGTGAAGTTTTGGATTATAGTTAACCATAATCTCAACCTTCTTACCCTTTGCATACAGGGCATTTCGGACAGCTGCATATTGAGCAGCAATATTTTTTTCAAATGGCACATCTGCACCACAAGCAACCTCCATCGATTGAGCACCTCGAACCAATTCTCTCACATCGAAACCTGCAATAGAAATAGCGATTAGACCAACGGGGGTAAGTACCGAATATCGACCACCAACATCATCTGGGATGACAAATGTTTTATACCCTTCTTCAACAGCCAGAGTTCTTAGAGCACCACGTTCACCATCAGTAATGGCAATAATTCGTTTGCGAGCCTCATCTACACCATATTTATCTTCTAAATCCTGCTTTAGAAGACGGAAGGCCAGTGCTGGTTCAGTGGTTGTTCCAGACTTAGAAATGATCGCGCAAGCCCACTCTTTGGTATCGAGCAGATCGCGTAATTCGAAAAGATAATCTTCACTAATATTTTGACCAGCAAAAACAACTAATGGGGCTTCAAAGCTCCCTTTAATTTGAGCAAAGGAGTCAGACAGAGCATCAATAACAGCCTTACTACCTAAGTAAGAACCTCCGATACCAATAACCACAAACACTTCTAGATGCTTCGATTTAAGTTTCAGTGTCACTTTTTCGATCTCTTCAAGAACAGACTCGGAAATACTAGACGGAAGGTCTACCCAGCCAAGAAAATCATTTCCTTTACCTGTTTTATTACGAAGAGTAATATTTTGTAGCTCTGCGGATTTCTTATAAGACTGAATCTCTTCAATAGAGACGAAATCATAGACCTTATCTAGTTGTAATGATATATTTGACATGATATTTTAGTGTTAACGCAAATGTTCGGTTAAAAGTCTGATCTCAATAGCTGGCGAGATATTCTCATAAATGATGTTATAGACCGAATCGGTTATCGGCATATTAATATGATACTGAAGATTAAGCTCTTTAATACACTTTGTGGAATAGTAACCTTCGGCAATCATATCCATTTCGAGCATGGCAGAACGGACCGTATAACCTTTTCCGAGCATGGTTCCAAAAGCTCTATTTCGGGAGAAATGTGAATATCCGGTCACCAATAGATCGCCCAGATAAGCTGATGATTTAATATCTCTAGTAATCGGATGAACCGTATCGACAAACCGTTTAATCTCTTGAATCGCATTTGACATCAGCACGGCCTGAAAATTATCGCCATAGCGCAAACTATGAGAGATTCCGCAAGCAATGGCCATGATATTTTTCAATACCGCTGAATACTCAGTACCCCAAATATCATCAGAGATATGGGTGCGAATCGAAGGGCTCTCCAGAAGCATCGCAAATTGACGTGCACGCTTAACATCGGGACTTGCAATTGTGAGGTATGAGAGTAGATCACGAGCCACCTCTTCAGCATGACAAGGTCCGGCAATGACCGCAAACTGGTCAAAAGGCAAGTCGTAAAACTCATGAAAAAATTCACCAACGACTAAGTTATCATCAGGGATTATCCCTTTAATTGCGGATACGACATAACGCTCTCCAATAGGAACCGTGAGATGACTTAACGTGTCTTTGAGAAATGCAGACGGAGTAACAAATACCAGGATATCAGAATCTTCAACAATTTTATTAATGTCGGTGTAGAAATTAATCTTAGACATATCAAACTCTACAGATCGCAGGTAATTCGGGTTGTGTCTGAACTTTTTGAATAGCTCAATATTCTCCTCTTTCCGTATAAACCAATTTAATTCTGGCAAGTTATAGGCTAGAATCTTAGCTAACGCGGTAGCCCAACTACCACTTCCTATAATTGCGACCCGGCTTTTCTCACTTATTTCAGTCATCCTACCGAGTATTTAATTTAACCAATTTGTAACATCATCAGCCACCGGATTAGGTATCCCTAACTGATTTTTCTTATTGTAACCACAGAGGTCATTAAACAATTTACTTGGTTTAACTTCCTTTAATTGAGCTACTTTTTTATATCCCATCTTCATAAGCACCTCCACCCATACGGCGGGAATACCAAGTTCTTCAAATTTATCTGCAGAATCCTCTTCGGCCCTTTTCTCCGGCTTCATCTGTGGGAACAGCAGTACATCCTGTATCGATATTGAATTCGTCATTAACATGGTCAAACGGTCGATACCAATCCCCATACCTGATGTTGGAGGCATTCCGTATTCTAAGGAGCGGACAAAGTCAAGGTCGATAAACATAGCCTCATTATCACCCTTCTCCGAGAGACGCATTTGTTCTTGAAAACGTTCCATCTGATCGATTGGATCATTTAATTCGGAATAAGCATTACAAAGCTCTTTCCCATTGACCATCAATTCAAAACGCTCAGTAAGCTCTGGATTATTCCGATGTTTCTTGCAAAGCGGTGACATCTCAACCGGATAATCGGTGATAAACGTTGGCTGGATATAGTTGCCTTCACATTTCTCACCAAATATTTCATCGATAAGCTTCCCTTTACCCATCGTGGCATCATTTGCGATACCAAGCTTAGTGCAGGTATCGCGAAGCTGATGTTCATCCATGTTGGAAATATCAACCCCTGTAAATTCAAGAATGGAGTCAAACATGGTGATCCGTTTGAATGGACGTTTAAAATCTATTTCTTTATCTCCAACGGTTAAGATAGTCTTGCCATGCAGCGCTAGAGCCACTCGCTCGATCATCTCTTCCGTGAAATCCATCATCCAATTGTAATCCTTGTACGCGACATAGATCTCCATAACTGTAAACTCAGGATTATGGGTTCTATCCATCCCTTCGTTACGGAAATCCTTTGCAAATTCATACACGCCATCGAAACCTCCAACGATTAATCGCTTAAGGTAAAGTTCGTTTGCCACTCGAAGATAGAGCGGAATATTGAGTGCGTTATGATGGGTCATAAATGGTCGAGCCGAAGCACCACCAGGAATAGGTTGTAAGATTGGAGTCTCCACTTCAATGTATCCGCGCTCATTAAAAAGGTTACGCATCTCATTGATGATCTTGGTCCGTTTTAAAAAGACCTCCTTCACATGTGGATTAACGATAAGGTCAAGATAGCGCTGGCGATAACGTTGTTCAGGATCGGTAAAGGCATCAAAAGTCTTACCGTCTTTCTCCTTCACAACGGGAAGAGGCTTAATAGATTTGCTTAATAGGACAAATTCCTTTACATGAATGGTTGTTTCACCCATCTGAGTAATGAAAACGTATCCCATAACACCAATGATATCACCGATATCAAGCAATTTCTTAAACACCTCATTGTAAAGTGTTTTATCTTCGTCTGGACAGATCTCGTCGCGACTAATATATATTTGTATTCGTCCAGTATCGTCTTGAAGTTCGCCAAAGGAAACTTTTCCCATGATGCGCTGACTCATTAATCGACCTGCAAAAACAACCTCTTGCAAATTTGGTTCTGCAGGATTAAATGTTGTGAGTATCTGGCTTGCAGTAGTATTGACTTTGAACTCATTAGCTGGATAAGGATTTATCCCAAGATCACGCAGTTTCTGCAATGATCCTCGTCTAATTAATTCCTGTTCGCTTAATTCTATCGTGCTCATTTTTAATGTTTCCTTCAAATTTTCGAATAATAGGGGCAAAGGTACAAAAAGTTATCCTTTTGGGGATGGCTAGTTTTTAGTATATTTGAGGAAATTATTTCAATCAGAAGCCTCAATTAATAAGTTTGTATGCGCAAATCGTGGAAGATCAAGAAACCTGCTGATAATAATGACCTTAAGCACCTATCTGCAGCTTTAAATATCGACATGGCGATAGCAAATTTACTAATCCAGAGAGGAATCAAGACATTTCCTGAAGCAAGATCCTTTTTTAGACCGCAATTATCTGACCTCCACGACCCATTTCTGATGAAAGATATGGACAAGGCCGTTGCTCGTATTAAACAAGCAATCGATCGCAAGGAAAAAGTGATGATTTATGGTGATTATGATGTGGATGGAACAACCTCCGTTGCGCTGATGTTCTCCTTTCTCAGAAGTCGAATAGCCGAAATCGATTACTATATCCCCGATCGTTACATGGAAGGTTATGGCATTTCGAAGCTGAGCATTGACTATGCGGCAGAAAATAACTTTTCCCTAGTTATTGTGCTCGATTGCGGTATTAAAGCAAACGACAAAATATCCTATGCCAAATCATTAGGCATCGACTTTATCATTTGTGATCACCACAATCCAGATACACTTATTCCAGAAGCGGTCGCAGTACTAGACCCAAAACAACTGGATTGCAACTATCCATACAAAGAACTTTCAGGATGTGGTGTTGGATTTAAACTCGTTCAGGCTTTTTGCATAGACCAAGGAATACCTGAGGAGGAAGCCTTGGAGCTACTCGACTTAGTGGTGGTAAGCATAGCCTCAGATATTGTCCCTTTGACAGGAGAAAACAGAGTTCTCGCCTATTATGGACTAAAAAAGTTGAATGCAGATCCTTCCATCGGTCTTAAAACACTCATTAAATATGCCGGAATGGATGGCGAATTTAAGATTAGTGATATTGTGTTTAAGATTGGACCACGTCTAAATGCCTCAGGCAGAATTGAACATGGGAAAAAATCGGTAGCAATCTTGCTTGCAAAAGATGCTACGGAATTGGAGGAGCTTGGCATTGAGATTAATTCTTACAACGAAATTAGAAAAACTTTAGATCGGGAAATAACTCTTGAAGCTCTAGACATTATTGAAAAAAGTGAGTTTTATGAAGGTCGCGTTACAACAGTTATCTACAATCGTGATTGGCATAAAGGTGTTGTTGGGATTGTGGCATCGCGTTTGACAGAACATTACTATCGGCCAACAGTAGTGTTAACAGAGTCAAATGGCCTTGCCACTGGATCAGCAAGATCAGTAGGAGAATTCGACCTCTACGAAGCGATTAGTGCCTGCTCTGATCTGCTAGAATCATACGGTGGTCATATGTATGCTGCCGGTTTATCAATGAAACTTGAAAATATTGCAGAATTCTCTCGACGCTTCGAACAAGTAGTTAGAGACTCCATTTCAGCCGAACAACAAAAGCAGACCATCGAGATCGATGCAAAAATATCACTATCTGATTTATCTCCTAAATTTATCAGATTACTGAATCAATTTGAGCCTTTTGGACCGCACAATATGGCTCCAGTATTTCTTACTAAGAATGTACTCGACTATGGCACAAGCAGATTAGTTGGAAAAAATAATGAGCATATCAAGCTTGATTTGATGGAAGCCAATCGTTCATCAACCGTATTTTCGGGCATTGCCTTTTCACAGTCTGAGCATTTAGATGTGATTAAAAGATCGCTTCCCTTTAACATCTGTTATTCGGTTTCTGAAAACGAATATCGCGGCAAAACGAAGTTGCAATTAACCGTTCGCGACATTCAATACAGAGACGACGACAGTGATTCTGAATAAGATCTACACGTGTCAACAGCAGATATCACATCGATAAAAGCCAAGCTTCAAAAGGCACTTTCCAATACCTTACCTGGCGAAGAAGCCCATCTTGAAATGCTACCCAATGGGAGATCTGTTAGCAGTGATTCCAGTCTAAAACCAACCAAGCAAAGTAGTGTTTTGCTATTGTTATTTAAAGATGGAGATACCCTGAGCACCTGCTTTATCAAACGGCCATCAGCGATGAGAAACCATGGTGGACAGATGGCATTCCCGGGTGGTAGATTTGAACAACAAGATACCGATTTAATCCACACAGCACTGCGCGAGACGAAGGAAGAAGTTGGGATTGAAGAGTCTTCAATTGAGATTCTTGGAGCACTGACACCGGTCGGTGTAGAAGTAAGTAACTTCACCATTTTCCCATTTATTGGGTGGTGTATTGAAAAGCCACATTTTATTATCGATTCCAAAGAGGTTGACCAGTTAATTATTGTCCCGTTATCAAAACTTCGAGATAAAAATACACGGGGCTTTAAAACAGTAAAAACAGTGATGGGTGAACTTATAGCTCCAGGGTACAGTGTTGAGCAATCGTTTATCTGGGGCGCTACGGGAATGATTCTAACCGAGTTTTTATCGATCTACAACCGAATACTAGAGAACTAAACCAATTTAGTTATAAAAACTCCAAGAGAGCCCAAAGGCGAGAGTCGCAATCTGAGAGGCATAATTAGGCGTGGTATAATAGCCTTTCTTTATAAATTTTGTCCCTAGATTTGCATACTTGACATAAAAACGCGTCCGCTTTAATTTAAGATTTACAAAAGCATCTAGCCAAGGATAGTCTCCAATTTTTTGATTGTGTTGAACATAAAACATCCCCAAGGCAGGACTATAGTAGTCGGCATAATAACTTGCATCATAGCGCAAGTCGAGTCCAAACTGAACAGCCATAACTTTAGCTAACATCCCAGTAACAAATAAGGTATTGTGGGTGGATAATTCGGGGATATGCAAATACTTCTCGGTCGTTGACTTCTGATAAAGGACAGAATTAAGGAAATTCAATGGGCCAAATTTAAAATCCTTACTCACAAAAAATTGAGCAACTGAGAACTCCGAATTTGCCTGAGCTGGCATGGACGTTTCATCCCAATACATGTAACGATTTACAATAGAATATTTAAATCCTACTTTGAGTTTACGATAAGGCTTTTCGTAAACTGCACCCACTTTTAACTCATATGTTTTATCAAAATTATTTTCCCATTTAAAATGATTCGAATAATAATGGTTGTAGAAATAGTCAGGGGTGGTATTGGTCATATTTCCATTTAAACGAACAAAAGAGGTATCTTTAGAGCTCCGAATTGGTTTCTCGATATTTCCCGAAAGATCAAAATCTCCAGAACGATAGCCTTGGATATAAAAACGACCATTGGCATTCCAATTTAAAAACTTTGCATTCGTTCGATAGATAGAGCCTCCGGCAAACGTGTTCGTCACGTTATTTGATTGGGTTAAGCCAATTGGGGGCTGCATGATACCGGGGGTATAAATAGACTCTTGTCGAGGCATGTATAGATTGATTAGATCGTTGCCGATATAAGCCTGCTTTCCAAAAGTATACTTGCGATCTGGAGCTTCAACACCCTTTAAATAAAAAAGATTTGTCACCCTTGTCATACCTGTATTATCTTGAGTTGCAGGCATCGCAGTTGTGCCTAATGATCCATAAATATAGGGGGCATGGCTGGTGCCATAAAAATAAACCTTCCCTCTTGAATCGTTGTAAGTGAATGATGGATTCGGATCTACCTCGTGGAAATAACGCGAATTATTACTATATTCAAGGGTATGCATCAAAGTAAATCGAGTAATAAACTTTTGAAAAATGATCTTTTTCTCTTGCTGCTTAACCCATTTTCCAAATTTATACTGATGAGAAATCACAGCAAAGGAGTTATTTGTTTCGGCCATTGCTCCATTAAACCACACCGGAATATTCTCAGGTTTTAAATCTGGATTCTCGATATCAGTCGGCATTAACAACCCTCCATTTTCTTGATTTTTAGATTTATTTTTTCCAAGAATAAACCAAAGATCATATCGGTCGGCATTGTAACTTGTAAAAAGACTCAACGAACTATTCTTGGCCTCTTGACTTAGGTATTTTCCTTGTGAAGAGATGGAATTATAGTTAAATCCAACATTTAAGTTCTTATTAATATTTTGAGTTTGGAAAACCCTCAACCACGACTCTCCACTTGGCTTATTATTAAACCATTGTCCATACTCCAACAAGGTGAATGGTTTTGTTGTATTGTAAAAATGGATCTCTTGGGGATAGGTTTGATAAGCCTGATAGTTGCGCAAGAATAAAAATTCCTTGGAGTCTATTGAACGTTGAAAATAGTCGTTACTCTGTGCTGATGCCCCAATATTACCCAGCGTTTGTGCTGATACCGATCTCTTCAATACCGGGTTGTAAGTTTGAAAATCGGCAAACACAGTATCCAATTTAGTCTCCTTTAATCGAGAATAATCGCCTTCAAACTGGTATACTTTTAGTTTAAAAACAATGGTATCCTTTTTTGCATCTGATTTTCCTCTTTTCGAAGTGCTCGAAGAATTTCCAATAGATTGTCCTGTGGGACCTCCATTGAAATTACTCCGCTGAGCCTTAAGAAAGAAGCTCAACAAAAGAAGAGGCAAAATAGCGATTAGTCTTAACTGGATCTGCATAGACGACAAAGATAGGAAATTCCATAGAATTGGGCACCCAGCATTTTTTCAATCAAGGAGGCTGGAGCAACCGAGATTCTATCGACCAACAAACCCTAAAGCGAGTTATCGTATTTGATGTAAAAGTTTTTTGCATGATGTAAAAATTTAAAGTCTCTTAGGACTATTCAAGTTGACACCCTAATCTCAAGAAGAAACCTGCTCTAAAGCATATAATATTGATCCCGTCAAAACGAATTTCTGGCATAACATTTGTGATTTTAAAGATTACAAATAGGTTTATTTATTCATTAAATCTAGTAACCCATGAAAGCAAGAAGTTTATATCTATTGGTTCTTCTAGCAGGATATTTGTGCTGGAGCTGTAATAAATCAACCATGACCAATCAAAGTGGTGGTCAGGTATCCCTTAAATCCGCGCTGACAACAAGCGTGCAGAGTTTGACGACTGCGGTAAACCAAATTACGACCTCAAGTGGTTACCAGGTCGTATTAGGACCTTCTGATCTGTTGACCAAGAGTGCCACCATATCTCCCTTTGATACTATAACTCACGGCATATTATTAGCAAATATTACAGGGATTTATAATTACAAGGACACACTATACAGAGTAGGCAGACAGTCGATCATGCATTTCTTTACCAAGAGTAAAGACACCACAATTATGGTTGTTCGTCTTCCTGTATCGAAAGTTTTGAATTCACACACCTTATTACATTATTTACCAGGTGATCGCTTATTGGCGAATGATTATGTAATCAACTTAACAGACTATTCCTATACCTTTAAACACCACTATGGATATGATTATCGGATGGCCACTACAACTAAAATCAAGGGTGTTTCAGCTGGAAGCTATAAGATAAAGTCCTCTCGCAACAAAACAACTAATGCTCTATACTCAGCGGAATATGACTTTCCCAATGGCTATATAGCAAAAATCACCTATTCTGCGGGAGATAGTGCCGTATCTGACTATTCTATTTCAAACGGAACTAGTGTCCTTTTTGAAGAAAAATATCTTTCCATCAGGAATGATTCTGTATGTGAAAGGAGGGAAACAAATTACGCTTTAACTATAGGCAATGTTATGATCGTAAGACAATTAGATCATGGAAAAGCGATGCTGGATAGTGCAAAAGTTTATCTGAATGGCATTCTGCAATTAAACGCAAAAGTCACAGTGCTGAACAAAACCGCAGACAAAGTCGACAATACGCTTACGGGCAAAAGAAGAGACTTGCAAATTACATTTGAAGATGGAACAACTGCAACACTTTCATCCCTTGCTAATGCGGCTATACCTAACATCAACGTCTTGTTTACCTCGTTACGTCAAGCGAATTTTGCCACATCAATTGTAGACTGGATAGCTTGGGATATATATAGTTCCCATTAAAGAATTCAAATCCAAACTCACAGGTGTATTTACAAAAGTTGATCGGTTTGAAATATTTAATAAATTCATAAAATATTTCAAACCGATCATGTTGCAAAATTCAATGTGGTAGACTCGTTCCCCATTTAACTAAAGCCACCACTGATATATTCTTGGGTCAACTTATGCTTTGGGTTATTGAACACCTGATCCGCAGTGCCAAATTCAATAAGCTCACCCATATACATAAATGCCACATAATCAGCAATTCGCTTTGCTTGTCTTAGGGTGTGAGTGACCAACACGATGGTATATTTATCTTTCAAGGAGACAAATAGTTCTTCAATCGTTTTCGACGAGATTGGATCCAAGGCCGAGGTTGCCTCATCACCTAAAATAATATCTGGCTCAACGGCTAACCCTCTTGCCAAACATAGTCTTTGCTGCTGCCCGATGGAGAGTTTAGATGCTGGTGTTTTTAACCGATCCTTAACTTCATCCCAAAGTCCGACTGCAGAAAGTTGATGATAAGCAATCTCATGCAATTTATGTTTTCCCCGAACCCCATGAAGCCGAGGACCATAGACAACATTATCGAGAATAGACATCGGCAAGGAGCAAGGACGTTGTGCCAACAATCCCATTTTCTTTCGAATATGGGTCACTTCAGCATCTTTAGCATAAATATCTTCACAGTCCACAAAAAGCTTCCCCGTTATCCGAACATCCACATTATCGTCGTGAAGACGGTTAAAAGTCCGCAGAAGCGTTGTCTTACCGCATCCTGATGGACCAATAATACAGGTGATACTCTTATCGGGTATCGCCAAGCTAATATTTTTTAAGATGTGATTATCCTGAATGTAAAGGTTCAGTTTTTCAACCTCAATATGGGGTTTATCACAACCAGGCTTTCTATTTCTTACCTGTTTTGGCTTTTCCATTATTAAGGTTTCGGTCAAAATTTCCATGCTACTTAAATTTTATTTTTTGAGAGTCTTCGGCTAAAATATCGGGCCGAAAAACTAAGAATAAGAATGATAATAGTTAAAACCAAAGCGGCTGAATAGGCTCTGTTTTGAACCTCCTCAATCGGGCTACTTAGCTGAAAGAATATGGCCAAAGGGAGTGATGCCGTAGGTTGCATTAAAGATGAAGGGATACTGTCGGTATAACCAGCTGTGAACAATACCGTAGCTGCATCCCCAATTCCCCTTCCAATAGAAAGAAGCACTGCCGTAGAGATGCCAGGCAATAGCTGACGGGTAATCACTTTAATAGTCTCATAGTTAGTCGCACCTAAAGATTTTGTCGCCTCCACTAATTCGTTGGGAATCAAAATCGCCACTTCATCAATTGAACGAATCATAACAGGTATGATCAACAAGCTAATCGCAATAATCCCGCCCAACAAGGAGGCTTGCAGACCAAAATAGATCATCAATGTGAATCCAAAGGCACCATAAACGATCGATGGGATACCAAATAGGACATCAAAAGTTAGGCGTGCAATGGCAGCCAGTTTAGACTTTCGACGAAGGGTAAAATTAAGGTACATCACAACAGGGACGCTAATGCAAAGGCTGATCAAAACTGAGAAAAAGATCAAATACAATGAACCCATGATTGCATTCAAGATACCCCCCTCTTTGCCCAAATAAAACCCTCCACTAGGAATTTGAGAAATCATCTCCCAGGATAGTGATGGCAATCCCTTCTTTAAGATTATGTACAAAATATAAAGCAACAGACTTAAGATTAAGGCCGTTGATCCAATCATCAGAAATTTAAAAATCTTCTCCTCTAACTTCTTCATAACTGGTATCTTTTATCAATTTGAATGAGTACAATCCGAGAGATTATATTGAAAACGACAATGATGAAAAACAGCAAAAATGCGGCAAACATCAAAGCTGATTCATATTTAGGCACCGACATCATCTCGCCATAATTGTTCGCTATCAAGGCAGGAATAGGGTAACAGGCATCAAAAATTGATTTTGGAAGGTCCGTAAAGTTACCGCAGACCATTAAAACCGCTATTGTTTCGCCAAATGCGCGTGAAATAGCTAGAACCACAGCGGCCACGATACCAGGAATAGATTTCCGAACAACCACTTTTTTAACGGTTTGCCATTTCGTTGCCCCCAAGGACATAGAAGCTTCACGCATCTCCTTTGGAACAGCACCGAAAACTTCCATCAGAATACTTATGATTAATGGAATGATCATAATGGCCAATACAACGCCACCTGCAAGCGCGCTATAGCCAGTTGAAAACTCTACAAAGTGAGGTGCTAGGGTTTCTGAGATAAAGGGTACAATCGTTAAGGTTCCCCAAACGCCATAAATCACCGGAGGGATACCAGACAATAGATCAACAACCGAACTAAATGCTCGCAAGATCTTGGGAGAGGCGTATTCAATAATGTATATCGAGGTTAACAGCGACAAAGGCAACGCGATAATAATCGCGATGCCTGTGACATATAATGTACTAACTATATAAGATGCAAAACCAAAATCCCCCTTAAACGGTCGCCAGTTTGATGTTGACAATAGGGTCCATAATCCCTTCTCCTGAATAATGGGTAGCGACTTTACCAGCAGGCCTCCGCCAATAAGCAAAAGCACAAACATGGCTAAAATCGTTACGGTCAACATGTAATGCCGGGCAATTCGGTCTTTACGTAATCTCCCTTTTAACATACTAATTTAAATTTTTTACCCCTTTATCAATGATCTCTTTTGATAAATTAATATAACCTGTTTCATTGACATATTTCTGACCATCGGCCAAGACCCACTTTAAGAACGCAATAACTACTGGGCTTTTTGGTTTCCCATGAGTGACAAAATATAGATCACGAGCTGGCGGCGAAGGATATTTTCCCTTAGCTATCGCATCAATTAAATCATTCATCGAACCATAAAAATCTTCATCTGGATCTATCTTCCCATTGTTATTTAAATCAATCGGAATAACACGAATCCCTGGTGTCTGCTTTTTGGTATTAAAATCGTAGGCGTAACCAATGTTATTAAACCCAATACCTAAAGGATCTTTCTTTACCGCTAGGGCCGATCCAGGGTCACCAAAAACACCGCTACCCAAAAGATCTTCCTGCTTTTTGCCAAAATATTTAGCCCACACTTCTGCTGCTCCACAAGCATCTGAGCGTGTATATACATGGATTGGAGCTTTCAACTTTGATCCAAACGCTGCATACCAAGTCTTTGATTGACCAGTGATCCAAATATCTGCGCCAGCATCAGGCTTTAGTCCAGTTGCCAAAACAGTTTTTAAGTCTGGGTTTTGCTCGCTCACCACTGCCACCACAGCATCTTTAGTGACCGCAAATTCAAACGCCCCCTTTTTTACCTCTTCGGGATTGATATCTCGAGATACCATTCCAAGATCAACCATATTATTTAAAACATCAGTTATCCCCTTTCCTGCACCACCAGCAGAAATATCAATTTTAACACCTGGGTTTAACTTTTTAAACTCCTCGGCCCATTTTACAGCCATTGGATAGAGGGCAAACGCACCCGACAAAGAGATCCGACCTTCAAGCTTGGGCTTTGAAGATTGCTGCCCAAAGCTAAGCCCGCTAAAAAGAGCAAGAATCAATGACAACATCGCTAATTTATGAATCATACTATTTATTTCTATTATTAGACAGAAAAAACGCACCTAAAATCGATTAGATACGCTTTAATATATTCACAAAAATAAGGAGATCTAAAAAGAGTGACAATACCTCGAATTATGTATATAATCTAACCCTAATTAGGTATATGAAGAAATACGAAGAACTCAAGAATAATAACTCGAAACGCAGTAATATAATCTACAACAAGGCGTTGCAGGGGACACTTATAAAAACAGCATAAAACAGGCAAATTATAAAATTAGTGATCCTGATTATTGATCAACGACTTTTCATCGGCTCTCTCCCATTCTGGTTGAATATTAAAATGATGAATCTCGAAGCCGTCAAGTACCACGTCAATCTGTTCCAAGATGGCTTCAAATTGTGAAATCTGATAATCTTCATCCAGATCAAGATGTGCTTCAAACATTAGCTCATGATCATCAAGAGTCCACAAATGAACATGATGAATATTCTTAACCCCCTCCAACTTACTAATGGCAGCAGCAATCTCTTCGATGCTCAGATGCTCTGGGGTGAATTGCATAAATATACGCAGAGAAGCGTAAAAAATCGACCAGCTGCTATAAATAAGATAGAGTGAAATTAGAAGTGTCAAAACACCATCAACCCAATACCAACCTAGGAATGTCATTGCAAAGCCGCCGATTAAAACACCGAAGGAGGTTAACATATCGGTAAATAAGTGCAAGTAAGCCGAACGCATGTTTATATCAGACTCCGCACCCTTCTTAACCAAAATCGCACTAAATCCATTAAACACAATTCCGAGGGCAGCTAGCCAAATCACGATACTCCCTTCGATCGGTTGTGGATTCATTAAACGACCGATAGCTTCACGAGCTAATATGGTGGCTACAATCATTAACGTTGCAGAGTTAAAAAAGGCCGCGAATATTCCGGCACGTTTATAGCCAAATGTCTGCTCTAAAGTTCGTTCCCTTTTTGAAAGCTTTCCTGCGATATAACTAAAAAGTAAGGCCAGTACATCACTAAAATTATGCGCTGCATCAGATAAAAGGGCAATACTTCCTGAGATTAGTCCACCGACAATCTGGGCTATGGTAATAGCGACATTAAGAATAATTGAAATAACGAGGCTCTTTCCATGTGCATCATGATGGTGATGACCATGGTGATGGCCGTGCTGGTGGTGGTGATGATAGTGCTCGTTACTCATTTATTCTTAGGTTTAAATCAGGATTACGACTCTTCAATACATTCACAAAGCTATAAAAAGGAGAATAAGCAGCAAGTCAAAAACTATTATTTATGAATATCTGAAGCGATGAAACAAGAAACCCAAATTCGCAATCTGGCTTAGCATAATTAATGATGACAAACCAATATCTTTACGGTCTTAATGAATGGTAATGAAAAAAGGAAAAATTCGAAATATTATTTTTGACCTTGGCGGAGTAATCGTAAACCTAAATCCACAACTCACAGTTGATGGATTTAGAAAATTAGGGTGGTCTAATTTCTATAACGAAGAGACTAAATCGTTTAATCAACAGTTATTCAAACTATTTGAAAAAGGAAACTCTTCTTCCGCAGAATTCAGAGACTTGGTTCGAGAAAGTAGTCAGCTAGCCTTAACAGACACCCAGATTGATGAAGCATGGAATGCAATGATTCTCGATTTTCCAACAGCTCGTATTGAATACATTCATGAATTAAAAAAAGAGTATCGTCTTTTCCTTCTAAGCAATACCAATGAGATTCATGAGTCGAAGTTCGAAAGCGACTTTATGGTAAAGTTTGGTTACGCTTTAGGCGAATTATTCGAGCAGTCCTTCTATTCTCACACGATGGGCTTGCGTAAACCGAATGCAGATATCTTCCAAGAGGTATTGCGTCTAACAGAATTGGATGTTTCAGAAACACTTTTCATTGACGATATTCTACAAAATACAGAAGGAGCTCAATCAGTAGGGCTAAATGTGCTCCATATTGAACCAGGAACATTACTGGAAAGACTGCCTAATCATCTGAAGGATCTGGGATAGCTATTCTTCTAATATCTTGCATATTTCTTCATCTGTCCAAAGAATTTGAAATTCAAAGGCCATATTTTTTCTTTACTTCGTCATGCAAAGTAACTCGACCAGCATCTACATCGCTAAGGCCACTTTCAATCCGAATAAAGTAGTTCCAGACTGGATCTGCAGGAGGTGGCGCAACTAGATTAATCTCCTCTCCAGTAACAGGATGTGTGAATTTGATTTTTCGTGCATGAAGGTGAATTCCGCCATCGCTATTTGAGCGAGCCGCACCATATTTCAGGTCACCTTTAATATGCAATCCAAGGAAAGCCAGTTGAGCTCTAATCTGGTGATGACGACCGGTATGCAAATCAATTTCCACTAAATGAAATTTATCGGAAGAGCCCAAATAACGATAACTTAGACTCGCTTTTTTAGATTCTTTTTTCTCCGTTGAGTAGGCAAACGACTTGTTTTGTTTCGTATCTCTTACAAGCCAATGATTCAGGTCTCCACTTAAAGGCTCTGGTTTTTTATCCACTACAGCCCAATAGGTTTTTTGAATGGCTTGATGATCTTGGAACATTTCATTCAATCGGGCAAGCGCTTTGGAGGTTCGCGCAAAAAGTATTACACCGCTTGTGGGTCTATCGAGACGGTGAGTAACACCTAAGAAAACATTGCCAGGTTTGTTGTATTTATTTTTAATAAACTCTTTTACGTCGTCACCTAGCGTACGGTCGCCTGTCTTATCCCCTTGCACAATATCGCCACACTGCTTGTTGATCGCAATGATATGATTGTCTTCAAATAGGACTGACAGCTGAGTCATTAATCGTATTGTTCTTTCTCATTTGGAAAATCACGCGACTTAACATCAGCCACATAATTCTCCACCGCGCCGGTAATTAAAGAAGAAAGATTCAGATACCGTCTCAGAAAACGTGGAGAGAACTCCTGTGTCAAGCCAAGCATGTCGTGAATCACAAGCACTTGTCCGTCGACACCACCACCAGCACCAATTCCGATGACCGGTATTTTCAACTCCTGAGCCACCCGCTGACCAAGTTTTGCTGGGATCTTCTCAAGCACAATTGCAAAGCAGCCAGCCTGCTCAAGCAGATGAGCATCGGAAACTAATTTCTCCGCTTCAACTTCTTCTTGGGCTCTAACCGAGTAGGTCCCATATTTATGGATCGATTGTGGCATAAGTCCAAGATGCCCCATCACTGGAATACCGGCTTGCACAATGCGCTCTACAGATTCAATAACCTCTTTGCCACCCTCTAGCTTCACCGCATCGGCATGGGTAATTTTCATAATTCGGATAGCTGAATTGATCGCCTCTAAAGAATTTCCTTGATAAGTTCCAAAAGGCATATCCACAACCACAAGTGCTCTAGTAACACCTTTTACAACTGACTTACCGTGGTAAATCATCTGATCAAGTGTAATTGGCAAGGTTGTTTCGTTTCCAGCCATCACATTAGAAGCTGAATCACCGACTAAGATTATATCTATACCAGCCTGATCAACAAGCTTAGCCATGCTATAATCGTATGAAGTTAGCATAGAGATTTTTTCACCTCTTAGCTTCATCTCCGCAAGAACATGGGTAGTAACCCTCTTGACCTCTTTTTGTACAGACATTTTATCAAGTTATTAAATCACTTCAAAAGTAAATAAAAAACGCCACCTACCGAACGAAAAATTTGTCCTTCGTTCAGTAGGTGGCAGTTTTATATTAAATATAATTTAGACGCGAAGGAAAACCTTCTTTTTGTATAAGAAGTACAACACTAACCATTCCGCAACAATTGATCCAAAAACAATTGGTAATTCATGGCCATATTTATCACCTATGCTATCTGGAACCAATATTCCAAGGAAGTTATGAGCCACCTGATCGAAATCAATCAGTGAATGACCAAGATAGATGGTTATGGAGTTCATTCCAATTACGGTAAAAAATAAAATAACATACGACTGAATTCCGTTGGTCCATTTCTTCACATCGATACAGAAATAGAACAAAGATAGAAGTAGAGCACTGATTCCAGAAGCTAGCATATTAAATGGAACGGTCCAGGCTTTTTTGATAATTGGATAAACAGGACTTAATACCAAGGCCAAGATCACAACAACGGCACCACCGATCGCGATGCGAACAGCTTTACGTTGTGAGGCAGGCTCACCATCGCGCAATACAGAACCTGCAAATGAACCCATCAAGGTAACTGTGATAGCCGAAACGATGCAAAGCAAACCTTCTGGATCGTATTTTTCACCATAAAGTCGACCAGGCAAAAACAGTTGATCAATCCAAGCGTTCATTCCAACACCTTCCTGATTTAATACACCTGCGCCAATACCAGGAACTGGAACAGCCAATTGAAGTATTGCAATACCAACCATGATACCGACTAACCAGCTCAATCGAGCCTTAAAAGTATTGGTATACAAAACAATGGTAGCAGCAAAAAGATATCCTAATCCAATCTGACCAAGCACACTTGCTATACGTATATCGGAAATACCAGTAAATTCATGTCTTAACGCCCCATTATAGAAAACACCCAACAATACTAATAGTACTCCACGTTTTATAATTTTATACAATAGTGGCTTCTTGTCTGCGCCTTGTTCAACTTTAGAGGTCACAGCATAAGGAATAGCAACTCCAGAGATAAACATAAACATAGGAAAGATAAGATCCTCAAAATGAAAGCCCACCCACGACACATGCTCCATTTGCCCGGCAACTGCATGTAGCCATCCCCAATCTAATGTTTTTGCAAGAGCTGCAATTAAACTGCCGCCTCCAATAATCCACAACATGTCAAATCCACGCAATACATCTAGCGAGTGTAATCGCTCCGATTGCTGACCTTCATCCTTCTTTTTCATAGTTAATTTTTTTGGTAAATAATTTAGTTTTGTTCAAAGTTAAATATTTTGAATTAAGTGCCAAATCAATTCTTGCAGATCAAAAACATTACTTGCTATATCGGTTTATTCCTACTCTCTTTTGAAATCTTCATCTTAAAACAAAACAGCTAATTCACTTGGACCTTAATCCAACTAACAAACCACTGAATTCTGTCTTTTTGTCACAAAACATGACACAGAATTATTTTTTCTAGCCGTTGCTATGTCAATTTTACCAATTCTTTAGATTAATTGAATTTGGCATATTCATTGGTAGGAAGAGTATATGAAGTTCAAAATTTGAATCAATAATTTAAAAACAAATATATAAAATGGGAAAAATTATCGGAATTGACTTAGGAACTACCAACTCATGTGTTGCCGTAATGGAAGGTAACGAACCAGTGGTAATCCCTAACAGCGAAGGAAAAAGAACAACTCCTTCGGTAGTTGCATTTGTAGAAAACAGCGAGCGTAAAGTTGGAGATCCAGCAAAACGTCAAGCGATTACAAATCCAAGCAAAACGATCTCATCTATCAAACGACTAATGGGCGAGCCATTTTCAAATCTTACAAAAGAGATTAAACGGGTTCCTTTCTCTGTCGTTCAGGGAGATCATGACACGCCGCGAGTAAAAATCGACGATCGGATGTATTCAGCTCAAGAGATCTCAGCGATGATTCTTCAGAAAATGAAGAAGACTGCTGAAGACTATCTTGGACAAGAAGTTACCGAAGCCGTTATTACCGTACCAGCTTATTTCAACGACTCACAACGTCAAGCGACCAAAGAAGCAGGCGAGATTGCTGGCTTAAAAGTTCGTCGTATCATCAACGAGCCAACAGCAGCTGCATTAGCTTATGGCTTAGACAAGATGAACAAAGACATAAAAATCGCAGTCTTTGACCTTGGTGGTGGAACATTCGATATCTCAATCCTTGAATTAGGTGATGGTGTATTCGAAGTTAAATCAACCGATGGTGACACTCATCTTGGTGGCGATGATTTCGACCAAGCTATTGTAGACTGGTTAACTGACGAATTCAAAAAAGACGAAGGTGTTGACTTGCACAAAGATGCAATGGCTCTTCAACGTCTAAAAGAAGCAGCAGAAAAAGCTAAGATTGAACTTTCTAGCTCTACGCAGACGGAGATCAATCTACCTTATATCATGCCTGTTGATGGTGTGCCAAAGCATTTAGTTAAAACTTTGACTCGTGCTAAATTTGAGCAATTGTGCGATAAGTTGATTAACGCAACGATGGATCCATGTTTGAAAGCATTGAAAAATGCCGGTATGACTGTTAAAGATATCGACGAAGTTATCCTTGTTGGTGGATCAACACGTATTCCAGCAATCCAAGAGAAAGTTCAGAGTTTATTTGGCAAGGCTCCATCAAAAGGGGTTAACCCAGATGAGGTTGTTGCTGTTGGAGCAGCAATTCAAGGAGGTGTACTTTCAGGCGAAGTAACCGATGTATTGCTTCTTGATGTCACGCCACTTTCATTAGGTATCGAGACAATGGGCGGGGTTATGACCAAACTTATCGAAGCAAACACAACTATTCCTACGAAGAAAGCTGAAACTTTCACCACTGCTGCAGATAGTCAACCATCGGTTGAGATCCATGTGCTTCAAGGTGAGCGCCCAATGGCTTCTGGAAATAAAACAATTGGTCGTTTCCACTTAGATGGTCTTCCACCAGCACCACGTGGTGTTCCTCAAGTAGAGGTAGCTTTTGATATCGATGCCAATGGTATCCTTCATGTAACTGCGAAAGATAAAGCAACAAATAAAGAGCAATCAATTCGTATTGAAGCAACTACTGGACTTACCGATGAGGAGATCAAACGAATGAGAGATGAGGCTGCAGCAAATGCTGAAGCAGACAAGCTGACTGTTGATCGCGTTGAGAAGCTAAATCATGCTGACACTTTAATCTTCCAAACAGAGAAGCAATTAAAAGAGTTTGGCGACAAGCTTCCAGCTGACAAAAAAGGTCCTATCGAAGCGGCATTAGAAAAACTTAAAGAAGCACATAAAGCTCAAGAGTTAGATGCAATCGATTTAGCAACCGCTGAGTTGAATGCGGTCTTCCAAGAAGCTTCGCAAGAGATGTATAATGCTTCAAGCGCGCAAGGCGCAGAGTCTCAACCTGGTCATCAAGATCCTTCTGGAGCACAAGGCAAAGGAAAAAAAGGTGATAGCGAAGTAACTGATGTTGACTTTGAAGAAGTAAAGTAATACGGCTTAGCCATTTCGGTTAGCCCAACAAAAAGTCCGCACTGCATAGTGCGGACTTTTTTATTATCGTTTAACAGAGTTTAGGGTTCTGAAGCCGACCAGTTTATCGTAACGGGACGAGAAGCTATGGTAATAGACAAAAATCTGATAGTCGTTTTCAGTATCGACATGACTACCTTCTAACACCGTATTGTCAATGCGCTTGTCATCATTTGAAATGACCACATATTGGTAATCATAAAATCCCTGTTTTACTGGCAAGGCTAGTTCATACTTTTTAAGATCAGCATTCCAATTCATTTTATTAAGTGGAAGACATCTCCAATCTGTCAATCCGCCAAAAACATAAACATCACTGTTCGGCAAAGGTTCTCTAAGAATTAGAGAGAAATTAACAAGAATATAATCAGACTCCAGATCAGGATCAGCTGCTCTGCTATTTTTAATTAAATATCGACCATTTAAATCACTCTCAGTCAAATAATCGCCAACCTCTCTACTCTGGTCGGAACGAAGGGTTACATGATACAGCGGGTCAACGAATTCTACCTTACTTACCCCTAGCCCATTTACGCGAATATCTTTCGTGTCAAAATTTCGAAACTCGTTACCTCCAGGGAAGATATTCTCGCGACTAAGCTCATAGATCAGAAGATTGTCCCGAACAATCATAGGTTTTAAGTTAACCAGGCTATTATCTGCTCTCCCATTCTGCAACACAACAGCCTTCACATCGGTCCGAGGATCAGAGATGCTCAACCTCGAATAATCAATCGAAAAATCAATCTCTTGGTCACGTCCATTAAAACCTTCGAGCATTGACTTTTTCACTAATCCATTGACTTCTGTCATAGGCTCTACAATATAGAAACGACGTGTGAGAACAGGCTCTGTGCGATTACCATCTTCAAATACCGACAGCACATAATTGCCAGAGACTAAAAAATGGACTTGCTCATTTGGAAGGGCTAATTGATAGTTCGTATACCGAATAGTTGTATTTATAGAAGAGGCATAGTCATTAATAGGATTCTCATTAAAACCTTCCATATATTCAGGCACTGGGATGCGAGAGGGATACCAATTTGCATCACAATGCGATATGGTATAATAGAAGCTAGAAACATGGTCTGAGACCTCATCAAATTTCAATACTAGGTGCTGATCCTGACCTAATTCTAAGATAGGCATTGAAAAATCCCAGCCTTTCCTGAACAGCTGGACAGAGCGAATAGCCTTTCGATAGATCCCATTACTCAATGGTTCATCGGCAACCGATACGGATGCTGATCCGCCAAGCACTGACAAAAGCAAAACAATTTTTAAAGCTACATACCTCATCGTCACGAATTTATTTCTTGTCATGATTCTAAACTGATTCATTTTTGTTTCTGTAATACTTGCAACGACTGTTGATGAAACCAACTCAAAGCGAGCCCTACAACTTGATTGTAATTCTTCACACCAGCCTCAACATGGTTTGTTTTAAGGTAAACATTGTTTGCAGCTGTCTGTACCTTATCCATTGTTTTATTCTGTAATTCCTGCCAATGAGCGCGTTGAAATCTCAAATCCAAAAGAACCGGATTCTTGATCTTCTTCACATACTCTTTAACGTCCTTAAAAGCAGAAGCATCCGCTAAAAAGTAAAGCAATAAGCTAATATTTCCCGAATATTGCAAGCGTCGATCCGAAGAAGTAGAACAGACAATATAGGAGGCTAGATTTGCTTCAGCTTCATTGGTGATCCCAAACTGATGCGCTTTTTCATGGGCCAGCACATATGGATACTCAATTGGAAGAAGATAATTATTTAGATGCACCTCATTGAAAAATGGTCCGAAATAACCGCTCACACCTGACATGGCGAATAAGGAACTAAACAACATCGTCTTGGTACGCCTGGATCCATTGGGATAATTGATCCCAAGTATGGTCTTATTTTTTTCATATGACTCCTCGATAAGCTTATCTGCAGCTTTGCAATCAGCTGGAGATATCGGATAATATGATTTGTTTGTCTGGAGGATCAACGAATCTAATACCGCACGAAAAGCGAGCTCATCTGGCTTTGGTTTTTCCCAACCTAAGCGAGTCTCAAGCTCAGGTCTAAAATAGTTAAATCCCCATATCAGGTAAAAAAAAGCATAGAGCAAGGCAGATAGCTGAGCGATACGAAGCAGAAGCCAGCTCCATTTAGCCGAAGATTGCAAAACGAAATAAATTCCATATAAAATCATCAAAACCAGTACGGCCCAAAATAGATCCCACAAAGAGATCGGAATAAGACTACTAACCCAAGAATAGACACTAGCAATTATGGGATAAATTCCTTTTGAATAATAATCCTCAACCAGATTTGGATAAGAAGCAGCGAATTGAACACCAAGAAAAATAACGCACGCGACTGCGAAGGGCCAAATAGACCAAGCGAAGGCAACGAGCTGTTCTCGAGTGATTTTTTTAAAATTCTTAAGCATCTTCAAAATATAATCATCCAGCAATTTGAATATTTTAACTGGATAAAATAGCCAGGCAACGATCAGCAATCTTAAAATAGCGATCAAAACTGATCGCGCAAAACCCTATTTAAGATAAAAACATTCGAATTACACTAAAATAATTCATTGTAAAACTACAAAATGATTACCAATGTTTAACTTTGGGCTTAATGAACGAGCAACTAAAGTTATCAGAATTAAATGGACGGGTTAAGCAAGCTGTTGCCATGTCTTTCACGGCCCCTCTTTGGGTTGTTGCTGAAATTTCTGAGCTTAAGATTAATCGGAATGGGCACTGTTATCTTGTCTTAATTGAGAAAGAAGAGCAAGGTGATGGTATTGTAGCACAAGCCAAAGCCACCATCTGGTCTTATACTTTTAGAATGCTTCAGCCCTATTTTGAAACAACTACAGGGCAACCGCTTACTGAAGGGATCAAAGTTTTGGTCAGTGTATCCGTTGAGTTTCATGAATTATATGGCTACAGTTTAAATATTCGGGACATTGACCCCACCTATACCTTAGGGGATATGGCCAGAAAACGAAAAGAGATCATTACACGACTTCAAGCAGATGGAGTCTTGGAGATGAATAAAGAACTTGAACTCCCACTTGTCCCTCAGAAGATCGCCATCGTATCCTCTTCAACAGCGGCGGGGTATGAAGATTTCCTTGATCACCTTGTCAGCAATGACTCTAAATACATATTTTACACAAAGCTTTTTCCCGCTGTAATGCAAGGCAACCAAGCGGAGACATCGATCATTGAAGCATTAGAGCAAATTTATCAACATGAAGATTTTTTTGATGTGGTCGTCATTATCCGAGGCGGAGGCTCGCAAGCCGATCTTAGCTGCTTCGACAATTACAATCTAGCCTATTATATCACTCAATTTCCAATTCCAATTCTAACAGGTATTGGACATGAAAAAGATGATTCGATAGTCGATATGGTCGCCCATACACGTCTAAAAACTCCAACTGCCGTTGCTGAATTCTTAGTGAATACGCTCGTAAAATTTGAGACTACACTAGATGAGCTAAACTGGCATTTTACTCAAAAAGTTGACCAGATACTTACCACGGCGCGAGGAAAAATCGATCTTTATGCTCGAGCAATAGCACCTATTGTCCAAGAAAAAATTACAAAAACGAACAATCGACTAGATCAAACCATTTACAAAGTTGACCATCTCTTACGCTTGTTTATTCAACGTAAGAAACATCAATTAGGAAGAATTGAGGAGGCATTTCTTCAAGAATCAAAAAACTTCTCGCGGAAACAACTGCGTATCCTTGAACGATCTACCACAACACTTTCGAGTGCTGTGCAGCGAATAAGTTTGCATAATAGAGAGCTAATAAGTCGGAAGATCACACAGTCGGAGCAACTTCTTAGAAAGAAGATAGCCGAGCAGCTTCATTTTTTAGAACTTGCTAATCAAAAAGCTATTCTAATCGATCCTTCAAAAATACTTTCAAGAGGTTATTCTATAACGACCTATAAAGGTAAGGCTTTGAAAAATACTGAATTTCTCAAAGACCGGGAACTTATTGAAACTCGATTAGCACAAGGCACCATTATAAGTGAAGTAAAAACAATCTCAAAAAGAAAATAATATGACCACCAACAAGAAACAAACAACCTACAAAGAGGCAATTACAGAGATCGAAGAGATTCTTACTCAACTTGAAAACAATGAGCTAGACGTGGATGAACTCTCTGAAAAAGTAAAACGAGTCTCTCTTTTGGTAACCTCTTGCAAAGAAAAATTGCACCATACAGAGAAAGAGATCGATAAGATATTAAAAGATATGGAACCCAATTCCTGATTCTTTGGCAAGGCCTTAAGTGGCTATGCCAAATAATCTATTGAATCTAAAATCCCACGCTTACGCTAAACATAAAATTGGTTCCAGCCTGAGGAAAATATCCATCCATTTTGTTGCGCTGACCATTGTATAAATACGAATAAATCCAGGCATTACTTTCGTATTTTTTATCCAAGACATTGTTAATTAAAAATTTAAACTTCACCTCTTTGAATAGTTTCTGAGTTACGCTATAATCGAACCTTAAATTATGCACGAGGTAAGCTTTTAACAAACGATCGTTACTTGAGGTGTTATCAATGAACTGCTTACCTACATAATTTGAAAGGAAGCTAATATCGAAAGAACGACAAGCCTTAAACGTTAAGACTGAATTAGCAGTCAAATTTGGCGAAAAAGCAATATCCGTTGTACCTAATTTATTCTCCTTTAATCCACCATTGTCCCAATCCTCAACATACTCAGTAAACTGCTTGATTCTATTCTGACTGAAGGTAGCATTGACATTCCATTGAAACTTCTTTAGGAACTTAATGCTCGTCATTAGCTCAATACCTTGGCGATAACTATCAGCCACATTCGTCATAATTGGCGATCCCACCGAGTTAATCTGTCCAGTTAAAATAAGTTGATTCGAATACATCATATCGTAGAGATTAACGCCCATGGTATAGTCAGAACCTTTTAGCTTATAGCCAAGTTCAAGATCATTCAAGGTCTCAAAGGTGGGCTGTTTTCCTTGTGGATCAGCATTTACAAAATTATCGCGATTAGGTTCCCGATTCGCACGACTAAAGCTTAGGTAGGCTTCCTGATGAACGGTTGGGGAATAGAAAAGACCAAACTTTGGATTAAAAAAGTTATAGTTATGACTCTGTGTATTATCTCTAAGTTTTTCGTCAAAGCCTTCAATCTGATAATTAACCTTGCGCAGTTGAAGATCAGCTGATCCCATCAAGTATTGTGTAAGCTGAGCAGAATAACGACCATATAGATTCGCATCTTTTTTTAGACCACTCCCTCTGTACCACTCCAACTGAGGATTTGTATTGCCCACTGCCTGAGACCAAAGAACTCGTCCAAAATGCTGACCATCATAAATGTTTGCCCCTCCACCAATGGTAAGTGTATTGTTATTCTTGCGATAATTCATCGAAAAGATCGTTCCGTAAAAACTATTGTCAAGCCACTTTCTTGTGATCATATCTGAATTAGAAACCGCCGACCCATTCACCAAAGGCGAAGTTAATCCGTAATCGGCATAGCTCTGATCCGGGGCCATTTGTTCGTAATAACCACGTCCATACGTATAGAAAGCCGATGCCTTCACATTTAAATCAGTATTAAACTGGTGCGAAAATTGGAATTGATAGTTGTCTTGTTGATAATGATCAACCTGATTTTTATAAGTATAAAGATTGTAAGTTCGGCTATTCGAATTTAGCATTTCAAGTGTCTGCTGATGCGAATATAAACCATCCGATTCGTACTGATTCATCCCTACGATATCATTATTCAGACGTACTGAAGGAACACCATTCCAAGCCTGATAGGTTTGTTCAAATCCAGAAAAAGCAGTGGCCTTTAAAATTGTTTTATCAGTAAAATAACCACCTGAAATAAAGAATGATTTCAAATCAGAAGAGGCTCTATCAATAAATCCAGCAGAGCTAATTTTAGACATAGAGACATCAAATGCCAACTTATTCTTTAACAATCCACTGCTGGCACTTAACGTATTTCGAAAGGTATTAAATGAGCCTACAGAAGAAGAATAGTTAGCTTTTGCCTCCGCGTTAAGCTTGGTGGTTTGTAAATCGATACTCGCACCAAAGGCACTTGCACCATTGGTTGAGTTACCCACCCCCCGCTGAACTTGAATATTTTCTGTTGAAGAGGCTAAGTCTGGGATATCGACAAAATAGGTCGATTGCGATTCCGCATCCGACATTGGAACCCCATTTATAGTGACGTTTACGCGAGTAGGATCGGTGCCTCTAATTCGAAAATTGGTATACCCCACGCCATTACCTGCATCTGAAGTGGCCACAAAAGATGGCGTATAGTTCAATAGATACGGAATATCTTGACCTTGATTCATTGCTTTAATTTCGGCAGTTCCAACATTTGTGTAGGCCAAAGGGGATTTATCTTCCGCTCGTGAACTAGAGACGAGCACCTCTTCGGTCAAGATCGTTAAAGGTGACAAGACAATTTTTAATTTTTGAGTATCACCTGCTGATACTACTTGACTGAAAGGTTTAAATCCGACATAGGTAACCTGAATGGTCTGGGATTCTTTCGATGCAACTGAGGCATTAAACTCACCATGACTTCCAGTGACTAACTGTTGCGAGAGATTAAGAAGAGTGACATTTGCGCCAGACAAGGGTTTACCATTGCCATCCAAAACGATTCCAGAGATTGAATACTGACCAAATAAGGCAGATTGAATCAACATTAAAAACAGAAAAAAATTAAAACACTTCATTGAAACCAATTTAAAAAGTTAATCAATGAGGTTGTTGAAAATCATCGCCATCCCTACACCAGCATTACCTGGATCAGGTTCGGTGGGTATGATCTCAGCCCGAATTAGTAAGGCACCCCATTGCGAAAAATTTGAATCACGACAATAGCGTAATGACTCAATAAATTCTGATAAAAAAGAAATCTAAAAGTGGAATGATGGTTCATTTTCCCTTTTCAGCATTACCTGAACAGGTTCGATGGGTTTGATCTCAGCCCGAATTATTAAGGCACCCCTTTTATTATTTCGATACAAAAATACTATTTTAACCTAGCTTACCAAAAATCAAACTTCAGAAATATCTCTAGCCAACTTACTTCGCAATGAAAATTTAGGACTATCATAGATTTATTTACAAAAAACGAAACGCAATTCATCACTCTTATTAACTTTGGGGAAACAAAACTTATGCATGACCTTTGATCATTTTCCATCCAAACTACTAGAAAACGCAGTTAATGAATTCTCTAAGCTCCCAGGAATCGGAAAAAAAACCGCTTTACGCTTAGTCCTTCACCTCTTAAAAAAAGAGCCTGATGAGGTTGCACGTTTCAGTAAAGCCTTAACCCAGCTGCGTGATGAGGTTAAACACTGTCGGATATGTCGTAATATTTCAGACTCCGATATTTGCAACATTTGCAGTAATCCAGCTCGCGATCATAGACTAGTGTGCGTGGTTGAAAATATTAGAGATGTGATGTCGGTTGAGAACACCCAACAATATCGTGGTGTATATCATGTTCTTGGCGGAATTATCTCGCCCATGGACGGCATTGGACCTGCTGATTTAGAGATCGACTCACTCTTAGAAAGAGTTTCTAAAGGCGAGGCCGACGAGATTATTTTTGCCTTAAGTACAACGATGGAAGGTGACAGCACAAACTTCTACATATTTAAAAAGCTAAAGGATCAACCGGTAAAGATTACCACATTGGCTCGAGGAGTCTCGATCGGCGACGAGATTGAATACACCGATGAGATAACCCTTGGACGATCGATCGTCAACAGAATGTTATTTGAAAACTTTATGTGATCGTAATTATGAAACTGCACCTCTCCTCTGAAATTATTCGTCTGCGAGCTCTTGAGCCCGAAGATATTGAGCTAATCTATGCTTGGGAAAACAACGAAGAGGTGTGGAATATCAGCAATACATTGGTCCCATTTTCAAACTATATCCTAGCACTATACATTAAAAATTCAGATCAAGATATTTACGCAACAAAACAGTTGCGATTGATGATCGACACGGCAGATGGAAAAACCGTTGGGGCCATAGACCTTTTCGAATTCGACCCTCATCATTCAAGGATAGGCATTGGTCTATTAATTCATTCGAAAGAAGACAGATCAAAAGGTTATGCTTCGGCTGCGCTTGAATTGCTTGTACCCTATTGCTTTGATAAACTCAACATACACCAGATTTATGCCAATATAGAGCCCGACAATTTACCTAGCAGAGCTCTATTTGAGAAGCACGGGTTTATCCTCAGCGGGACAAAAAAAGAGTGGCTTCGTGATGGTCAGGGCTGGAAAGATGAACTATTCTATCAAAGGATAAAGGAGAAGTAAAAGACTCAGAATCGGCTAAACACGCCCAACTAAGTCGAGATAATCGGGTATTTCTGGAAGAAAGGAATAGGTCATACTTTGCTGATCAAAACGACAGCAATAATGCATCATTCCATTGGTCACAACTAAATAATCGACGCGTAGAGCTAGATTATACCTGGCAATCTGATCAAATACTTGTTGTGAAATTTTAACCTCCAGAGCCTTACATTCAACAACCACTAAGGGTTGACCAGTTTTAGAGAAGAGTACGATATCAGTCCGAAAATCATGCTGATTAATCCGTAAGGAGCGTTCTACAGATAATAAAGAAGCAGGGAAATGTTTAACTTCTGTAAGGTATCTGGCGAAATTCTGACGAACCCACTCCTCTGGTGTTAATTTAACCCATCTCTTTCGAAATTCATCAAAGATCAGTCGCTGATCAGTTTGCTCTTTGACACGAAATGAGTAAGAAGGAAGATTAAGGTTCATCGAATAAAATTATACCGTCAAAGCTAATTTTTATTTTGATTTGAGACAAGAATCTGCAAAATCCGGATAATTTTGTACACGTATAATAATCAGATGAAAGTTATAGCTTAGTGAAAGTTATAACCGATTAAAATGAAACATAATAAAGGATGGATTTCAACCAGATTATAGCTGATCTTAAGAGTAAAAACTATGCCCCGGTATACTTTCTGGAAGGTGCAGAACCTTATTTTATGGATCAGATTAGTGATTACATCTTAGAACATACCCTCAGCGAGGAAGAAAAGGGATTTAATCAATCGATATTATACGGTAAAGACTTAACAATTGATTCGATCTTGACTGCTGCAAAGAGATATCCCATGATGTCAGAGCGGCAGGTCGTGGTCATCCGGGAAGCACAGAACATCAAAGATATTGAGGAGCTTGCCTCCTATGTAGAGAACCCACTTAAGTCGACGATTTTAGTGATTAACTACAAATACAAAACCATTGACAAGCGAAAAAAACTCTACAAAACAGTTAATAAAGGCGGGGTTTATTTTGAATCCAAACCACTTTATGATAGCAATATACCAGGCTGGATCACCAAATATTTAAAAGAAATAAATCTGGGCATCGATCCCAGAGCAGCCCAAATGATCACCGATCATGTAGGCAGCGATCTACAACGAATAGTCAATGAGTTAGATAAAGTAACCATCAGCATGGTGCCTGGAACGAGTATTATGCCAGAGGATGTGGAGAAAAACATTGGAATCAGCAAGGATTTTAATATGTTTGAATTACAAAAAGCATTAGGCAAAAAAGACGTCCTTAAAACAAATCAAATTGTCAACTATTTTATTGACAACGAAAAGGCAAATCCTCTACCTGCCATCATAGGTATGCTGATTGGATATTATCGAAAGATACTCACCTACAACACCATAGAGATAAAATCAGATCGGAACGCAGTGGCGGCAAAACTGGGAGTAAGTCCATTCTTCATCAATGACTACATCGATGCAGCACGGAACTACCCCTTAGACAAATCGATCCAAATTATCTCCATGATGCGCGAATATGATCTACGCTCAAAGGGTGCTCGAGGTGGTACACTAAAATCTGGTGAACTCTTGCGCGAACTTACATTCAAAATTCTTCATTATTAAATTAGACTATGACTCTATACTTAATTGCCAGCATCTCCATAGTTTCTGCAATAGCTTTTTCGCAGCAACGAATCATGTATAATTTGCAATTCAACGCCTATAAAATAGTGCAAGGGAAGCAATGGTACCGACTGATCACACATGCCTTTGTGCATGCCAACTGGGAGCATCTACTTGTAAATATGATTGTGTTGTACTCCTTTGGTACGGCAGTAGAGCAATTCTTCGGACTTAACTTTGGTGATCAAGGGCGCTCCTACTACCTATTTTTAATCTTCGGCTCAGTAATTTTCTCAACCCTATATTCACTTTATCAAAATCGCAGTAATCCATACTACAATGCAGTTGGAGCTTCAGGAGCTGTATCTGCCGTCCTGTTTACCGCTATATTTTTTGACCCTTGGAACAACATCTATTTCTTTGGAATCTTACCTATCCCGGGTATTATTTTCGGAGGTCTTTACCTTTACTATTCATATTATATGAGTACTAAGAAAGCAGACAATATTGGTCATGATGCCCATTTCTTAGGTGCGATATTTGGTTTTTTACTTCCAATAGTTCTTAAGCCAGCCTTGTTGATAGGATTCTTAGACCTGCTCCTTGGAAGGATGGCATTGTAACAATTGTTACATTTAAAGTTTAGATAAACCCAAGTTCATTTTAAGTTATACCCAGACGAATGAAAGGAGGATTCACACTATACAATGGCAAATTTCACAAAGAAAGTGACCTTCTTTTTAGTGGGCTAGACCTTTTCAGACTAAATTCAGGGATCAAAGAATCATTCCGAACGGAGAATAACTTAATCTTATTCGCAGAAGATAATTTCAATTATTTACTTCGCGGACTTACTTCGATGCATTTGTCAGTACCCAAAGACTGGAACCTTTCCCGATTCAAGAGTGATGTATCAAGACTATTAAATAAAAACCACTTTTACTTAGCCGCGAAAGTCACCATCCATCTTATTCCAAGCACAAGTGGAACTGAATACCTGATGACTGCCGATGAGTTAGCCAATGGTTTTTATCCCATTGTGGAGAGTAATCTTTTGATTGATTTTTACACAGAGGGGACAAAATCAGTTTCGAAACAGAGTGCCTTTGAGCTTTCAAGCAGAACACTTTGGACTTCAGCCACTCATGCCGCTATAGCGCAAGGGAAAAACAACCTGATTCTACTAAATCAAAGCGACTTAGCTTGTGAGTCAATAGGAGGTTCATTTGGGTATATTTCAAATAAAACCGTCTATTTCCCAAGCTTAAGAGCCAATGGTTATACTCCACCCATCTTGAGTAGTATCAAGCGTTGTGTTCAAAAATGTGGGTATCTGTCAAGGGAGATTGAATCGATCAGCAAGGAGGACTTAATGAATGCCGATGAGCTATTTCTAATTGATAATTGCTTCGGAATTCTTTCCGTTTTAGGACTTAATAGTCGACGGTATTATAAGAGCGAAACAATGGCTCTAGCGCATAAGCTGCAAGAGATTACAAAAGTCGAACACCCCTCTACCTAGCAGATCAATTGGCATTTGGATCGACGGGGAAATTCTGCCACGTCTCATAATGACCTCCTGCGCTCTTGACACTCTCTAGCCAAAAATTACGATTGCTATTCATTACTTGATAGGTATCAGACTCAACAACAAGCCATGAGTTCTCCGCTATTTCCTGTTCTAGTTGACCTGCGCTCCATCCCGAATAACCAACAAAAAACTTTACTTGCTCAGGCTTTACAGTACCCGTGACAAGGGCAAATTTCAAAGCTTCAAAATCTCCACCCCACGATAGCTGATCCTTAATTTGGATACTTCCTTCCAGTTGAGCACCTAAGGTATGGACATAAAAAAGGTTGTCGGGACTTACTGGCCCACCAGTAAAAAGCTCAGGAGTGTAGCCTAATGGCATGCTAAACAAATCGTTTAAATCAGACTCAAAAGGTTTATTAAGGATAAAACCGACAGCGCCTTCACTCGAATATTCAACTAGCAAAACTGCAGATCGACTAAACAATTCGCCGTGAAGAAATGGCTCTGAAATTATGATCCGACCCTTTTGGGGAGTAATTCGCTGTTTAATCTTAAAGAAATCAAAATCAATTTTCATCGTTCAAAAAATTACTTCTTTTCGATGATAACAAAAATATCTTCATTTTTCTTCTTCATAAAAAACTGCTCTCTGGCAAATTTCTCTAGGTTCTTCGAACTTGTTTTCAACTCCTCTAGTCGTTCGTTATCTTTCTGTATCTTATCTTTATAATAGACACTCTCAATCCGATAACGCTTTACCTTGTTCAAGTTCTGACGAAGAAACAAAATATTGTTATCATCCAGAAAAATCATCCACACGCTAAAAACCAAAAAAGCAAACAAATACTTGTTCTTAATGGTTTTTAAAAAAGCTTTTAGGATAACTGGTTTATTCATGCCGTAATCTCGAGTTCTTAGATTTGAGATAAAATCAATTCATCGTTTTATATAAATACAAATTAACCGAATCCGCATCAGAATAAAAAGGGTATCGGAATAAAGTTTCAATAAGATCAATTGCAATCAATTAAATTTGAAGTAAACATCAATCAATTTAAAATAAAAAAATAGCTAAAAGCATTCGACAGCCCGGCGAAAAAGATGAAATTTAACAACCTTATAAGGACATCCAAATTTCCTTTGATAATTTTATCTTTGCAATAATTCTTTTACCGATTTCAAAAATAATAGCATTATCTGCCATGTCGATTGATAAGATTCAATTTTACAAATACCCAGAATCGGAGAAACCAGTATTCTCGATCCTTATTCCCTCTTGGAATAACCTGGCATTATTGAAGTTATGCATCGAGGCCATTCGTAAAAACTCAACCTACAAGCATCAGGTGATCGTTCATGCAAACGAAGCCACAGATGGAACGCTAGAATGGCTAAAAGAGAATAAGATCAGCCACACCTATTCCGCATCAAACGCGGGTGTTTGTTATGGCTTTAACGGACCAGTCTCTATGGCTGACGCAGACTATATCTGTCTAATCGATGACGACATGTATGTTTGTCCGGAATGGGACAAGTCGCTGCTGGAAGAGGTTAAAAAACTTGATCACAACTATTTCTGTATTTCAGGGACTTTACTTCAACCGAAATCGACGAGTTATGGATGCGTGTTAGCGCCTCAGAACTTTGGAAGGACTTTTGATGAATTCAATGAAGAAGGTTTATTAAAGATATACAAAGAGTTACCCTTTCATGACTGGAATGGGTGTAATTGGTATCCGATGATCATTCATCGGCAGATCTGGGATCTAATTGGAGGGTTAAGCATCGAATTTACTCCAGGGATGTATTCAGACCCGGACTTTATGATGAAGCTTTGGCATGTTGGGGTGCGCTATTTTAAAGGTGTGTCAAGAAGCCGAGGCTATCATTTCCTATCCTCCACGACACGAAGGGTAAAGAAAAACAACGGCAGTAAACAATTCTTATTAAAATGGGGAATTAGCAGCTCAACTTTCTTTAAATTCTATCTTCGAATAGGGACACCATTTACGGGTCCCCTTCTTGAACCAGAACCTACATTCAGATTTCGTTTAATGCTACTAAAGGATAAGCTGAAGCATATTATTGCTAGCTAATCACCAACCGTCCTTGATAACCTTGCAGATATAAGCCACATTCTCGATGGTCATTTTACCATGCAATGGAAGTACAAGATACTTATCCTCCACCGCACCCATATTGGGCAAGTCAGACCTTCTGCCACCAAAAATGGTATAGCGGTCATTGCGGTAATGAACTTGGCTAGATTCAATATTAAAGGCTCTTAATTTAGACATTAATTCTTGGCGCCGATTGACAATAACAGTGCAAAGCCAAGCAGCATGCTCCCGATCCTTTACCCCAGTACCAATAAGTTTAATCCCGTCAACGCCAACTAAGTGCTTTTCGTATTCCGCAAAAAGAGATTTTCGATGATTTAAGGTTTGGTCAAATTCGGCTAAGGCTGCAATACCTAATGCCGCAGCAATGTCATTCATTTGATATTTGTAACCCACTTCACGAATGTCATTCTCCCAGTTACCCATCTGTTTAGCTGACCGGTCAATTCCAAACCACCTAATTCGTTTTGCCTTTTCAACGAGTTCTGGATTTTTTATGGTAAGCATACCCCCGTCACCAGTCGTAATATGTTTAATGGCTTGAAAAGAGAACATCGTAAAATCTGTGATCTCACCAATCTTGCCGCCTTTGTAGGTCGCACCTAAGGCATGTGCGGCATCATCGATCAGGGCAATATTTGCCTCTTTCGCTATTTCTTTCAATTCATCCATATCGCATGGCAGACCGGCATAATGGACACAGACGATAGCTTTTGTTTTTTTAGTAATTAGTCTGCGGACATGCTCAACGCTGATATTTAAAGTTTCGGGGTCGACATCTGCAAAGACGATCTTCGCTCCCATGCACAAGAAAGGAATGTTAGTAGCGGTACAGGTAAAAACAGGCACAATAACTTCATCGCCAGCCTCTACACCTGCTAAAATATAAGCCAAGTGTAGCGCATCAGTTCCTGATCCAACTGCAAGTGCGGTGTTTTGTTCACAGAAACGAACTTCAAACTCCTTTTCAAACTGCGCGACTTTAGGTCCCTGTCCAATCCAACGGGAATGCAAAACCTGGGTTACCTCCTCCACCGCATTCGAGGGAATATTAGGATAGAAAAGTACGATGCCTTCTTCTTCTTTCATTAAAGGCATTTCGTTCATGTGTTGATCTTTCATTGAAGAATTTTATCTAGATAACGATTAGGTATTGAATGCAATTTAAAATTAAACACGCAAAAATAACAATTGTTTAAATTATTAAAAATAAGCAACATTGAACTTTATAAGTTAATTTAGCATTGGTTTTTAGAATAAGAAATAAAAATCAGCAATTATAAAAGACCAATTTTGATTAATACGAATAAAAATTTAGTTATTGGGTATGAATCCAAGCGCATTTTTGAAAATGAGTCTGGCTTAGGTAATTATGGTCGAAATCTACTTAACAGCTTAACCACTTACTTTCCTCAAAACAAATACAAGCTTTTTGCACCAAAAATCACTAGCCTATACTCTCTTCCAGAATCTGTCGAAGTGATCACTCCCCAATCTGCTTTTTGGCGATACTTTAACTCTTACTGGAGACTACACATGAGTCATGTGGAAATCAACAAAAGCAATCTTGATATTTTCCATGGGTTAAGTCATGTAATCCCTTCTAGAATCAAAAAAACTGGCGTTCCTGTTGTACTTACGATTCATGATTTAATATTTTTACGGCATCCCGATTTTTTCAAAAAACTGGATCGTAAAATGTATAGAACAATTACTATTAATTCGTGCAACAGAGCTGACAAGATTATTGCGATCAGTGCCCAAACAAAAAATGATTTAATCTATTATTTTAATATTGAACCCTCTAAAATTGAAGTCGTTTATCAAACACTCAATAAGCTATTCCTCGAAAGAGTTAGCTCAGAATTAAAAGCAACCATCCGAACTAAATTAAACCTGCCAGAGAAATTTTTGTTAAGTGTTGGCACTATTGAAAAACGGAAAAATCAGCTAGCCATACTTAAGGCGCTCAAAGCAGAAAATATAAAAATGCCAATCGTATTAGCAGGAAGACCTTCTAAGTGCCTAGCAGAAATCGAGAATTACATATCGGCATCAGGCATGCAAGACCAAGTTATCCTACTGCATGAAACAACTGACAAAGAGTTACAAGGAATTTATCAAATGGCTGAGATCATGATTTATCCCTCTTTCTTTGAAGGATTTGGACTTCCGGTAATTGAAGCGCAAGCGTCGCAATGTCCAGTTATTACATCAAATATCAGTAGCCTACCTGAGGCTGGGGGTGAGGGCGCAATTTACATAGACCCAAACAACTCTTCAGAAATTGCTCAAGCTATTAAGCGATTACTCTCGGATGAGAAACTAAAAAAAGAACTTATTACTAAAGGGGTTAAGAATCTTGAGAGATTTAGTGAGAAGGTTGTTGCAGAAAATATAATGAAGGTGTACTATTCCGTTCTAAATTCAAAGGAATAAGATCTTTAGTGAGTCCTGAAAAAAGGTATCAACCGGCTGTTTAGCCTTTGTAATTTTTGGAGCGGGGGCTGATCCATGTACGAAATCTGGCTGCATTCAGATAGTATTTAAAGAGGTGTCCGTAGGTACGAGACATAACATTCAAACTCCCTACAAAAAAAAGCAAAACTCCCATGATAGCAGGAAGGATACCTAAAAGTAAATGATTAATCACCAAGAAGCATTGCATATAAACAGCTTTGAATCCCGTTTCATGCTTTGAGATAAACAAATGTCTTGAGATATTTACGCAAGACTTTGTTAATGCAGCAACTTTCTTGTTTATTCGAGTTGTGCCTCCGTGATTATGTTCGATGATCGCAGACTTAAGCACAACAACTTCACCACCTTTTTGTCTTGCTCTAAAACACAAGTCTACATCTTCAAAATACATCCAATAGTCATCATCCCAGCCACATAGATCGTCATAGGCTGACCTGCCTAGCATAAATACAGAGCCTGAGACCCAGTCGGGATAAATATACTGGTCTGTCTGTGGAACTAGCTTAGACTCTTCTCCAGCAATTACCCGGTTTATAGCGCGCATCCATCCAGTTAGAGTTGAAGGGGATAAGAATCGTTTGTAGGGCTTCTCAAAAGAGCCATTCTTATTTTGCTGCAAACAAGAGACAATGGAATTAGGTTTGCGAGATTTGACTTCAGATAACATCTCAAAAATTGCATCCGCAGAAGCTATTGTATCGGGATTCAAGAACAATAAATATTGACCAGAGCTTTTCGAAGCACCTAAATTACATCCATGTCCAAATCCAAAGTTACCCTCATCTTCAATAAAGATAAAATCAGGATAATTTTTTCGAAATTGGTTGAACATGCCATCATCCGAATTATTATCAACGACAATGATCTCCATTGAAAAACGGCTATCTGCAATTGCTGACAATGCGCCAAGACATTTTACAAGACTTGGCCAACCCCTATAATTAACAATGATTATGGAAACATCCATCAATTAAGACACCTAATTTAATAAGTAACAAACATAAATTATATTTGGATTAGACCACAGCAACTCAATTTGGTTTAAAACAAAAATAACAGCATCCCCAAAAATCAGAAACCAAAGTTATATAAAATCGCTTATTGCTTTTTCAGCCATAAATCTTCCATCGACTCCAACGATTTTCCCTTTGTTTCGGGAACCATTTTCCAAACAAATAGCGCGGATAAGAGTCCCATGACGCCATAGATCCAGTAAGAGAAGCCATGATTAAACTGACTCGTCAACCAGATGTTATCGTTCATCATAGGGAAAGTCAGAGAGACCACCCAGTTCGCAATCCATTGCGCGGCAACAGCTATTGACATGGCTGCACGAATTGAGTTCGGGAATATCTCGGCCAATAAAACCCAGCACACAGGTCCCCAGCTCATAGCGAAGCCAGCAGTATAGATTAACATAAAGGCCAAGGCAGAATATCCTTGTAGTGGGGTTAGGTTACCACCTGTCTGACCAAAGAAAAAGGTAAATCCGAGCGCTAGCATGCTTATCCCCATCCCTAAAGAACCGATGATCATTAAAGGTTTCCGACCAAATTTATCTACCGTAAGGATAGCCACCACCGTAAAGGCAAGATTTACTAACCCCACAATAATTGTTTGAAGCAAAGAGCTGTCTGTGGAAGCTCCCATATTTCGGAAAATATTACCCGCATAATATAGAACCACGTTAATCCCAACAAACTGCTGAAAAACAGAGAGCATGATGCCGACAAAAATGACCATAAAGCCATATGACAACCAAGGGGCATTAGCCTCATGTATACTTCCCTTAATCTCTTCTAAGATGACTGCCGCTTGATCGTCACCCGCAATTTTCTGAAGTACCTTAAGTGCTTTATCTTCTTGACCATTGAGCACTAAAAAACGAGGTGTCTCAGGGACAAAGAATAGGAGGCCAACAAATAAACCAGCTGGAATAGCACCTGAAAGGAACATCAACCGCCATCCGTCGGTTATCAGCCATTGTTCGTCGCCCTGTTTTGCAATAAAATAGTTCACAAAATAGATCACTAACATACCAAATATAATGGCGAATTGATTAAAAGAGACCAGCTTACCTCTTATGTTAGCCGGTGCTATCTCAGCGATATACATCGGCGAAATCATCGATGCTAATCCAACACCTATTCCACCAATAATTCGATAGACAACAAACGAATATACATCTAGCGTACCAAAAACGTTAAAAAGCTCAGGTCTCCAAGCTCCAATAGCAGATATAAAAAAGGCCACAGCTGCAATAAACAATCCATTTTTTCGTCCTAATGCGCGAGAGACAAAGCCTGCAATAGACCCACCGATCACACATCCAATCAAGGCACTTGCAATCACAAACCCCTTTATGGTATCGACTGAGCCTTTTAAAGCTTCAGGGTCAGTAGGAATTGATTTAGACAAGAAACTAGTAATCCATATTGCCAACAAACCAAGGATAATTCCCGTTGCCACGAACCCCCTCTTCTTACCCAATAACTTTATAAACTGACCTGAGATAATCGCAAATACAAGAAAAAGGACCAAGGTCATCATTAACCGATATTGCGATATTATTTTCACGGCATAATCGAAATTTGCCGGATTCGTAATTTTAGCAATATAGAATTCGACCAATGATTTTTCGGCACCATTCACCACTGCAGTATCGTAGCCAAATAGCAGTCCACCAAGGGTTGCCACCAGGGTTAACAGAACGATGTACCGAGAATTTCCTTTCGTAAAAGAGGAGGAAGAATTATTCGATGATGTGTCAATAAAAGCCATAATTTAGAGTTAGTTAGTTCGTGAAAATACAAAATCAACCGTAGAGATAAGTTATTTACTCTACGGTTGATTATATGAATTGCTAATATAGTGAGTCTAAATATAAAAATTGATCAACTGCTCAATTTTTTCTTGTTTGCCACTTATTTGTTGTGGCTCTCCAACTTCTGAAGCAATCTCGCGAAGGTCTTCAAATTTCAGTTTTCCAGCTTCGAATTCAGCACCTTTACCTGCGTCATAAGAGCTATAGCGATCAGATTTTAATTTCAAGTAATCTGATTCTTTTAATAATTTATCAGCTATCACTAAGGCTCTGGCAAAAACATCCATACCAGAAACATGTGCAATAAATATATCTTCAAGATCAGAAGATGCGCGACGAGTCTTCGCATCAAAATTAATACCTCCTGTGGTAAATCCACCAGCCTGAATAATCTCAATCATGGCCTCCGTTACTTCGTAGATGTTGGTAGGGAATTCATCCGTATCCCATCCATTTTGGTAGTCACCTTTATTTGCATCTATTGATCCAAATAGTCCAGCATCGGCAGCCATCCGAAGTTCATGAGAGAAGGTATGACCAGCTAGTGTAGCGTGGTTAACCTCAATGTTCATTTTGAAATCTTTCTCAAGACCAAACTGACGCAAGAATCCAGTTACCGTTTGTGTATCAAAGTCATACTGATGCTTGGTTGGCTCCATAGGTTTTGGTTCGATTAGGAATGAACCTTTGAATCCTTGTTTGCGACCATAATCGCGGGCCATCTGTAAGAAACGACCTAAGTGTTCAAGTTCTCTTTTCGTGTTGGTGTTGTGAAGAGTCATATAACCTTCGCGTCCACCCCAGAATACGTAGTTTGTACCTCCAAGAGCAATGGTAGCATCGATTGCATTTTTCACTTGAACAGCAGCATTAGCCAACACCTTAAAATCAGGATTTGTTGAAGCTCCGTTCATATAACGACGGTTAGAGAATACATTTGCAGTACCCCAAAGCAATTCAACTCCAGAATCTTTCTGCATCTGCTGCATCACAGGCACCACTTGGCTTAACCGTTTTTCGATTTGGAAAACCGAGCCATCACCAACGACATCTGTATCATGGAAACAATAATATGATGCTCCAATCTTTGTGATAAATTCAAAAGCAGCATCTAGCTTGCTGTAGGCAGCCTCCAATGGATCTGGTGATCCTACCCATGGAAAACTTTTTGTCCCTGGACCAAATGGATCGCCACCATCACCACAGAAAGTATGCCAATAAGCAATTGCGAAACGCAAATGTTCCTTCATGGTCTTTCCGTTGATCACACGGGTTTCATCATACCATTTGAAAGCCAATGGATTTCTTGAGTCAACGCCTTCAAATTTTATCTTTCCAATACCTGGAAAATACTCCTTTTTGCCAATAAATACGCTCATAATAATTTAATTTTAACTAGTTATTTTAGGATATATTTGATCAATTCTGATCTTATAATATTTTCTTTAAGTTACTTTCCCAAACTTGATAGGCCTCTCCAACTCGTTCCTGCTCAGATGCCTTTGGCTCGACCAGATCAAGTTTTTTCAACCCTGCAAAAGCCTCTTTGAAGGAGGCGTAATAACCGGAGCCTACACCCGCACCACGTGCCGCACCTGCTGCTCCATCGGTATCGTAAAGTTCGATGGAAACGTTACTAACTGTTGCCAAAGTATCCCGAAAGATTTCACTTTGAAACATATTAGCACGACCAGCGCGAATAACTTTAGCTTCAATGCCAATACCTTTTAGGATTTCCATCCCATATTTAAACGAGAAGACAATACCTTCTTGAGCCGCTCTAAAGAGGTGAGCTTGTGTATGCCGATTCAAATCAAGCCCGCAAAATTGAGCTCCAATATTCTTGTTTCCCAATACACGTTCAGCACCATTCCCAAATGGCAAAACAGATAATCCATCAGAGCCGGCAGCTACGGTCGCAGCTAATGCATTCATCTGCTCATAGCTGAAGCTTTTATTACCTACATTTTTGTTAATCCACGAATTTAAAATCCCAGTCCCATTGATGCATAGCAACACACCTAGTCGATTTGCTTCTGCTGAATGATTCACATGCGCAAAGGTATTAACCCGTGATTGCGGATCATATTTAACTTCACCACTCACCCCATACACCACACCAGATGTGCCGGCAGTGGCAGCTATCTCCCCAGGATTTAATACGTTCAGCGAAAGAGCGTTGTTTGGCTGATCTCCGGCACGATAAGAGACCGGAGTTCCTGTTTTTAATCCAAGTTCAGTTGCAACAGCAGAGGTTACAACACTCTGCACGCCAAAAGTTTCGACTAGATCTGGAATCAAATCCTTATTAAAACCATAATAATCCATCACAAGATCTGAAACAGCATTCTTTCTAAAATCCCAAAAAATACCTTCTGACAATCCCGAAGCTGTTGTTTTTATCTCACCAGTCAATCGCATCGCGATATAATCGCCAGGCAACATCATCTTATCGATCTTATCGTATAGTGAAGGCTCATTTTCTTGAACCCATCTCAACTTTGAAGCGGTAAAATTACCTGGAGAGTTAAGCAGTGAATGCAAACAAGCTTGGTCGCCAATTTGCTCAAATGCCTTTCTTCCTATTTCTGTGGCTCTACTATCGCACCAGATGATAGAAGGGCGCAGCACATGTTGATTTTTATCAACTAGCACTAGACCATGCATCTGATAAGATATCCCAATGGCCACAATATCATCGCCACAGACATTCGACAGACGTTTAGCCTCTAAGATAGCCAATTTCAAATTGTCCCACCATAACTCAGGTTGCTGTTCTGCCCATCCAGACTGAGTGGCTACAATGGTCATCTCGGCCTTCGGAAAAAACGATGAACCCATAATCTGTCCACTCTCCCCATTTAATATCGAAGCCTTAACCGAAGAGCTTCCAATGTCAATTCCTAATAGATACATAGCTTCAAAAAATTGAAAATTTAGATAATCTGTTCTGTTGTATTATGCCATTTATAACGACTCCCGAATAATTAATTCAGTAGGAACGAGATAATCAAGCTTGTTATTTGAGATTGCAAATTCAGCAGCTTTCTGGCCCATTAATTTAAAATCTGTAGATATCACCGAGATTCCATCCGAGATAAATTTCTTCATCGGAGTATCGTTAAAAGATATAATTCCATAATCTTCACGGAGCTTGAATTTCTTCCGATTCGCTTGCTCTAATACAGCTGCAAGATCAATATCTTCAAATACGAAATAGACTTTTCCTATCTGTATATCAAGATCGTTAATATCATACAATATACTGCATTCTAAATTATTATCCTCACAAAACCGGCTCACATTCTCAACCGATTCAACCGGATGAAACGTATATTCAGGATAGACACAAACTAACTCGGTATATTTTCGAAGGAGATGCCATCCCGAAGCGAGACAACGATAAACCGACTCACCAAAATCTTGATAGACCCTAGCCTGACCGGCTCCAGCATTTATGGGCCAATCGATAAGCAACAGTTTGTCAGGATTAATCTCATTGATAATTGCAGGAATTTTAGGATGATCGAAATTCATGATTATATAGGAATTAAACTTCCCTATGCTATTGCGAATAATCGATTCAAAGAGCTCGTAATTGTAATGGTGAAAATTAATATCGACCATTACATTCTTAGGTAAACTCTGCTTAAAAGAGTTGTAAAGCACCTCTTTATAGGCCTTGAAGGTATCAAGAAATAAAAACACCTGCTTCTGTGAACGCGTAACAAAGTACCCCTTATTCGGAATTGCCTCAACGATTCCCCGGCGTTTTAATTCAGAATAGCTTTTAAAAACAGTGTCGCGAGACAAACCAGACTCTTTCATCAAATCATTAACAGACGGTAGTGCGTCACCTTCGCGAAGCATCTTGAAATTTATGGAACGCAACAATGAATCAACGAGCTGTTGAACCTTTGATACGCGAGAGTCAAGATTTGGCTTAAAACTAAATTTCATTCTGAGCTATACGGAGGATATGATCTGTTCTGATCCGTTCTGCAAACTTAATGTTTTATTTATTTCGCAGGATAAAAAATTTGATGTTATTAAACATATACTCAAGAGAACGCCAAGGAGTCTAAACAAATCAAAAAAAGAGAGACAAAATTAAATAAAACGGATTAACTTTATCATGAAACTATTTTAATTTAAATCAGTTATGAAAAATTACAATAGCTGTTTATTTATGCAGTTAGCTTTAATTCTGATTTTCTTAGCTGCATCGGTGTGTGGACAAAACCGTTCAGTTCAAAAAAACAAATTAATTTTTATCACGGGAGTAACATTTGATGGAACGACTAAAGAGCCCTTAGCTTTAGCCAGTTTCAGCATCAATCATGCAAAATTTTCTTCCACAACCGACACTGGCCGCTTCGCATTCTATGCCTTATCGCATGATACCATTGAGTTTACCTATCTTGGTTACCAACCAAGCCAGGTGATAATCCCCGATTCATTAAGTTCAGACGAATACGTCATGGGGGTGTTTATGCACGAAAAATCAACTCAGTTAGCGGAGATCATCATTGTGAAAAGACAAAGCACATCGTCGATGATCGTTAAGTCGGTTCAATCGGGTGAGAGAGCGACTGCGTTAGCTCAGAACAATGTAGACAAGGCGGTTATAGAAGGACTAACCAAGGCCCCACAGGTCTATGATGCGGAGATGAATGCGCGTAGCATGATGAAAATAAATCAGATGAGAAGCGAATGGAAAGGGATGCTAGTGACTCCGGAAAATTCAGTAGGCATATCGACTATTGGGTATAAGACGTTCAATGTTATCTATGATGGGCCTATTATTTACACCGACCAAAGCACTAAGGAATTAGTTTCCAACAAAGAAAGCACCCTATTGTTATCTTACTATAATGCATTAATCAAGCTAAAACCAAAACAGCTACAAAAGCTAGAGACGATTCCAGCGAAATAGAGGAAACCAATCAGATGGAATTGAACTCTCCTCACAAATAGCCAAGCCATTCATTGACTAATTGGGTTGATATATCTAAAAACGGAATTAAATTGCTATCCAGTTTAGCACTAAACTGATGCATAAGAGCAATCATCTTAACACAAAATTAATCAAAGCCTTTTTCTAGTTCGACATTTCAATTATATTTGTACCTCTAAATCCCCAAGGGAGGATAACCAAAACTGCTTTTTATGAAGAACTCAACTGTTGTAAACATCATTTTAGCACTGGCCGTGTTCGGTCTTTATGTAATTCATTTTACAGGAGGAGATAAAGGTCAATCAGCACAATCTGCAAAAGCCAAAGGATTAAACTCTTCCTTAAGCATTGCGTATGTTAAGATGGATTCCATGCTTTACACCTATGAATTAGCGAAGAAATTAAATACGGAGTTTACAGACAAGAAAGAGGTATTCCGAAAAGAATACACTGAAAAACGGATTAAATTCGAACGTGATGCAGCAAGTTTTCAAGAAAAAGTTCAGCGCGGTGGTTTCTTAACTGAGGAACGTGCGAAGCAAGAGCAAGAAAGATTAGTTGGAACTCAGCAAGAGATTCAAAAGCTAGATTATGAGCTCACTCAGAAGCTATCAGAGATGCAAAATCAAATCAACCAGCAAATTGTCGACAGCATCTCGTCCTACATTAAAAGCTACAACGCGATTAAAAAATATGATATCATACTGAATAGCTCTAGCATGCTTGAAGGCTCAGCACAGTACAACATCACTAAAGATGTCACCAAAGGACTGAATGATCGTTATAAATCGCTGAATAAATAACATCCCAAAACATTCTTTAAACGGACCTCCGGAGCAGCAAACCTATTACTACTTCGATTTGGTTATCATGGAGAAAATTGAAATAAATCAGTGTTTGATTCGATTGTCAACTAATTGGGTATTATATTTGCGAGATAATTTAGCGCAATGGTTTTAAAATCGAGCAAATCAGCCCATATTAGACAAACTTTATTTGCGAACAGAAGTTTTCTACTTCCCTACGTACTGTTTTGTCTCCTATTCCTATCTTTCATTTGGGCATATGGTAATTCGACCTTCTTTCTATTCGTCAATAGCCTAAATTCTCAACTACTAGACACTTTATTTTATTATTTCACCTATTTAGGCGACGGGACTTTGGCTGCTATACTAGTCATTGGATTGCTCTGGGTTTCATACCGGGATGCCTTAACATTCTTAATCATCACCCTACTCATAACCATCCTTGTTAGCATTCTCAAGGATCATATCTTTCCCGAACTAAATCGACCTGTTGCCTATTTTGGCACAACCCACTACTTACATTTGGTAGCAGGATACAAACCACCCATACTAAGCACTTTCCCTTCAGGGCATACAGCAACTGCATTTAGTATTGGACTTTATTTATCGATTCTTTCCAAACAACCAATAACAAAATACATCCTATTTATTGTTGCCTTTTTTGTAGGATATTCGCGGATGTATCTGTCGGCACATTTCCCTGCAGACGTTGTTGGAGGGGCCACACTAGGTGTTATCATAACACTACTTTGCTATAATTTAAGTCTAAACCTAAATGGAGCATGGGGAGATAAGCATATCAAGTACAAACCAAGTTTTTTCTCGCGAGGCCAGAAGTCATGATAAATAATTTGACTCTCGAAAATAAGATTAGACTCTTAATTGTCTTTGCTGGGCTATGTTTGTTTCTGCCCTTCAATGGAATGATTCACCTATTCGATTGGGATGAGATAAATTTTGCCGAGTCAGCGCGTGAAATGATCGTCACGGGAAATTACAACACCGTGACAATTAACTTCATTCCGTTCTGGGAGAAGCCGCCTTTGTTTATCTGGATGCAAGTATTGAGTATGAAAGTCTTTGGGATTAATGAATTTGCTGCGCGTTTCCCAAATGCACTCTGTGGTATTGCAACTTTGATTATTCTTTTTGAGATCGGTAAAAGCCTTAAAGGAATTAAGTTTGGACTAGTTTGGGCAACAGCTTACGGCACTTCACTATTGCCATTTCTCTATTTTAAATCAGGCATTATTGATCCTTGGTTCAACTTGTTTATTTTCTCAGCACTCTATTTTGTTTTCCTTTATCTCAAACAAAGAGCGACAGGAATAACCAGTATTAAGAACCTACTAATTTCAGGATTAATATTAGGATTTGCAGTCTTAACAAAAGGACCAGCAGCCATTCTTTTATATGGACTTACACTGCTAATCTACTTAACCATTGAGCGCAAATGGCACCTACTTAAGATATCGCATGTCTCTCTTTTTGCACTTGTGTTAATCCTTTGCGGAGGGTCTTATCATATCTATCAGGTTTTAATTGGCAATGGACAGTTGGTCTATGACTTTTTCAAATATCAACTCCGACTCATGAAGACGGAGGATGCGGGTCATGGAGGTAGTATATTCTATCATCCAATCGTTCTCTTTATCGGTGTTTTCCCAGCCTCAATTTTGGCAATTAGCGGATTTATTAGGGCTGAAAATGATCACAATGATTTTCGAAGACTGATGCTTGTACTGTTTTTTGTGGTCTTGACAATTTTCTCGCTAGTTCAGACAAAAATAGTCCACTACAGTTCGCTATGCTATTTTCCTTTAAGCTATCTAGCTGCACTTCAAGCTTATCGAATATGTTTCGAGGGAGAACGTTTAACAAAAACAAACAAAATATTAATTCTTGTCATTGGACTTTTTTACGCAATTGTTCCTGCCCTGCTCCAACTAATTGCAACGACCATACCCATTGACACTTTAAAAACATTTATCAAAGACGACTTTGCCCTTGCCTGCATCGATCGCGCGATAGTTTGGACTGGAGCCGAATTTCTAATTGGAATTTTCTTGGGCGTGATGTTAATCACTTCAATAATTCGATGGCACTCAACTAAGCAAATGATTGCTATTTTTGCAAGCACGATGGCATTCGTGCTGCTTCTAATGATCTTTGTGGTTCCTAAAATAGAGAAATATTCTCAGGCCCCAGCAATAGCTTTCATGGAGCGATTTAAAGACAAACCAGTCTGGATATCTCCCTTAGGTTATTATAGTTATGCTCATTTATTTTATTCGAACAAATCAAATAGAGCTTGTATTAATTGTGATGAGGAGGAGTTTTTACTTCAAAAAAATTCGGATCGCCCTATATATTTCGTAGCAAAATCGACTCAAGAGAAAGAGCTTTTAGAGAAGTATCCTCAGTTAGAAGTAAAGGAGAGAAAAGGCGGTTTTATTCTATTAGAGAAAATGATAAAATAGTTACACATGATATTAAATAAGACAATTGCAGTTGTAATGCCGGCCTACAATGCCGCTGAGACTCTTGAGATCACTCTCAATGAAGTTCCAAGAGATATTGTTGATTACATTATCCTGGTGGATGACAACAGTAAAGATGAAACATCCAATGTAGCCGCGAACCTCAACATTCAGTATATCATTAAGCATGATGTCAACAAAGGCTATGGTGGCAATCAGAAAACTTGTTACAATAAAGCGTTAGAGATTAAAGCCGATATTGTCGTCATGCTACATCCAGATTATCAATACACTCCAAAGCTGATACATTCGATGTGTTACCTCATTGCAAACGGTGTTTATCCTGTAGTTTTTGGAAGTCGTATTTTAGGTGTTGGCGCGGTAAAAGGTGGAATGCCTATTTACAAATATGTAGCAAATCGCTTTCTCACGCTTTTCCAAAACATCGTTTTATGGAAAAAACTATCGGAATACCATACTGGCTATCGAGCATTTAGCACCGATGTTTTGAGAAGCATTGACTACCAAAGTAATTCTGACGATTTTATTTTTGACAATGAGTTTATCGCTCAAATCTTTAGTGCTGGCTATGAGATTGCCGAGATCACGTGTCCAACGAAATATTTTGAAGAAGCCTCATCCATAAGTTTTCTGCGGAGTGTCAAATATGGCATAGGGGTCCTAAATGTATCGATACGATACAGACTGCACAAATGGAGAATCCTGAACTACAAGTTATTGAAGAAATAATTTTCCAACTCAAAAAATATCTTAAAAAAAAACAAAAGGGTTTCTCTACATTGAGAAACCCTTTTGTTTTTGATTGAACGGTAAGAGCTAACTCTATTTGATCGTTATCATTATAAAATTCTTAGGTATCCGATCACCTTTTGCCAGGCATACATCTTTAATAACACCATCATAGGGCATCTCGATCTTCGTATGCATCTTCATTGAGTCGAGGGTCAACAGCACCTCCCCCGATTTGACTTTCTGACCTGAGGTAACAAGCACTTCGATTACAGAGCCAGGTATGATCGAGCAGATCTCTTTCGGTTTTGATGGCTGCCATTTTTTTCGGTTTTCAAATTTCTTTGTCGTCAGAGTCAGATAAGAGACCTGATCAAGAAGAAATGGGCGAAATTCTTTTTCGTTCACTGTCATGGGATTAAGATTATTGGATGAGTGAATCAGAATGGTGGAATACCATGTTTCCGTAATGGACGAGTGTCGACTTTACTCGCAGACACTTCAAGCGAATGAATTAGACGGGCTCTAGTTTCTAAAGGCTCAATAACTTCGTCGATATACCCCTTTGAAGCTGCGACAAATGGATTTGCAAACTTATCTTTATATTCCTGTATCTTTTGCTTGCGTGTCTCTTCTGGATTTTCAGATTCATCGATCTCTTTTTTAAAGATGATATTTGCGGCACCTTCAGGACCCATAACCGCGATTTCAGCTGTCGGCCAAGCAAAGACAAAATCTGCACCCAAGTGGCGCGAGTTCATCGCGATATAGCCTCCGCCATATGCCTTTCGAATGATTACAGTAACCCTAGGAACAGTGGCCTCACTATAGGCATATAAAAGTTTGGCGCCATGACGAATGACACCTGCATGTTCTTGATCGACACCAGGCAGATAACCTGGCATATCTTCAAGTGTGACAATTGGAATATTAAAAGCATCGCAATAGCGAATAAAGCGGGCTGCCTTATCAGAGCTATCGCAATCTAGCACACCAGCTAAATACATAGGTTGGTTTGCAACAAAACCGACAGTATTGCCATCGATACGGCCAAAGCCAATGACAATATTGCGTGCGAAGTACTCCATAATCTCAAAGAAATCAGAGTTGTCTGTGACTGCTCGAATAACATCCCGAATATCATAAGGCAGGTGAGGATCATTTGGAACGATCTCTTCGATATTTGCCGAAGCAAGTGGCTCAGCGGCAGGAAACCGAAGTGCTTTTTGAGCATTATTCCAAGGAATAAAGGTGATTAGCTTTTTGATCTGTTCGAAGCACTCATCTTCACTTTTTGCAAAAAAATGGGCATTGCCAGAAATCTCGCTATGCACCATCGCACCACCAAGCTCTTCCATGGATATCTCCTCTCCGAGCACTGACTTAATAACTCCTGGACCAGTAATAAACATCTTTGAGATATTCTCGACAACAAAAACAAAGTCTGTCAAAGCAGGAGAATACACTGCGCCACCTGCACAAGGTCCAAGAATAACTGATATTTGAGGGATCACACCAGAAGCGTTCGTATTGCGGTAGAATATCTCACCATATCCCGCTAATGAGTTAACGCCCTCTTGAATTCTTGCTCCTCCAGAGTCGTTTATTCCGATTAATGGCACGCGCATCTTCAACGCGTGATCCATGATTTTAGTTATTTTGCGAGCATGCATTAAACCAAGCGAACCGCCAAAAACAGTAAAATCCTGCGCGTAAATTGCAACTGGCTGGCCGTACATGGTTCCAGTGCCAATTATTACGCCATCACCATGCAGAATCTTTTTATCCATATCGAAATCACGTCCGGTATGCTCGACAAAAAGATCGTATTCATGGAATGAATTCTCATCTAAAATAGCCTTAACTCGTTCTCTAGCAGTTTTCTTGCCCATCGCAACCTGCTTTTCGATTGCCTTCTCTCCACCACCTTGCTGGGCTTCCTTTTTTCGCTTACGCAACTCTAGAATGTTTCGTTTAAATGACATACAGAAATTTTATAAGATGAATAAATGAATCGGAATAGCTATTGGAAACTTTGGGTCGGAACAACTCCTACAAAGTACAATTAATTAAAGCTCAAAAAACAAAAGTCGGAAATAAAAACAACGAGTAATTATATCTATATCAAAGTACAGATTGAAAAGACCACTGATCTATCTAGAAGCCCAACGATAGAGGCCAATAGCTATTCCAGCATAAATAAAGTTCGGAAGCCAAACTGCAAGTAATGGGTTAAAGCCAACTTTAACCGCAAAGATGGTAGATACCTGCATAAACATAATATAGGAGAAACTTAAAAGTAGACCTATTCCTAATTGAACACCCAGACCACCTCTCATTCGACGAGAAGCTAAAGATACTCCAATAACAGATAAAATAAAAGTACTTATTGGACCGGCAGTACGACGATATTTTTCTTGCTCATAACGAGCAACATTGTCAACGCCTCTAAGTTTTAGATCGGCGATGTAATTATTTATTTGAAAATAGCCCATTGTCTCTTCCTTGCAATTCTGTTGTCCAAAATCAGACGGCAGCATACGCAAAGTCGTATCTTTAACTAACCCAGTAGTCACAACCTCTTGCGGTCCAGACATATCACGCAGATAATAGTTCTGAATGGTCCATTTCTTCTTATCTCTGTCCCATTTAATACTCTCAGCCATAAGCTTTTTTACCAGCTTCTTGCCATCAAACTTATCGATAGAGAATTTATATCCCACATCATACTTGTTGTTATAGCTCTGCATATACACATACATCCCAGGCTCTAATTGACGATGGATATTCTTATCAACATTAACAAACTCATTGTCAATATATCTGTTTCGAAAATTAACACGTGCCTCGGTAGCAGACGGGATCACAAAATTTCCTAAGATCCATGACATCAGCGCAATCACTCCAGAGGCAACCATATAGGGGCGCATCAATCTTTTATAGGAAACGCCACTCGCTAAGATGGCAATGATCTCCGAGTTATAAGCCATCTTGCTGGTAAAGAAGATAACCGCAATAAAAGTAAACAAGGCACTAAAAAGATTCGCGTAATAGGGGATAAAGTTCAAGTAATAATCGAAAACTATCGCTTTAAGTGGAGCATTCTTCGTGATAAAATCATCAATATTCTCAGAGATATCAAAGATTATTGAGATACTAATGATCAAAGCAATAGCAAGAAAGAAGGTCCCTAAGTACTTCTTAATGATATACTGGTCTATTCGTTGTATGTATCTTTTGACCATTTGTCCTTCCTTATTTTGTATACTAAATAACTTTTTTAAAGTCGATGAGCTAATTGCTTAACCATTACTTCTTTCCACTCTTTGAAAGTTCCAGCTAGGATTTGCTTCCGAGCTTCCCCAACGAGCCAAAGATAAAACGCTAAATTATGAATACTTCCAATCTGGGCCGCAAGCATCTCTTTGGCATTAAAAAGATGTCTTAAATAAGCCTTTGAATAGTGATGATCAACATAAGATGTGCCATCTGGATCGATTGGGGATAAATCATCTCTCCATTTATTGTTCTTAATATTTATAATCCCCTTTTGGGTAAATAGCATACCATTTCGACCATTGCGGGTAGGCATCACACAATCGAACATGTCGATGCCACGATCGATAGCTTGGAGAATATTCACCGGTGTACCGACACCCATAAGATAGCGTGGTTTATCTTCAGGCAAAACCTCGTTCACCACTTCTATCATCTCGTACATGTCTGCCTCTTTCTCACCGACCGATAACCCTCCGATCGCATAGCCATCCGAATTGAAGGTTGCCACATGTTCCGCTGCAATCTTGCGCAGTTCAGGATAAACACAACCTTGTACAATCGGGAAAAAAGATTGACTGTAGCCATACTTAGGTTCTGTTTCATTAAAACGTGTGATGCAACGCTCCAGCCAACGCTGTGTCAGCTCCAATGATTTCTTGGCATAGGAATAGTCGGCATCTCCAGGTGTACATTCATCAAATGCCATAATGATATCAGCACCAATCGTTCGTTGAGTATCGATAACATTTTCGGGGGTAAAAAGATGCCTTGAACCATCGATATGCGATTGGAATTTAGCTCCCTCTTCGGTAAGTTTTCGAATATCGCCAAGAGAAAATACCTGAAAACCTCCGCTATCTGTTAAAATTGGCTTATCCCAGCCTATAAAACGATGAAGCCCTCCAGCTTGTTCAATAATATCAATCCCTGGACGAAGGTATAGATGATAGGTATTACCCAGAATAATCTGTGCTTTAATATCCTCTTTAAGATCTTTGGAAAGAACACCTTTTACAGAGCCAATGGTGCCCACAGGCATAAATATTGGAGTTTCGATAGAACCATGATCCGTTTCTATTCTCCCTGCCCGTGCTTTTGATAACGGCGTATTACTTTGAAGTGTAAATTTCATTTTAATAAATTCGCGTCACAAAGATAGTTATTAAAGAAGAATAAGTAGAAATGTGAAAAAAATCAGAAAAAGGATAAATGTTAGGCTGCCAATTTGTAATTTTGGGAACTTTCGTTGAATTAAATTATGATTGAAATAAGCGGCTTTACATTTGGAACTGCAGAACTAGTTTTTTTACTTTGTTTTGGACTCACGTTATTGATACAGTTGTTCTATCAACTGTTAACAGCTATTAATACGCTGAGAAAAAGGAAGAAGAAAAATCAGGACCATTTCCCTTCAATCTCTATTATTATCCCGTCACGCAATTACGAAGATCATCTTAAAGAATTAATTCCGACCTTGCTAAGCCAGGATTACCCTGACTTTGAAGTTGTGGTCGTTGATGATTGTTCGGCCGATGGTACTGAATGGTATCTATCTGAACTTAAGCTTCAATCTAACAAACTCAAGACTAGTCGAATAATTCAAGAAACTGATTTTCCAAATGCTTTAGTGATTACTATCGGCGTTAGGGCAGCCACAAAAGAGTGGATGATCTTCCTAAACCCTTTGTGCCGAGTAAGCGGGAAAGATTGGCTAAAATCGTTCTCGGTTGGCATGAATCCCAATACAGAAGCTGTATTTGGATTTATCAAACACGCCAATACCGAAGGCTCCATGCAGAAATTCTTTAAATATGAGACGTTTGATTCCTATATGCTTTATGGCTCAGCAAGATTATTAGGCTTGCCGATGCCGATAAGTGATCTGAATATCGCCTATAGACGGGAGCATTTCCTCAATCTAAGAGGTTTCGCAGCAGTTTTAGACGCTCGATTCAGTGAAAATGAGTTATTCATCAACAAGATTTCAAATCGAATCAATTCAACATTCTTGATGGATCAGGGATCTGCAATTGATTATTTAGGTGAGACCGATTGGGACGACGAGCTAAACTACAAGCAAAAACAACTTCTTCTGAAGCGGAAATTCACAATTGGGCAGCGTCTTTTCTTGTGGATTAACACCTATAGTCGTGCAATTTTTGACATTTCAATGCTTGTACTTGTTGTTCTTTCGCCGCTGAGATGGTGGATCTCAGGAATCTGGTTTTTTAAAATTCTGATGGAACTGATCTGGGGAGTTATTGGCATGAAACGCCTCGGAGAGAGAAAACTCTTCCCTGGTCTAATTGCTTTAAGATCTACTGTTTTAATTTTCAATATCGTGCTATCCATAAATTACTTGATCACGCGCAGAAAACGCAAGTGGTAAGGGGTCAGAAGCATGCAAAAGATCTTACACTATTTCCCACTTCTTACTACAGAACAGACCAACCGTCTGGAGATGCTCTCACCACTTTATCACGAATGGAATGAGAAAATCAATGTTATTTCGCGCAAGGATATTGACTCAATATACGAAAAGCATGTCCTCCATGCCTTAGCAATTGCAAAGATGATTTCGTTTAGGCCAGGGACAAAAATTCTTGACGTAGGCACTGGCGGTGGTTTCCCGGGTATCCCATTGGCAATTTTATTTCCGGAGACTCAATTTACCCTTATCGATTCAATAGGGAAAAAAATAGCTGTTGTGCAAGCGATCAGCGAGAGCTTAAGCCTGAAAAATATAACGGCAATACACACCAGAGTGCAGGATGTCAAAGAAGAATTTGATTTTGTAGTCTCAAGAGCAGTCACTGCATTTCCTGATTTCGTGGCTATGGTCAGAAAGAATATTGCACGGCAGCCACTTAATTCTCGTCCGAATGGGATCATTTATCTTAAAGGTGGTGATTTCCAAGAAGAAATAAAAAAATTTAAAACATCTATTGAGGTCACAGAGATCTCTAATTTCTTTAATGAGCCCTTTTTTGAAACCAAAAAAGTGATCTATCTCCCAATAAATAGATAAGAAAAAGAAATAATTTAAGTCTAAACTGAATTTTGCTTTGCGGGAAAAGAAAAAAGTCTTAACTTTGCAGTCCAATTTAGACAAGAAGTAATCTTAATTAATAAAATATTTTTGCGAAATGAAAAGAACATTTCATCCATCGAACAGAAAAAGGAGAAACAAACATGGTTTCCGCGAAAGAATGTCTACCGCTAATGGCCGTAAGGTTTTAAAGGCGCGTCGTGCAAAAGGTCGCAAGAAGCTAAGTGTATCTGACGAAGCTCGCCACAAGAGATAGGAAGATTGTTGTTTTCGCAATTTCACACAAAAGGTAAAGGACGATGTTCTTTACCTTTTGTGTTTATAGCTGCAGTGTAGATATATTCAAATGAACGATCGACCGAGCTCTTCTAAAGACTATCGAATCAGAAATTAGGTTTGCCTCATTATTGGAATATTCTGTTTAATTTTGTTGTCGTTCAATCGACTTTAATAAATCAGCATGAGCTTAAAAGAATTGTTCACGAACAAAATCTTTCTTAAAAACATTGGAGCTGCAGTCTTACTCTTGATCGCACTGATCTGGATAACACTGTCAATGCTTTCATTATATACCAATCACGCAGAGAGTTTTCCAACTCCAGATCTAAAAAACCTAACTCTAAAACAATTAGAGGACAAGGCAAATAAGAATAACTTTCGTTTTATCGTGCAAGACTCGATATTCAATAAGAATACGTTACCCGGAACAGTGGTTGCTCAAAATCCGCCATCAGGGCATAAGATTAAACCCAACAGACTTATCGCGATCACCATTGCCTCCTACTCGCCTGAGCAAGTTGAAGTACCCAAGCTAACAGATGTCTCCATGCGTCACGCCAAAGAGCTGCTTGAATCCAAAGGTTTTGCCCTCGGAAATATTCTTCTGCAAACATCGGAATTTGACGATCTGGTCTTAGAACAAAAATACAATGGACAGCAACTTATTGCTGGCTCAAAATTAGCAAATGGATCTGCCATCGACCTTGTTGTTGGTCGGAAAATGGGTGGAGGCGAATCTACTGTTCCTGACGTTGTCTCACTCAACCTGAACTTAGCGGAGTCTATTTTAAAAAGTAGCTCCTTATCAGTTGGGTCCAAAATTTACGATCAAACCGTTTTAACCTTAGCGGATACCTTAAATGCGATCGTTTATAAACAATTACCACAACATGATTCATTAACACGAGTTATGTCAGGTACATCAGTCGATTTATGGCTTAGACCAAGGTCCACCGCGACTGATTCAACCGCATTAAAAACACCCGTTCATTAATGATCGAAGACAATTACAACGAAGATGCAGATGAACTAGATGATTCTGGAGAAGAGATAACGCAGTTTGAACATTACCGCTTCACGGCTGATCCGGGACAAGGATTATTAAGGATTGACAAGTTTCTTGCCAATCGAATGCTAGGAACTTCTCGAAATCGAATTCAGGCTGCTGCTGATAGCGGAAGCATCTTTGCCAATGGCAACGTTGTAAAATGCAACTACCGAATCAAGCCGGGTGATGAAATTACCGTAATGCTCGACTATCCAAGACGAGAATTGCGAATTATCCCAGAAGATATACCGTTGGATGTGGTCTTTGAAGATGAACAATTGATGGTTATTAATAAACCCGTAGGACTCGTTGTCCATCCAGGGCATGGCAATTACAGCGGCACACTCGTCAACGCATTAGTCTTTAAATATCAGAATCTTGAACTCTATGGGGGCAATGATCCACGACCGGGCCTTGTTCACCGAATAGACAAAAATACGTCTGGCTTATTAGTGATTGCAAAAACTGAATTAGCAAAAATAAATCTCGCACTTCAATTTTTCAATAAAACAACCAAACGGAGGTATGTTGCTTTGGTGTGGGGTAATCTGGCACAAGACGAAGGGACTATTGTTGGAAATATTGGTCGAAGCGCAAAAAACAGACAAGTATTTACGGTATTTCCAGAAGGAGAAAGCGGCAAGCCGGCAGTAACACACTATCGAGTGCTAGAAAGACTTGGCTATGTCAACCTCGTAGAATGTATTCTCGAAACAGGCCGGACTCACCAAATTAGAGTACACATGAAATACATTGGTCATCCACTATTCAATGATGATGTATATGGTGGAAATCAAATATTAAAGGGGACAACCTTTACCAAATATAGGCAGTTTGTCGAAAATTGCTTTAAACTGATCCCAGGACAGGCACTGCATGCTAAAATTCTTGGCTTTGAGCATCCAGTTACAAAAAATGAACTTATTTTTGATTCTGAATTGCCCTCGAAGCTAGAAGAGCTAGTTAATAAGTGGCGCACCTATATATCCAATAGAGAGTTAGACTAATAGACTTAACTATGAGCACAAAAACTATCGCAGTAGTAGCAGGGGGAGACTCCTCTGAATATATAGTATCCGTAAAAAGTGGAGCAAACGTATTAAAAGCCATCGATAGATCGCTCTTCACCCCGTGGCTAGTGCGCATCAAAGGGACAGAATGGATTGTCCTTGATGGAGACGACCAAATCGCTACAATTGATAAATCAGACTTCTCCTTTACCCTTGCGGGAGAGAAACATCAGTTTGAATATGCCTACATCATCATTCACGGCACACCTGGTGAAGATGGGATCTTGCAAGGATATTTCGAAATGCTTAAGATCCCTTATTCATCCTGTGATGTTCAAGCAGCAGCTCTAACCTTCAATAAATTTTTCTGCAATAACTACCTCAGAAGTTTTGATATACCAATGGCTCAATCGGTAAGATTGCTTGCTGGAGAACAATATAGCGCTGCACAAATTGTTGAGACCTTAGGCCTTCCATTGTTTGTTAAACCAAGCGCAGGAGGTTCAAGTTTTGGAATCTCTAAAGTTAAAAAGGGAGATGAACTGGTAGAAGCGGTCAACAAAGCACTGGAAGAGAGTCCAGAGGTTATCATTGAGCAGTTCATCGAAGGACAAGAATTTACATGTGGGGTGGTTAAAGTGGGCGAGCGCAAATTAGTCTTTCCGGTTACTGAAGTTATTCCCAAGAACGAATTCTTTGATTACGAAGCGAAATATAAACCAGGTATGGCCGAAGAGATTACTCCTGCTCGGATATCAGAAGAACTTACACTTAAAATACAATCTCGCACGGCTCAAATCTACGACCTTTGTCATTGCCGCGGCATCGTACGTGTTGACTATATCTTGAAAGATGGCACCTTTTACTTCCTCGAGGTAAACACAGTCCCAGGAATGACAGCCACCAGCTTTATACCCCAACAGATTGCAGCCATGGGGTTAAGTCTTACTGACTTACTCTCAGATATCATCAATGACAGAATCTAATAGCTTGGATTAAAGCGAATTGAACCATCCCTAAAAGTTATACTCAATTTGTGTATAACGCAGTTCATAAGATGTTGATAAATTAATTCAGCCCGTCAATGAATTGAATCAGGACGACATGCTCATGATAGAATTGATGGCAACGTCACTCTAGGGCAATCTAACTTGAATTTATAAATGGAAATAATGTATTTTCCGTCAACAAAAAAAAGGTGTTATTAAAGACTAACTAACAACATCGAATTCAATATAAAAACCTAACATACAATACATTACAAATCATCTCGAGTAATTTATACCCATGCCTACGGAATCAAATAACTTTAGAAATCGGCCGAAGCCAAAAATGACCGTTGAACAGTTAAATGCTCAATATGGGAAAATTCCGCCTCAGGCACCTGAAGTTGAGGAGGCCGTATTAGGTGCCTTAATGCTTGAGAAAGATGCATTTACTGGCATTGCCGCAATCTTAAAAGTTGAGAGCTTCTACAAGGAAGAACACCAGAAAATATTCAAGGTTATCCAGCATTTAGTGGCCAATGAAAAGCCGATCGATTTGCTGATGGTCACCCAAGAGTTAAAGAATAGACAAGAGCTTGACGAGGTGGGTGGACCGATCTATATCACCCAACTTACCAGTAGAGTTGCTTCAGCTGCTCATCTTGAGTTTCATGCTCGAATCATTGCGCAGAAATTTATCCAACGCGAATTAATTCGCATCTCCTCTGAGATTCAAGTTAAATCGTTTGATGATTCCATGGATCTTGACGATTTAATTGATTATGCCGAGGCCTCGCTGTTCAAGGTAACAGAAGGGAATATCTCAAAAGAATCACAGCCGATCAAACCGCTGCTACGTGAAGCGATTGAGAGAATTGAAGAAAATGCGAAAAAACCAGATGGTCTATCTGGCATTGCCTCCGGATTCCACAAGCTTGACAAGATAACATCTGGATGGCAAAATACAGACTTGATGATTGTTGCGGCACGACCGGCAATGGGAAAGACTGCATTCGTCCTCTCGATGGCTCGTAATATGGCTGTCTTAAAACAAGTTCCAGTGGCGGTTTTCTCACTGGAAATGTCATCGATGCAGCTTGTGCTAAGGTTAATAGCGGCAGAGACAGAGCTAGGATCTGAGAAAATTAAAAGTGGCAAGCTAGAGGAATGGGAATGGGAGCTATTTAATCGACGGATCAAAAATCTTGAGAATGCCCCTCTTTATATTGACGACACACCTGCCTTATCTATTTTTGAGTTCAGAGCAAAATGCCGAAGACTAAAGATGCAGCATGATATCGGAATCGTTATTGTCGATTATTTACAGCTTATGACAGCGGGCAACGATGTCAAAGGCAATAGAGAGCAAGAGGTAAGTACTATTTCACGGAATTTAAAAGCAATTGCCAAAGAGATTAATGTTCCAATAATTGCCCTTTCTCAGCTAAATCGTTCAGTTGAATCGCGCGATGGCAAGAGACCGCAACTTTCAGATCTTCGGGAGTCCGGGGCTATCGAGCAGGATGCCGACATGGTTATGTTTATTCACCGCCCTGAATATTATGGCATCACGCAAGATGCGGATGGCAATTCATTGTTAGGAGTAGCCGAAATAATTATTGCCAAACATAGAAATGGGTCTGTTGGAGATGTTCAGCTAGCCTTCAAAGCCTCGTTAGCTAAGTTCTCAAATCTAGAGGAAGTCTCCATGGGAACGATGCCAGAAGATTTTAGCGAAGGTAAGAAGGAGTCTATTTATCGTTCAAAAATGAATTACGAACCTTCAAATGGTGGTTTACACGATTTTCCTTCAAGCGGATTTGGTGCGCCAGGGGACAATCTAACGGAAGGCCAGCCTTTTTGATCTGCAGTTACTCCTTAAAATAAACACGCTTTACACGCTGACCGATCGAAGTCAGGATTTCGTAGGATATCGTGCCGAGGTTAGCCGCAACTTCAGCTACAGGAAGCTCCTCACCAAAGATGACTGCGCGATCACCTTCGTGAGCTTCCACACCTGTAATATCTACCATGCACATATCCATGCAGATAGTCCCTATGATCGGCACTTTCACTCCGCTTATCACAACCTTCCCTACTCCATTGCTAAGGCGCCTATTTAATCCATCGGCATAACCAATTGGAAGGACCGCAATAGTCATTGGCTGATCGGAGATCCCTCTGCGACCATAGCCAACTGTCTCACCTGCGTCTACTGTGCGAATTTGAGATATGGTCGTTTTTAATGTTGCTACATTGTGCAACACACCCTGCAAATTTGAACTTGCGCCATACAATCCGATCCCCAATCGAACCATATCTAATTCAAGATCAGGAAACCTTTCAATTCCTGAAGAGTTAGAAATATGCCTAAGAATTTTATAGTCAAATAAATTGGTGAAGAGATCACAATAACTTATGAACTGAATAAACTGGGACTTTGTAAATAGATCATTTGAAGGATCATCACTAACAGCAAGATGAGAGAATACGGATCGAATATACATCGTATTCCGATCAAGGATATAACGAGCCACTTTTTCTACTTCTGACGCATTATCAAAGCCTAAGCGTTTCATCCCGGTATCCATCTTCAGATGAATCGGAAAATTATTAACCGCATTTCGACTTAAAGCCGCATCAAATTTCTCGAGCAGTTCGAAGCGATAAATATTGGGTTCCAAACGATTCTCAATCATGGCATCAAAGCTATGCTCCTCCGGGTTCATCACAACAATAGGGACATCAATACCATTATTTCGAAGTTCAATACCCTCATCAGCTATCGCGACAGCCAAGAAATCAATTTTTTGATATTGCAAAACTTTAGCCACTTCAATCGAACCCGTACCATATGAAAAAGCCTTCACCATGGCCATTATTTTGGTTCCTGAAGTAAGCTTGGAGCGGTAATAGTTTAGATTGTAAACCATTGCATCAAGATCGATCTCCATAACCGTTTGATGAGCTTTCTCTTGAAGCAGTGATGAGATCCGATCAAAACGATACGAACGAGCACCCTTCAGCAAGATAACCTCGTGGTTGAAATCACGTTCTTTAAAATGAAGAATAAATTCATCAGCTGAGGTATAAAAAACCTTCTCAGCAACATTAAAGATCTGACTATACTGACTTATTTCTGTTCCGATACCGATCATGCGATGAATCTTTCGCATCTCGATATAATCGGCTATTTCGCGATAAAGCGACGATGAATTTTCTCCAGACTGAAGAATATCAGAAATAATCACCGTGCATTTTTTATTCTTCCCATCCGATTGTTGAACAATAAAATCGAGTGCATTAACCAATGATGCGGTATCCGAATTATAGGAATCGTTGATGATCATGCAGCCATTGATCCCCTTTTTCAATTCAAGACGCATTGCAATAGGATTGATCTTTCTAAAACGATCGGCAAGCAAGGTGCCTGATCTACCAACCGCCAAGGCATAAGCCCAGCAATGGATTGCATTTTCGATACTTGCGTCATCGAAAAATGGGATCTCAATACGAAGTTCATTCGATTCGAACTTTCCGATTATCTCTGTGAATTCGGCATGCCTCTGTTTTGAAATGATCTGTAAATTAGCACTCGGGTCTGATTCAGACCATCTGAAAAACTTGGGATTATTTTTAAATTCTGCCGTTTTTAAGCAATCTTCAAGCAGTTCAATGTCGCTACAATAAACGATCAAAGAGCTATGCTTAAATAGTTTTATCTTCTCGTGGACTAACTCTTCAACAGAGCTAAAATTCTCGAGATGTGCTGTTCCAAGATGAGTAAAAATTCCATGGCTCGGACAAATAATAGCTTCTAATCGCTCCATCTCTCCAGGAAGACTTATCCCAGCTTCAAAAATGGCTAAATCAAACCGGTCGTCCATAAGCCAAACAGAGAGTGGATTTCCGATCTGAGAATTATAACTTCTCGGGCTACGGACAATTTTATTCTCTGGGCTAAGAATCTCACTTAGCCACTCTTTAACGATCGTCTTCCCATTGCTACCTGTGATACCAACGACTGGATAATCGAAACGAGCACGATGGAATGCAGCCAACTTCTGCAGTGCGACCAATGAATCAGCAACGACAATAAATTGAATGCGCTGATCAGCTTGTAAATTTTCAGGAAGTTCCTCAACCACGAACATCGTGACTTCACGGCCAATTGCATCGTTAATAAAACGGTGCCCATTATTCCGATTACTCTTCAAAGCAAAAAACAGGGTTTCCTTGCCCGCGAGTATTGCGCGGCTATCGAATGATAAAAATCGAATGACAGAATTAGGCACGTCTTTAGGGCCAATCATTCGGCCTCCAATAACTTCAAAAATATCTTTTAACGTATACGGGAACATACCTTTAACCAAATAAGATTGTTCAGACTATCAACCAAAAGACACAATCTAGCAAAAAGTGTTCTATTCGGTTGAAGCGCAATCAAAGAACAAAAATAGCGAAATTTAATCAACTGGATTTTTTGTATTTTTACTTTCGAAAAAATAACAGCCATGGAGATCAAAACACTGTTAAAACTTATCAAAGACGACCTCTCTAATCTCGATGGAATCGTGCAAGAGTTTGAGAACAGCCTGAAGCCAACAACCGAGGAGGTTGAGTTAGCCTTGGTTAAAGCAGATGCCTTAACTAGACAGCTAGAATTATTGCAAAAAGCCATCGCTGAGCCAATCCTTGAAACTGTGCGCGAAACTGAAGCCCCAGTAAATTTAGTTCCAAATCAGGAAATCGAAGCTGCGGAAATCGAAGAGATTCGATTTGAACAAGCTATGATTTCGGAAAATACTCCAAGTCATTCCATTGACGACACAGAATTAAATATCCAAGAACAGATTGCAGCACAAATTCCAGAAGCAAAGACTTCTTCCGCTGCAGAGCCTGAAAAGAGATCAATCGTAATTGAAGAATTTCTTGATCAAGAAAAAATTGACATAGGTTATCCCCTAATACCTCTTCCTAAGATAGCTGATGCGATTGGCATAAACGACCGATTTCTATTTATACATGAATTGTTTGCGAATGAGAGTAGTGCCTTTGATCAGGCGATTCAGGATATTGACCAACTCAATTCAATCGAGGAGGCTGTAATGTTTCTAAAAAAGAATTTTAAATGGACGAAGAATGAGGCGAGTCAGAAATTTCTGATCCTTGTCAAACGTCGCTTTTCAATCTAACAATGGGAAAACTATATATTGTACCAACGCCAATAGGGAATCTAGAAGATATGACACTTCGAGCGATTCGCATGCTCAAAGAAGTGGACCTTATTCTAGCTGAAGATACGCGCACCTCTTCGGTGTTATTAAAGCACTACCAGATTGAGACACGGCTATCGTCGCATCATAAATTCAATGAACACAAGACGGTCACTCATCTAGCTGAAAGAATTCTTGCGGGAGAAAATATTGCATTGATCTCGGATGCAGGGACACCTTCGATTTCTGATCCGGGTTTTTTGCTTACCAGAACCTGCCTCGATATGGGTGTCGAAGTTGAATGTCTTCCTGGCGCTACGGCATTCGTCCCCGCCCTAGTCAATTCTGGCTTTCCAAGTGATCGTTTCTGCTTTGAAGGATTTTTGCCGCAAAAGAAAGGACGTCAAAAGAAGCTAAAAGAGCTAGTTGACGAAACGCGCACCATGATCTTTTACGAATCTCCTTATCGCCTAGTGAAGGCCCTTGAACAGTTTAGTGAATATTTTGGAGCCGACCGAAAAGTCTCAGTCTCCAGAGAGCTATCGAAACTTTTTGAAGAAAATTTCAAGGGCACAGTGACGGAAGTGCTGGCTCACTTTAAATCGAAAACTGTCAAAGGTGAGATTGTCATTGTCCTGGAAGGGAAGCCAAATCTGAAATCGAGTGACCGGGACGAGGATGATGAATAGTTTCTAATGTGCTTTCTAATGTGAACTATGTGCCTATGTGGTAATAAAGAAAATAAACACAATAGGGCACAATAGAAAAAACACAGTAGGAGACAGTAGGAAAAACACAATTGGACACAATAGGAAAAACACAATAGATACTAATGTGCATTTCTATGTGGCCTATGTGCCTAATGTGGTGAAAAAAAAGAAAAAAAACACAATAGGACACAATAGGAAAAACACAATAGACAAAATAGGAAAAACACATTAGACACAATAGAAGACTGAGGTTTAAAGATTTGCAATTTCTGGATGAGCTCTAAAAAATACACCCACCTATTTTTCGATTTAGACAATACGCTTTGGGATTTCACCTCCAATTCGTACCAGGCACTGTTCGCGACATTGAGTCAGTTGAATTTGTTAGATAAGATCGGATCGTACGACCTATTTTTCAAGATATACAGCGAAGAGAACGACCGGCTATGGGAGCTATATCGTAATCGGAAACGGACAAAACAAGAGTTACGCATCCAGCGATTTGAAGCCGCTTTTGCACGCATTGGGATTGACCCCAAGGTTGACGGAGCATTACTCAATGAGACCTATTTTACCGAGATGCTTAATCAGAACAAACTGATCGACGGAGCCCTGCAATTACTCAATTATTTGCACGGAAAATATGAGTTAGCTATTATAACAAATGGGTTTACGGAAGTGCAGTACGACAAATTAAAAAAATCTAATATCACAAGATACTTCCGAAAAGTATTTATCTCAGAAGAGATTGGGGCATCAAAACCAGGACGTAAGATATTTGAGCATGCCTTAAAGTCTATGAATGCGCCCAAAAAGAGCACCTTGATGATTGGCGACAACTGGGATACCGACATCCTTGGAGCCAGCAAGTTTGGCATCGACCAAGTTTATTTCAATCCCCAACTTGAATTACACATTAAAACCCTCATTAGTGGATCTAATTCAAGTGAAATTGACAAAAAAAACCTCCAAAAAACAATCACCCCTCCTTTTTTACCACCCAAACAAATTACATCAACTAAGACAACAACTGCTTATATTAGCCATTTAGATCAATTATTAATAGAATTATAGAATTATTTTTATTGATTCTATTTATTAACATTCCGGAAACAAAAGATCACATAAAGCATTATACAATAAATGCTTAACAAGAATAGTTTGAGCCAATTTTCATTCAATTAATGTAATCCCTGCATTAATAATTTTTTATTCCCCTTTTTGAGTATTGTGTAATTTAATCCTTTTAATATATTTGTATTTCTTAACGATAATTAACACTTCTGTGATCTTATTGTAATAATTTTTACAGGTAGCAAGAGAAGTGCTAATTCAGTTTGTATTAATTGGTGGATTTACAGGTAGCTTATAGAAGTTAATAGTGTATCGAAATCAATTTCTACTTTAAGTTAGATTACATTGAGGCTTAATGTTTACATAGTACATGGTTCAGATGTATTAAGTATTTAAGTGTTAAATCTCAATTTAGTTTGCAGATTATTTAGGCTTTACAGGTAGCATAAGACATTACCAAGGGGTGCTTAAAAAGTAAGACGCCCATAAAAACATCTATTTATTTTTTAAGCATACACTTAAACGATCCTAGCATCGAATAAGTGAGAATCTTTTTTTTGTAATTGATAATTGTTAAACATTAAATTTTAGTCTATGAAGAAAATTTCGCTATTGCTTGCATTCCTGGGGTTCATAGGATTGCAAGTGGTTTTTGCACAGACCAGAGATCTCTCAGGTGTTGTGACTTCAGGCGAAGATGGAAGTTCCATTCCAGGTGCTTCGGTCGTCGTTAAAGGAACAACCATTGGAACTGTCACCAACATCAATGGGCAGTTTAACTTGAAAGTTCCACAAGATGCAAAAGCAATAACCATATCCTTCGTTGGGATGGCCTCTGCTGATGTGCAATTAACTGGATCTAATAATTACGATGTCAAGCTGAAAGCTGAAAGTTTTGCTGTTGATCAGGTAATTGTTACCGCTATGGGTATTAAAAGAAAACCTAAAGAGATGGGTGTCGCCACTGCGACAGTCGACAATGCTGACTTAACACAAGCTGGTGCTGCCAACGTAATGAACGGCTTATCGGGAAAAGTTTCAGGTTTGCAGATCAATACCATTAATAATGGTGTTAACCCTGACACCAAACTGACACTTCGTGGCAACCGACACTTCTTGGCAAGTAACCAAGCATTGATCGTTTTAGATGGGGTGCCAGTAAGTGCTGATTACCTAAACTCTGTTAATCCAAATGACATTGAAAATGTAAACATCTTAAAAGGAGCTTCGGCAGCCGCACTTTATGGCAACGACGCATCGAACGGGGTGGTTATCGTAACAACTAAAAGAGGTGAAAAAGGGAAGATGACTGTTAAGATTAGTAACGTTACTAATTTTGAACAAATCTCTTACTTACCTGAATTACAAACACGTTTTGGTTCTGGTTCAGGCGAGACCTTAACAAATTCAGATCCAAACTACACCATGTGGCTTGGTCCAGATCGCAATACTGATCCTTATACTTCATATGAGAATCAAAGTTTCGGACCAGAGTTTAATGGTCAAATGGTTATTTTAGGGGGTAAACTTGTTGATGGTTCTTACCAAATGGTCCCTTACAGCAATGTAAAAAACCAAAAGAAGAACTTCTTCAATACTGGTATCTCTATGCAGAACGACATCTCAATCAGTAGTTCTGACGAAAATAGTCATTTCTACTTATCGGCTCAAGATGTAAGAACAACAGGTACAATACCTGGTGATAAAAACCAACGGACTGGAGCTCGATTATCTGCTGGCAGAACGTATGGTAAGTTTAGTGCTGACTACACCATTAGCTTTACACAAACTGCTACTGACGTATCGGGTGGTGACATGTACCAAGGTAGAGGGGTATATTGGAATGTATTAAACACACCTCCACAAGTACCACTTACATCATACAAAGACATTGTAAACAATCCATTTGCAACGCTAGATGGTTATTTTAATGCTTATTATCCAAACCCATACTGGCAAATTCAGCATGCCCGGAACAAACAAATGCGTGATGATGTGTTGGGTTCAGTAAACCTATCGTTCAAACCGGTTAAGTGGCTTGACCTTTCAAACCGTTCTGGTTTAGTATTCAATGCGATTACCAATCACAACCACAAGGATGAAGCGATCTATAATAGCTATTCTGCTTCTGATCCATGGAGCGGAGGTCATATGGGCCAATTATCACCTTACTCAGGTTTTTCTAGTGACCAGATGCGGCAGACTATGATTTTAACTAATGACCTTTTAGCTACAGTAGATCAGAAATTTGGAGACTTTACCTTTAAAGGTATTCTTGGAAATTCAATCTATATGCAGAAATACGAAACCACTTACGATGCGGCAGGCGCATTGGTGATTCCAAATTTATACAACATTAGTAACCGTGTTGGTGAGCCAAGTGTAGCTCAGGCAACGCAACAACGTAATTCAGTTGGAGTATTTGGCGATATCACTTTAGGATATAAGAATTATGCATTCTTACATGTAACTGGTCGTAACGATTTAGATTCACGTTTAACTGCAGCCAATCGATCATTCTTCTATCCTTCGGCTGATGGTAGTTTAATTCTTTCTGAAATGCTTCCATCGATCATTAACAATCCTGTTCTATCCTTCTTAAAAGTTAGAGGAGGCTGGTCAAAAACCGGACAAATTGCGATGACTGATTGGTATGGTACTTTACCATCCTATCCTGCTGCTTCAGGTTTCCCTTACGGCAGTAATTCAGGATTTGCATTAAGCACCACCTTAAGCAACTCAAAATTAAAACCAGAGTTAACCACTGAGATTGAATTTGGTACTGAGATGAGCTTCTTACATAACAAGATACATCTAGAAACCAACGTTTACAAAACAAACACCAAAGACCAGACTATTCCGGCAACAATTTCAGGAACAACGGGATTCTACAGTGCTTTAATTAATGCTGGAGAGCTTCAAAATAAAGGTTTAGAGATCGACATGAAGTTTACCCCAATTCTAAAGATTGGAGATGTAAAATGGAATGGAGGATTTAACTATTCTTATACTGAATCAAAAGTTTTATCCATTCTACCAGGACTTAATGAGATTCCAATTGCTGAATCTTCTTACATTACTGTTGGAGAGCAATTCCCAGCCATCAAAGTAACCGATGTTTTGAGAGACCCTAAAGGAAATATCATTGTAGATAGATTAACTGGTTTACCATCAAAGAACACACAACTTGTTCAATATGGACATGGTAATCCAAACCATATCTTAGGAATCAATACAGATATTAACTACAAAGGATTCCGTCTGGCTGCAGTAGCTGAATACCGTGGAGGGAACGTGATCAACAATCATATTGGAGAGGCACTTGATTTCACTGGGGTTTCACAAAACTCAGCGTTGAATGGTCGTCAATCCTTTGTGATCCCAGGATCAGTCATTGAAACTTCCCCAGGTGTTTATACGCCAAATACAACTGCGGTAGTTGCAGATGCTGGTCGTAATTTCTGGGTACTATCGGACTATCACAATACAGGAAAAGCCTATGTAACTAGTGCAGCTTTTTGGAAACTTCGTGAGGTAGCCTTAAGTTATGATGTACCAGTTAAGCAATTGTTTGGTGGCAATGCGATTAAGAGCGCACAAGTTAGTCTTGTAGGCCGCAACTTGATTATGTTACGACCAAAAACAAATATTTGGACAGATCCTGAGTTT
>CAIUAN010000019.1 GCA_903897145.1 uncultured Bacteroidia bacterium | reverse complement strand
TAAATACTGCTTTTTTAATGCTCAATTATGTGGCACATCAGAGCTTTGATGCGGGTGCTTATCTGACGCGGAAATGGAGCGATGTAAACAAAACGATACCTACTGGTTATGACTATTCTAAATCGCTTAAGAGTTTTATTGATCCTGGATATTCTACTGGAAAACTGATTTATGAACAAGGGCGATTTATCAAAGTTATGCCAGTTGAAGAATCTTTTAAGGGAAAAGTCTTTCTCTTGGTCGATGGCAAAACTTCGCACACCGCTGAGATGGTCGCCTCTGTTTTGAAAAATAAGAAGTTGGCAACATTAGTCGGTCAGAAAACAGCTGGATCTACATTCTTAACTGAAAACGTTGAGATCAATGAGGAATTCGACCTAGTTTTGGCAGATGCTGAATTTTATACTTCTGATGGAAAGAACCTTGCAGGTATTGGCGTAGATCCTGATGTGTCTAAGTCGAATGACGATGTGATGAACTATGTTTTGCATTAAGATTTTTTAATATTAAACTGGATGAGTAGTGAATTGATCAATCAAAAGTATTGATCATATCTTCTAAAATCAGATTGAAAAAATGAAAAAAACTTCACTTAACGATATTGCACTGCATCTTGGGGTCTCCAAGACCTTAGTCTCATTTGTCTTAAATGGAAAGGGGAAGGAATTTCGAATCAGTGAAGAGATATGCAAAAAGGTTCTTGCAGTTTCGAAGGAGCTAAACTATCAACCAAACCGGATTGCTCAAGGTTTAAGAACCGGAAAGACTAATACCATTGGATTGATCATTGCAGATATTGCGAATCCATTTTTTGGAATACTTGGTCGAGAGATCGAGCAAGAGGCGGCTAAATTTGGCTACCGTGTGATTTTTTGTAGCTCAGATGAAAATCCAGAGAAATCAAGGCAGCAGATTGAGATGTTGCAGCAAAGTCAGGTGGACGGATATATCATCTCGCCACCGAAAGATAGTGAGGATCAGATTCGAGCTTTGGCCTTAGGAAATGTCCCGTTGGTGCTAATAGATCGCTATTTTCCTGAGATAGAATGCAACCACATAACCGTTGATAATTTTGATGCCGCTTATCGTGCGACGAACCACCTACTGCGCATGGGACGAAAGCGAATAGCCAATATCACAGTTAATCTTGACCTTGTCAATATGCACCAACGTACCGAAGGCTATAAACAAGCGTTGCGTGATTCGGGCATTCGGGTGGAGGAGAGTCTAATCAAGGTGCTTCCGTTCTCTCATGAGAATAAAGAGGTTGCTAAAGCAGTAAAAGATTTGGTCACGAAAAACAGCCAAAACAAAGTCGACGCCATTTTATTCTCGACTAGTAAACTTGGCATCAATGGCATTGAGAGTATATCAGCTTTAGGATTGAAAATACCAGACGATATTGCCATTGTGAGTTTCGATAATCCAGATGCCTATAAGATTTGCGTTAGCCCTGTAACAGTCGTTAATCAGCCGCTTAAAGAGATTGGAAAGACAGCTGTTCAGATCCTACTTGGCGAGATTAAACACCCAGATAATCATGCTAAAATTCAGAAGGTTATCCTGAAGACCGATTTAATTATTCGAAAATCTTGCGGATCGTAAAATTTTTATATTTTTGCTAAAACGATTTAGTAATTCAACAAAAATAACATGGCTTTAACGAATCCAATACAGGAGGATATCTACCTGGGTCTAGATATTGGCGGCACTAAATGTGCTGTAGTTGTTGGAGATTCCAACTTCACAATCAAGAAAAAAATCTTCTTTGAAACGAAAGTTAAGCGGGGATATGAAGCGATATTAGCTGATTTCAAACAGCATATCACCTCCCTTTTAGCTGAGTTCTCATCAAGTAATCTTAAACGTATTGGGATTAGTTGCGGCGGTCCATTGGATTCGAAAACTGGAATGATCTATTCTCCACCAAACTTGCCGGGTTGGGATAGTGTGCCAATCACTAAAATTTTTAGTGATGCTTTTGGCGTTGAGTGCGCCATCCAGAATGATGCCAATGCTTGTGCTTTAGCCGAATGGCTTATGGGTGCAGGGAAAGGAACTTCAAACATGATTTTCTTGACTTTCGGAACGGGTATGGGTTCAGGCCTAATTCTGAATGGGAGGCTTTATAGTGGCACCAATGATCTTGGAGGTGAAGTGGGGCATGTGAGATTGGCAAAAACTGGCCCGGTAGGTTTTGGGAAAGCGGGTTCTTTTGAAGGATTTTGTAGCGGCGGTGGTATCGCTCAGCTGGCACGGAAAATTGTCACAGAACGTCTTGCCAACAACGAAAAGGTGGACTTCTGTCCAACATTAGATAAAATTAACGAGATTGATACGAAGATGGTGGCCATTGCTGCTCAAGGTGGCGATCCAGTGGCATACGAGATTATGCACACTTCAGCGGAGCATCTTGGTCAAGGTTTAGCGATCTTGATTGATATCTTAAATCCTGAATGTATCGTTATTGGAAGTATTTATGCCCGTAATGAGTCATTCTTTAAGCCAATTGTAGATCAGGTTTTACAACAAGAAGCGATCCCTTCTGCGATTGATGTTTGTCAGATAAAGCCTGCTGAATTAGGTGAGTCGATCGGCGATTATGCGGCATTGTGTGTAGCTATTTATGAAGATAAATTTTAAATTAAACCCTCGTGGAAATCAACTTTTTTTTAGAAGAACTGATCACTCGTTATCCTCAGCTGATAACGGTAAAAGGTGAGATTAGTAAGGCTGTTGCGAGTTTAATTAAATGCTACGAGCAAGGCGGAAAAGTTTTGCTTTGTGGTAATGGAGGTAGCTGCTCTGATTCGGACCATATTGTTGGTGAACTGATGAAGGGATTTGAGAATAAAAGACATGTGTCCGATTCGTTGAAACAGCGTTTACTTTCCTCTTCCGGCGAGCGAGGTGCTTACTTAGGTGAGAAACTGCAACAAGGTTTGCCTGCCATCTCTTTAACCGCTCATAGTGCACTGATTACTGCGGTCGCTAATGATACCGATGCTGATCTTATTTTTGCTCAGCAAGTTGTTGGTTATGCGAAGCCAGGTGATGTGATTATTGGGATTAGTAGCTCTGGGAATTCTCAGAATGTTATCGATGCCTTAATAACAGCTAGAGCAATGGATATGGTCGTTATTGGACTTACTGGTGAAACAGGAGGCAAAATGAAACCTCATTGCGATATCTTAATCAATGTACCTGGAAAGCGGACCGCTTTTGTGCAAGAACTCCATCTTCCAGTGTATCATATCTTATGCCTAATGGTTGAACATCATTTTTTCGGAAATCAAAAAGACTAAACATAACTACTAAACAATATGACTATGAACAATCAAACCAATTCTGACGGAAATAAGGGTATTTCTCGTAGGTCTTTTGTCGGCCGAGCAGGGGCAGGATCTGCCTTGTTGGCTTTTGGCTTAGCCACGAATATTCGTGCGGACGACCTCACTAAAGTTTTGCCTTGGAAAGCAGATGCGACAGCATACAAATTTCATATGATCGGCAATGCACATATCGATCCAGTTTGGCTTTGGCCTTGGTCTGAAGGTATTTCTGTCGTATATAGTACGTTCAAGTCCGCCTTAGATCGGATGAACGAAAATCCAGATTTTAAGTTTACGGCTAGTTCAGCCCAGTTTTATAAATGGGTAGCAGAAAATGATCCTAAGATGTTTGCTCAGATCCGTAAACGCGTCGATGAAGGTCGCTGGAGTATCGTTGGCGGTTGGTGGGTAGAACCTGATATCAATGTTCCAAGTGGTGAGTCTTTGGTGCGACAAGGTTTATATGGACAGTTGACTTATCAACGATTATTAGGTCATAAAGCGACTATTGGGTATAATCCTGATTCATTCGGTCACCAGAGTACGTTGCCTCAGATTTTGAAAGGTCAAGGGATGGATCATTATGTATTCATGCGCCCTGGACCTCACGAAAAAACACTTCCGTCTGATCTTTTCTGGTGGGAAGGTATTGATGGAACACAGTTGTTAACCTACCGCATACAGATCGGTTATGGAGATAGCGGTTCAGTACGTAACCGACTAACTCAGATTATGGAGAGATATAGCGACCAACCCATGAAAACATTTATGGGTTATTATGGCGCTGGTGATCATGGCGGTGGCGCAACAAAAGAAAACATGCGCTCAATTCTTGAAATTAGCAAAGAGAAAGATGCTCCTAAAATCTTGTTTAGTACCAACGAACAATATTTCAAAGAGGTGATGGCCGATAAGAGCCTAAAAATACCAGTGGTAAAAGACGACCTTCAGCATCATGCTAGGGGTTGCTATACCGCTGAATCATCCATTAAGAAAGGCAACCGTCAGTCGGAAGCTGCCCTTACAACTGCTGAGAAAATCGCAGCTATTGGTTCTATTGTCTGGGGTGCTCGATATCCGAAAGCTGAATTTTCAACGGCTTGGGAACGGGTACTATTCTTGCAATTCCACGATAGTGCTGCAGGAAGTGCACTATATGATCATACGGCAACCGCAAACGATGGACACGGTTATGCTCGTGACGTAGCTCATCAGGCTACTTACATTGCGGCACAAGGATTAGAAGCGCATATCGCTTCTGAAGATCCAGAATCACAATATGTTGTAGTATTTAATCCTCATGCTTGGGATGTTCGTCAAAACTTGGAGTACGATCTAAACTGGGGAACAATGCATAAATCTTCTCGTGTAGAGGATAATGAAGGCACCCCATTGTATCATCAATGGACTAGTGGTTCATCGGAGACTGGAAGTCGTAAGAAGTTAATCATTAATGCGTCTATCCCTGCGATGGGCTATCGTCAGATTCGTTTGTTCGACGCTGAGCCTCTGGTTCCAAAGGTACCTTCACGTGTGAATGAGAACACCTTAGAAAATGAATTTGTTAAAGTTCGCTTCTCGATAAACGGAAATATTAGCATGCTCGATAAGAAAACTGGCAAAGAACTCTTTGTTGGTGGTGATACCGGTTGTAAAGCCGTCGTTATTGAGGATCTTAGCGATACTTGGAGTCATGATATTAAATCATACAGTACCGAAGTTGGAGCATTCGGTAACGCATCGATCAAGATGTTAGAAGACGGACCGTTGAGGTCGACGTTGCGTGTAGTCTCTACCTATGGAGCATCTACTTTAACCATCGACTGGACACTTTATGCAGAATCTACGAACCTAGAAGCTAAGGTTACACTCGACTGGCACGAGCATCTGAAAATGCTTAAATTCTCATTTCCTGTTGATGTTACTTCGCCAGTGGCTACCTACGAAACGTCTTATGGACATATCGTTCGTGCAACAAATGGAGAGGAAGAGCCAGGTCAGAGATGGTTGGATGTTAGCGGTAAAAGGAGTGGTGAAGACTTCGGACTTACCGTACTCAATGATGCTAAATATGGTTATAGCGTATCTGGCAACGACCTTCGGATCTCCATTGCTCGTTCAGCGGTCTATGCGCACCATAATCCACGTGTATTGGATATGAAAGCAGAACACCTTTGGATGGATCAAGGCATTCAAACGATGCGACTATTGTTAGTGCCTCATAGCTCAACTTGGCAAGAGAAACATATTCCTCGTATTGCTGAAGAGTTTGCAGCACCGTCGTTAATTGCCTATCAAGGTATTCACACGGGAACGATGCCAAAATCGGGATCTTTCCTTTCTGTTGATGCGCCAAACGTTATTATATCAGCAGTTAAACAGTCGGAGCATGGGAATGATATCATCCTTCGTTGCGTGGAGACCTCTGGTATTCAAACCACAGCTAAGGTTGATCTGAAATTTGCTAACCTTAAATGGAGTGGTTCATTCCGTCCAAATGAAATAAAAACTTTGCGTGTTAAATTGAATTCTGGTTCTATTAAAGAGGTAAATCTTCTTGAAGAGTAGGCAGAATAATTAGTGTATCAATAACCTTATTAACTATCTAAAACTTAAAATTGTGAGTAATTCAAAAATTGATCTTCGAAAAATACTTCCGGTATTCTTGTCCTTTGTTATTATGGGTTTTGTCGACATTATCGGTGTAGCCACTGGGTATGTGAAACAAGATTTCAAACTGTCTGATGTGATGGCCCAGTTCTTACCAATGATGGTCTTGCTATGGTTCTTTATCCTTGCTGTCCCAGTGGGCGTATTGCAAGATAAATATGGCAAACGTAATATGCTGAACATTGGTATGGTGGTGCAGGCTATTGGTCTTGGACTTCCATTTATCCATTATTCATTTGAGATGATGCTAGCTTCTTTTATCCTTTTGGGTATTGGAAACACCATTATTCAGGTATCAGCGAACCCACTTTTGCAAGATGTCTCTCCAGATGACAAGTTGGCAAGTTACATGAGTACGTCTCAGTTTGTAAAGGCTATTGTATCCTTTGGAGGTCCTATAATCGCTGGTTTCTTGGCGACTAAGTATGGCGACTGGAAACTGGTACTTGCCGTTTACGGTGCAACATCTATACTTGGTGCATTATGGCTTTCTATGACTCCTATCACAGAATCTAAGCCAGATAGAAAACCAGCTTCTTTCTCTTCTTGTCTAAGTCTTTTGAAAAATGGTTTCGTGGCTTTAATGGCTCTGTCGATCTTCTTGATTGTAGGTGCTGAGGTAGCGATCAACACAAATATTGCGAATGTGTTAATCACAAAATATAGCATCGAAATGGCTACAGCTGTTTATGGCATAAGCTGCTTCTTCGCAGGTGAGACAATCTCTCGTTTCTTGGGTGCAATTATTTTAAACTGGATCAAACCACGTTTATTCCTATTCTTAATTGCGTTATTATCACTTGCTGGTGTTGTAGGCGTTTTCTTAGCTCCAACAATCACGGTTGCCTATATTTTCATCTTTGTCATCGGATTAGGTGTTGGAAATATGTTCCCAATCATCTTCTCTTTGGCCTTGGCGAAAATGCCAGAACGTTCAAATGAGATCTCTGGATTATTGATTATGGCTGTTTCAGGTGGAGCCGTTATTCCATTGGTAATGGGTTATGTGAGCTCAACTTTCGGACCGCTTGCCAGTATCTTTGTGGTTGGTGTATGTATGCTTTACATCCTTTGGGTCTCTTTCTTTGTAAGGAAAAGTCAGGCTGCTGCATAAGCTGATCGGTCGTTTATCGAATAGCTTTCTCTTCGTTCCTCTGTGACGGATTGATCATCGGTTTTGGGAAATTAATCTTCTTAAAACGAGTCAGTCATCACAGAGGAACGTTGAGTTTTAATTTTTTGAAACCTTAACTAATAAACTAATCAGAATGAGAAATTCATTGGTATTAACCCTGCTTTTAAGTTTGCTTATCGGAACTTCTAAAGCACAGGAGAAGATTGCCTTTAAAGGTGAGATCCCAATCTTAGCTTGGTATAGCATTCCTGAAAGTCAGATCACCTTGGAACGCTTTCAAGAATTAAAAGATGATGGAATAACTTACTCATTCAGTGGATATTCGAGTGCTGAGGTGGTTCAAAAGGCTTTGGATATAGCAGCAAAAGTAGGTGTTAAAATTGTCGTATCATGTCCTGAACTCAGAACTGATCCAGAAAAAACCGTAAAGCGATTTATGAATCATCCAGCTATTGCTGGTTATCACCTTCAAGATGAACCCTCCTTTGGGCAACTCAAGGGACTTGGTGAATGGGCACGGAAAATTCAAACGATGGATAAGAAGCATTATTGCTATGTCAACCTTTTTCCGAATCATGCCGATTCAACTCAACTTGGCACAAAAAAATACATCGATTATATCAAAGAATATACCAAGCAGATCCCAGTGCAATTTATCTCTTTCGACTATTATCCAATCTTAAAAGAGCGCATCTCAAAAACATGGTATAATAACTTGGAGCAGATTGCTCAAGAAGGCAGAGATAGTGGATTGCCATTTTGGGCTTTTGCACTTAGTACAAATTATGACGAAGATCATCTAACGCCTCAGACTTTGGCGGCCATGCGACTTCAGGTCTACAGCGATTTGGCCTATGGTGCGCAAGGAATACAATATTTCACCTACTGGTCGGCCACTTCTACGAATGCGCCATCGGGTGAAGATCAGCGTGGCGCTCCTATTACCGCTACTGGAAAACGGAGTGTGGTATATGATCGGGTGAAGTTGATGAGTCAAGAGATTAAAGCATTGTCTGGTGTTTTCATGGGCGCTAAGGTGCTCTCTGTTCGGCATTCAAGCAAAGGGATGATTCCGCTTGGAACAATTCGTTTGACGGCCTTGCCAAAAGCAATTCGTGTTTTAGAGAGTAATGGAGAACCAATACTGGTTTCTGTGTTGGAAAATGGGTCAAATAGCTTTGCTATAATCGTGAATAAAAATCACCTTGCCTCAATTAATCTGACTGTAGCAGGTGATGAAACGCTGAAGAAAGTTCTGAAGGATGGAACAGTGGTTCCAGCCAGTTCCTACGAAAATGCATTAGAGTTAGATGCTGGTGATGCCGCTATCTATATGTTCCCAACAGAAAAAAAGTAGATCATGAAAAGGATATTTTCGGTACTTTCTTTAGTCCTGCTTTTAGGTACGTCGCTTCAAGGTCAGCAGCGGTTGACATCGAAGGGTGTCATGCCAATCAATGCGTATGCTTTTATTCCAATGGACCAGTTTAACCTGGTTCGATTAATGGAGCTAAAAGAGAGTGGGATAAATTTGGTTATCGATAATTTCCCTTCAATTGAATCAATGAAAAAGGGGCTGGACATTGCGGCTCAGGCAGGTGTTAAACTTTTGATCTCTTGCCCAGAACTTCGCACGAACCCAGAGAGTACCGCCCGATTATTTATGCATCACAAGGCCATGGGTGGATATTATATCTACGACGAGCCACAAATTCGGCTCTTTCCAGAGCTTAAAGCCTGGTGTGAACAGATTCAAACGGTCGATAAGAAGGGTTTACTCTATGTGAATATTTGGCCAATCTTTGCTGGACCCGATAATATTGGAATGAAAGGCTATCGTGAATATGTTCGGACTTTGGTTCATGAATTACCTATTCAGGTGCTCTCTTTCGACTTTTATCCAGTCTTAGCAAATCGGATTTCTAAGAGCTGGTTCGAAAATTTAGAGCTGATTGCCGATGAAGCTCAAAAAGCAAAGATCCCCTTTTGGGCCTTTGCCTTGACTTCAAATTACGACCAAGATCATATTATGCCTCAGACCTTGGCTGCACTTCGACTTCAGTCATTTAGTAATTTGGCATATGGAGCGCAGGGTATCTGCTATTACGAATATTGGGATCGCACCAAAGAGACAGCTTCTCAAGAGGATGATCGGGGAGGTCCGCTAAATTCATCTGGAAAAAGAACGGTTGTTTTTGATCGGATCAAAAAGGTGAGTGCCGAAATTCAAGCTTTGGCTCCCGTTTTTTTAGGTTCTAAAGTGATCAGTATTCGTCATACAGGAAAAGGGATGATTCCAACTGGAACTATTCGACTAACCACGCTGCCAAGGGCCATACAAGTTTTGGAAACCAATGGTGCTCCTGCATTAGTCTCTGTGCTTGAAAATGGACCAGATACCTATGTGGTTATCGTAAATAAAGATCACTTGAATGCGATTAATCTGATTGTCTCAGGTGATAATACATTAAAAAGAGTTTTGAAAGATGGATCAATTGTTCCCGCAGAAGCTTATGAAAATTCTATGGAATTAGATCCCGGGGATATCTCGATTTTTAGCTATCCAACAGTATCAAATAAAACTAAACTATAAAAACTAACATTTATTATGATTAAGAATTTTAAATCATTAACGCACTCCATGAAACTTATTGTTTTTGGTGCACTGTTTATTCTCTCTTTTAGCGCCAATTCTAATCCTACTGAATTTGTAAATCCATTCTTAGGAACCGATTTTCATGGTCATACTTTTCCTGGCGCAGCACTTCCAGGAGGAATGGTTCAGTTAAGTCCAGATACCGATACCCAGGGCTGGGACTGGTGCTCAGGCTACCATTATAGCGATAGCTCAGTGATGGGATTTAGTCATCTGCATCGCAGTGGCATGGGAGCTGGCGATTGGGGCGATATTCTATTTATGCCAACCACAGGTGAAATAAAAACTATCCCTGGCGCAAAAGACAAACCAGGTGAAGGGTATCGTTCACGATTCTCTCATGACGATGAAAAAGCCTCTCCAGGGTATTATACCGTGAAATTGAAAGACTATGGAATTAAAGCTGAGTTAACGGTTTCTGAACGCGCAGGCTACCATAAATACACCTTCCCAAAATCAGATGCTTCTCATATTTTGATTGACTTAAATCATGGCATCCACGACCGTTGCTCTGGCGCCGACGTTAAGATTTTGAGTAACACAGAGATTGAAGGTCATCGTCTTTCTAATGGTTTTGTGGATGATCAAAATGTTTATTTCTATGCTAAGTTTTCAAAACCTTTTAAAAGTTTTGGTACTTGGGATAATGGGAAGGTTAATCTTGGATCGAAAGAGCAATCTGGAAAATCTATTGGTGCAGTTGCCAATTTTGCAACTTCCGAAGGAGAGATTATCGAAGTAAAAGTTGGAATCTCCAACACCAGCATTGCTCAGGCTCGTTTGAACTTTGAGAAGGAAATCTCGAACAAGGATTTTGAGGGGACGAAGGCTGCTGCAGCTGCGCGATGGAATGTTGCTTTGAGTAAGATTGAGGTGCAACTTGAAAAAGGTGCTGACCCAACTTATGTTAAGAATAAAATGATCACGTTTTATTCGGCAGTTTACCATTCTTTGCTTTTCCCTGCAACCTTCAGTGATGTTGATGGCAAATATATGGGCCTTGATAATCAGGTTCACACGGCTAAAGACTTTACTTATCGCAGCGACTTCTCGCTTTGGGATACCTTTAGGGCTGAGATGCCATTGCTGACCTTGATCCATCCCGAGCGAAGCAACGATGTGATTAATACCATGATCGCGCAATATGAGCAAGGTGGCTGGCTTCCAACTCCTCAAGAATTTGGTAATAGTTATACCAATGACATGATTGGGGATCATCCCGTAGTGGCTATTTTGGATGCATACCGCAAAGGCATCAAAAAGTTTGATCTTCAAAAGGCTTATGCTGCCGTTCGAAAAAATGCCATGGAGACTCCTCCTGTAGGTCATCGATCTGAAGGAAGGGCAGGGTTGCAATTCTACCTTAATTTAGGATACCTTCCATACGACAAAATCAAAGAATCTGTTTCTCAAACACTGGAATATGCTTTCAATGACTGGTGCGTTGCTCAGTTAGCAAAAGAGGCAGGTCAGATGGCCGACTACGAAATGTTTATGAAAAGAGCCTATAACTACAAAAATATTTTTGATACTCAATCGGGTTTTGCTCGCCCTAAAAACTCAGAAGGTAAATGGCTCGAGCCATTCGACCCTAAGTTTGTAGGCCATGGAAAAGATCGTCATTATACCGAGGCCAATGCATGGCAATATACCCTTTTCGTGCCTCACGATGTGAAAGGGTTGATAGCTCTAGAAGGTGGACAGAAGAATTTTATCGCGAAGCTTGACACTTTATTCACAACGAGCTCTGATGTGAAAAGTACGGTTGCTGATATCACCGGATTAATTGGCCAGTACGCGCATGGAAACGAGCCTGGCCATCATACCGTTTACTTGTACAGTTATGCTGGCGCTCCTTGGAAAACCCAAGAGATGGTTCGCACCGTAACGGATAGTCTTTATAGTGAAGGGCCAGCAGGCCTCTGTGGGAATGAAGATATGGGCCAGATGTCAGCTTGGTATGTCTTAAGCACAATGGGTATCTATCAGGTTGCTCCAGGTCAGAATGTTTATGCCATTGGAAGTCCAACATTTAGCAAAGTAACAATTCATCTTGATAAAACTTTTGGGAATACAGGCGACTTTGTGATTGAAGCGAAGAACAATTCGAAGCAAAATAAATACGTGCAATCGGCTACTTTAAATGGCAAGTTGTTAGATAAGAGTTGGTTTGATCAGTCGGTGATTAAAAATGGAGGAAAATTAATTCTAGTCATGGGACCTAAGCCAAATAAAACCTGGGCCAGCACGATGAAGGATGCACCTCCGTCAATGACCAGATAGGTCTAATTTTAACGCTTTAAGCACAATAAACTTCATCACTTTTACTATGAAAAACATTCTTATTGTCTGCGTATTTTCCTTTCTCATCATGAGTAAAGCAAATGCTCAAGAGAAATTAAAATCAGATAAGCCACTGCCAATTATGGCCTGGTCCGGTATTCCGGAGGAGGAGACGAATCTAGAACGATTTACCGAGCTTCGCGAGATGGGCATCAATGTCAATCTCGCTAATTATTCATCTGCTGATGCGATGCAGAAGGCGTTGGATCTAGCTCAGTCATTAGGATTGAAAATGGTCACCTCTTGTCCTGAATTAAAAAGTGATCCTGAGACAACTGTAAGGCGATTTTTTAATCACCCAGCCTTGGCAGGATATTATTTGGTTGATGAGCCAGTGAGAAAAGATTTTGGCTATTTAGCCGAATGGGCTAAACAAATAAATGCAATAGATAAAACTCATTTTTGCTTTGTGAACTTGATCTCAAGTATCAACACTACCAAGACAGAAGCGCTGGGAACAGCTACCTATGCCGAATATGTCAGTACATTTGCTGCTGAAGTTCCTGTACGTTTTTTGTCTTTTGATTTTTATCCTATTCTCACTCAAGGTATTCATGAGAATTGGTATGGCGGATTAGAAGTTTTCGCGGCAGAAGCAAAAAATATGGGGATTCCTTTCTGGGCTTTTGCGCTAGCTAGCTCCTATAATGCCCTTCATCCTATTCCTACTATTCCCGCTCTTCGACTTCAACTATATAGTAATCTGGCCTATGGTGCTCAAGGGTTGGAATATTGGTCATATTGGATGTCTCAAGGTCTGCGTTCAGCACCCATTGGTTTGGATGGTAAACGAACTGTTGTCTATGATCGAATTAAATTGGTGAATAATGAGATCCAGAATCTAGCGGGTGTTTTTGTAGGTGCTAAAATGATCTCAGTCAATCATACAGGGGTAGTAATTCCGAAAGAAACGACACAGCTGATGACATTGCCATCCGCAATACAAGTTTTTGAGGCTGAAGGAGAGGCTGTTGTCTCAGTGTTAGAAAATGGAGTAAACTCCTTCTTTGTGGTGATTAATCGCAATTTAAATACGAGTTTACCAATTACTATCTTAGGCGATAAATCGCTTAAAAGAGTCCTTAAGGATGGCACCTTGGTGCCTGCAAGTTCTTATTCCTCCACAACAGAGATTGAACCTGGCGATGTGGCGATTTATATGTTCCCTACTAAAAAATAATCAGCCATGAGAAATGTTATAACAATTAGTATAGTCTTGATTTTAATTGTAAGTCAGACTATTGCTCAAGAAAAATTAAAACCGACAGGTGTCGTTCCAATCATGTCATGGGGTGGGATAACTCAGAAAGAAGTCTCCGTAGAGAATTATAAAAAACTTAAAAGTGTAGGTGTCAATATTGATGTTGCATTTTTTAGCAGTGTAGAAGCAATCGCTACAGCACTTGATGCAGCCAATAAAGCAGGCATTAAACTGATGATCTCTTGCCCTGAACTTAAAGCTGATCCTGAGAAGACTGCCAATCGGTTTAAAAATCATCCTGCTCTTGAAGGATATTATCTTTCCGATGAACCGGACAAACCGCAGTTTCAAGGTTTAGCCGATTGGACAAAACGATTAAAAGTTGTAGATCCTAAACATTATGGATTTGTAAATCTTTATCCGAATATTAACTCCAATCAATCGAAGTTTGGGACGAAAGATTATGCCGAATATATTAACACATTCGATGAACTTTTCCCTGCTCCTTATCTCTCTTTTGATTACTACCCACTTGTGGATGGAGGTGTACATCCAAGGTGGTACGAGAATATGGAATTCTTTGCGAATAAGTATAAAACAGAAGGGCGTCCATATTGGGCTTTCGTTCTTTCAACATCTTATCTAGCTTATTCTGGCGATGCTGTGCAACCGTCTTTGAATGATTTCTACCAACTTTATAATACCTATAATCCGGAAAAAACTTTTGTTCATGATATTCCAACACTGTCGGAATTGCGACTTCAAGCTTTTGTTGATTTGGCATACGGTGCTCAGGGTATTGAATATTGGAGTTTCCGAGGTTTCGGTTCTCCACTTGATGCGCAAGGCAAACGGACGGTCGTTTTCGATAGATTGCAGAAGGTAAGCAATGAAATACAGCAGTTGTCTGGTGTATTTTTGGGTGCCAAGTTAATCTCGGTGGCACATACTGGACTAACAATTCCAAATGAAACCAAAAAGCTTGTTGAGTTACCTGCTCCTATTCAATTATTAGAAACTGTAGGTGATGGTGCTGTAGTATCGGTGCTCGAGAATGGAAAGAATACCTTTGTGGTCATTGTGAATCGCGACTATAAAAATGCCATGAAACTAATTATCTCAACCGATGAAACGGTTAAAAAAGTATTAAAAGATGGTTCGCTGATTCCTGCTAATGACTATGCAAATGCAACGGAAGTTGAAGCGGGAGATATGGCTATTTATACTTTTCCAACCCAAGGAGCTACGAAAAAATAAAAATTATAACATATAAATAACTTCGAATGAAAAAGGAACAACTTCAAAAGATTTTAGGGGATCTTAGCAATGTTAAGATTGCTGTAATTGGTGATTTCTGCCTCGATGCCTATTGGTTTATCGATGAGGCTATGAGCGAGATATCTGTCGAGACAAACCAAGCTACTCGACCAGTTCGCGAACAACGTTATTCATTGGGTGGCGCAGGTAATGTGACCAATAACCTAGCTGCAATGAAGATCAAGGATATTCGTGCCTTTGGTGTTATCGGAACGGATCCATTTGGTGCAGAGATGGTGCGTGTGATGAAAGCCACAGGTATTGAACCTCGTAATTTGCTGATTCAAGAAGAGGCTTGGTATACCCACGCCTACGCTAAGCCATACCTAAACGATAACGAACTAAATCGTGTCGATTTTGGAAACTACAACGTGCTTTCTAAAGATACGGCCGATCGTTTAATCGCAAACCTAATCAAAGAGATCCCTGAGGTTGATGTGGTAATCATCAATCAGCAAGTTCCATCTGGAATCCATATCGATTATTTCAAAAAACGTTTAGTTGAGGTGATCGCTCAGTTTCCTAAGAAAACATTTATTGTCGACAGTCGTAACTTCAATGATTTCTACACCGGTGCAATACGAAAGATGAACGATACCGAGGCTGCTAATCTCTGTGGAATGAAGAAAAAACCGGATGAGGTCGTTCTTTATTCGGAAGTCGTAGCCGCAGCTAATGAACTATACAAACGGTATAAAAAACCATTGTTTATCACCCGTGGTAGCAAAGGTTCTTTGACCATCGACGAGAATGGAATCTCTGAGACTCCAGGATTAATGATTCTTTCTAAAGTCGATACCGTTGGTGCTGGTGATAGCTATTTAGCTGGTGCTGCCTCATCGTTAGCGGCAGGCTACGATATGAATGTAGCTGCTCAGATTGGCTCATTCGTTGCTGGTGTAACAGTTCAAAAACTATTCCAGTGCGGTACGGCTACCCCAGAAGAAATTTTGACTGTCGGGGTAGATCCAGATTATATCTTCGCTTCAGAATTGGCTGATGATAGCCGTCACGCAAAATATCTCCCTGGAACAGAAATAGAAATTGTGAATAAATGGGATGGCAATCTAAATATCGAACATGCCATCTTTGACCATGATGGAACTATTTCAACTTTACGCGAAGGTTGGGAATTGATCATGGCCCCAATGATGATCAAAGCAATCTTAGGGGATAAATATTTAGAGGCTGACGAAGCTTTATATCAGCGCGTAAAAGAGCGTTCTGATGAGTTTATTGATAAGACAACTGGCATTCAGACATTGGTTCAAATGAAGGGGTTGATTGACCTTATTCGTGAATTTGGATGTGTGCCAGAAGATCAAATACTTGATGAGTTTGGTTACAAACAAATCTACAACGATGAACTTCTTATCATGGTTAAAGTTCGGGAGGAGAAATTCGCAAAAGGGGAACTCTCTATAGAAGATTTTACCCTTAAAAATGCGGTGACATTCCTTCAGAAATTGCATGATGCTGGAGTCAAATTATATCTTGCCAGTGGTACTGACGAAGAAGATGTAAAAAGCGAGGCTCGTGTTTTAGGCTACGATCATCTTTTTGAAGGTCGTATCTATGGCGCGGTGGGTGATGTAACTAAAGAAGCTAAAAAGATTGTGCTTGATCGCATCCTAAATTCAATTGGAGATTCGGCACACGGTAAGGTAGTTACCTTTGGTGATGGACCAGTAGAGATGCGTGAGACCAATAAACGTGGTGGAATATCTATTGGCATTGCAAGCAATGAACTACGTCGCTATGGCTTAAACGAGCAGAAACGTACTCGATTAATTAAAGCTGGTGCCGATGTAATCATTTCCGATTTCTCTCAATTATCACAACTATTGAAACTGTTAAATATTTAAATTTATCCTTATGCCTTATCCCAAATTGGACCGTGATAGACTAGACATTAAGAGACTAGACGATCGGAAAAACAAGGTTTATATAGAAAAAGATCACGTTCCTGTTAGTCAAAAACCAGCGCATCTCTCTGCATTAGGGGTGCAGCTGATCGAGAAGACTGCAGAACGGATTAAAGCTGCTCGTCAGGGTGGACGTTCACGAATGCTAACTTTTGGTGCTCATACGATTAAAAATGGGATGGCGCCAACTCTCATCGCTTTGATGGAAGAGGGATGGGTCACCCATCTTTCGACCAATGGCGCGGGCATTATCCACGACTGGGAATTTGCCTTTCAGGGTAAGTCGAGTGAAGATGTGCGCGAGAACGTTGAATTAGGTCAGTTCGGCATCTGGGATCATACCGGTTTTAACATCAATCTGGCACTAATCGTAGGCGCTTATGAAGGGCTTGGTTATGGCGAGTCGGTGGGTAAGATGATCTCCTTGGAGGGGTTAGAGATTCCTGAAATTTCAACCTTACATCAGGAAGTGGTTGCCCAGCTTGCTACGAACCCAGAACAAGCTGCTGCAGCTGCTGATTTTGCAGGCGTGATACAGAAATTCAAGCTTAAGCCTGGCTTCATGAGTATCCCTCACCCCTTCAAACGTTATTCCGTTCAGGCGAGGGCTTTTGAACTGGGGATTCCATTTACTGGTCATCCTATGTTTGGCTGTGATATCATTTACAACCATCCAATGAACTATGGAGCAGCTATTGGCCGAGTGGCACAAAACGACTTTCTTAGCTTTGCCAAGAGCGTTAGCAATCTCGACTATGGTGTATACATGTCCATCGGATCAGCAGTGATGTCGCCAATGATCTTCGAAAAAGCACTCTCGATGTCGCAAAACTTGATCATCCAACAAAAAGGACATATCGATAATCATTATATGCTTATTGTGGACTTGGCAAAATCGGATTGGGACTGGCAATCGAAGGGCGAACCGCCAATGGATAACCCAGCCTATTATTTACGTTACTGCAAAACATTCCAACGAATGGGTGGTGAGATGCATTATTTAACAGCTGACAATAGAGATTTTTTGTTGGCTATTCATCAGAAATTATCGGAATAAAAATACCAATAAATCACTATTGCATGAATTCTATTTGGTGAACTTTGGTGCCTTGGAGCCTTGGTGGCAAGATCATATTAAAAGTATACTAAGTTTAAAAGTAAAGACTTATACCAATGAATAAAGAAGAAATTATCAACCTGAAAAACGAAGCCGAAAATCATTTAGTTAACGAGCTTCTTCCATTCTGGACTAACCGCATGATTGACACCGTCAATGGGGGTTTTCTTACTCATTTTGATGAAAATGGTAACGATACGGGTGAGGATGAGAAATCATTGATAGCTCAGACACGCTGTCTATTTACCATCGCTTCGGCACATCGGGCTGGATATGGAAATGGAACTTATGCGGCTATGGCTAAGCATGGTGCCGACTTCTTGATTAATAAGATGTGGGATGAGAAGCATGGTGGTTTCTTCTGGATGATGAATCGAAAAGGGGAGGTGAAAATTGATCAGAAGATCATCTATGGTCATAGTTTTGCGATCTATTCATTAAGCGAATATACCCTAGCAACAGGCGATCAACGCGGTGTAGAGTATGCAGAAAAAGTTTTTGATCTCTTGCAGAAATATTGCGCGGATACCCGATATGGTGGTTATTGGGAGATGTTTCACCGTGATTGGACCATGTGTGGACCAGGTAGCCAGGGTGGCGATCGTAAAACATTAGATGTCCATATGCATCTTATGGAAGCGTTCACAACGCTTTATGAGTGCACCGGTAAAGAAGTTCATCGTCGAAAATTAACAGAGAATATAGATCTGCTGCTAAACAAGATCATCCATCCTCAATATAAAACGGGTATTCCTCAGTTTTACAAAGACTGGACAGTGGCGCCTCAGATTAAGTTTGACATCATTTGGGGCTGGGATCGTTTCTCTCCTGATGGCGAGAAGGGAAATGCAACCGATAATACTTGTTATGGTCATAATGCTGAATTTGCCCATCTTTTGATTCATGCCTATCGGATCATGAAGATTGATCCTAATTCAGAGAAAGATTTATTCCGCACTATCTTCGATCATACGGTCGATAATGGCATCGACTGGGAATTTGGTGGAGTCTATGTCGAAGGACCTCATTCGGGCGGTGTTTACGATAAAGAGAAAGAGTTCTGGCAGCAGGCAGAAGCATTGATCGGACTCCTTGATGGCGTGCTGATGTTTAACGATGAGAAATACTGGAAGGCTTACGTTAATGTGCATCGTTTTGTAATCGATAAAGTGGTGAATAAAGGGGTAGGCGAGTGGTATCCGCTTCTTTCACGCACGGGTGTTCCAATTTGGACACACATGAGTCACTCCTGGAAAATTAACTACCATACGGTGCGGGCGATGATCCAAAGTGTTGTGCGACTGGAGAAACTAAGCGCTTCGCTGAAATAACTAAAACTAAAATAACTAAACAAAACTAAACGATGAGTTTAACACTTACAACGCTGGATTATTTTGTCCTTGTGCTAGTCATGGGTGGCAGTCTTTCCTTTGGGCTATATATGGCCTATCGGAAAAAATCAGGCCAAAATAGTTCAAATTTCTTCCTGGGTGGAAGATCGATGAAATGGCCAATCGTCGGAGCTTCGATGTTTGCAACAAATATTGGAGCCGAGCATTTAGTAGGCTTATCAGGCGACTCTTATCGCTATGGTCTGTCGGCAGGTTCCGTAGAGCTAACATGCGGAATAACACTTGGTGTGGCCTGTGCTATATTATACCCTTATTACATCAAAAATAAGATTTTCACCATTCCTGAATTCTTGGAGATACGCTATAATAGGCGGGCTCGAACACTGTTTTCCGGACTGATGCTGGTGATTAGTATCATGACTAAATTGGCTTTCACACTCTTTGCTGGAGCCTTAGTAATGAATAGTATTTTGGGCTGGAACGTTATGAGCACGGTGATCTTTGTAGGTATGGCTGTGGCTTTGTTTACGATGCTCGGCGGATTTACGGCCGTCGCCTATACCGATGTCATACAGGTTGTAATTATGCTTGGTGGTACCTTTATAATGCTCTTTATAGGCTTGGATAAAGTCGGTGGTTGGCATGGCTTGATGACTAAGGTTCCCGAAATGATGACAATCTCAAAGCCCTATGACGATCCCGTTTATCCCTTCTGGGGAATTCTGGCTACAGCCTTTTATGCCGGCATCTTCTATTGGGGTATCGATCAGGTTAATGTGCAACGTGGACTAGCAGCAAAGAATATTCATCATGCTCGTTGGGGTGCTATGTTTGCAATACTTCTCAAACTGACACCTATCTTTATCTTCGCATTGCCAGGGGTTATTGCCTATGCACTTTTCCCACATGAACTTCAAGGTGAAGCAACAAAGCAAACGTTCGTTTTATTACTAAACAAACTGCTTCCAACAGGATTGCGAGGATTGCTTTTGGCCTCTTTAATGGCAGCCTTGGTGTCGTCAACTATTGCCGTTTTAAATTCGGTATCTACCTTAGTCGTGCGAGATTTCTTGCTTGAGTTTCGTCCTAACTTTCCAGAGAAGAAACAAGTCTCATTTGGACGAGTGGTGATTCTTATCGTTGCCATATTAGGGATGGGAGCTGCTTATCTGGTTTATAAAAATGAAGAGGGATTGTATAAATACCTCCAGACCATATCTGCTTACTTGGTTATTCCTGTCTTCCCAGCAATTTTCTTTGGAATTGTAAGTAAGAAAGTAACCCTTAAAGGTGCTGGGATATCGGTTATTGTCGGTGTATTATTTGCAACCATCTTTGTGATTGATCAACTTCTTGCCCCTGCTACGGCAAAAGAGATCTTTCCATTACTTCATCTTCCACTAACGACTAACTTTGGATATCGCGGTCTTTGGGCTGAGATAATCATTACCGGTGTACTTTTCGCAGTCTCTGCATTTACCGAAAAAACGTCACCAGACAAACTGGAGACCACCACGATAAATTATTCAAATGGCGTAGCGAAATTTGAAGGGATTACCGATTGGCGCTTACATTGGAGTATCTTGGCAAGCATCACCTTGTTTTTATATATCTGGCTCAGCTAAATTTTAACATAAATCTAAATCTTAAATCATGAAAAAAATTTCGATCGTATTGTTCATCGTTTTGATGATCGGCGTAAACCTTTTGGTTGAAGCTAAACCTAAATGGGTTTCTTTGTTTAATGGCAAAGACCTTACTGGCTGGACCGTTCATGGCAAGGCTGCCTGGAGTGTTAAAGATGGTGTTCTAGTCGGTGAAGGTGGTATGGGTCACATCTATACCGATGCTGCTTGTTCTGACTTTGAGGCCAAAGGTAAATTTCGTATCTCTTCAACAGGAGCCAAAGCAAATAGTGGATTCTATTTTAGAGCTAATCCACCCGAAGATAAACCCGATGGTTTCCCTCGTGGTTATGAAGCTCAGATTTGTAATAATCAAGATGCCTATACTGGATGGCTATGGAAACCAGGTACTCCAACTGGGAAAGCAACTGAATTACTAACTAAAGATGGCGAATGGTTTACCTATCATATCAAAGCCGTAGGAGCTCATATTCAATTTTGGATTAATAAGAAGTTGGTGATGACGTATGATGATAGCGACTTTAAAACGGGTCATTTTGCCATTCAAGGTCATAATCCAGGGATGAAAATCGAGGCTAAAAACCTATTCTATCATAGTCTGGATAAGAAATAATTTTTCATTGTTGAAATAGCTAGTCCGAAATAGCTTTTCAAGAACATTAAATCATCAGATAGCATAGTTGGGTTTAACGATCCATCGTGCTATTTGATGATTTTTTTTGCAGATTTTAAGTTTAAATTTACTGAGGTTATTCTCCCTTTGTTCGTTTTCGATGAAGGTGAATAAACTATGTGATTTGACTAAATAAGTAGAAGTTTTACTTTTTAAGATCATGTTTCTTTGTTAGGTGTCAAAATATTAATTAATGCCATGAATAAACATCTAGTTTTATATTTCTGCCTGAGTTTAGTGCTCCTGTCTAATATCGCAGGCAAAGCTGAATCCGCTAGTCTAATCAGCAATGATAAAGGACAATCGGTCTATCAGGATGTCCCATACCCGCAAGAAAAAAGTGTGAAGTATTACTATGATGCCGCATGGCCTGCATCTAAATTGGTGGGTATTTCAGCCAATCGCGATGGACAAATTCGGATCCTTTCAGATAGCGGAGTCGTAGTGCCCAACAATGGCTCACTATTTTTTGCTGGAACTTTCACTAAAGATATTTCCTATTCTCAATTGCTACCTAAAAAGATTAAGGCGCTTGAGACCTATCGGAATCAAACCATTTACCTCGATAACAAACAGATCTATAGCAATGCTTGGGCTGGCTCCTTGCAAATAGACCATGGTATGCCGAATGCCTCTGTTTTTGCCGGAGGTGAAGATTTTCATTTTTTAGTTTCAGATGGCGATCAACTTTCTTACCTCGATCAATCTAGTCATAAGCTTTGGAGCGGCACTTTAAAGAATGTTTTGAGAATTTTATTTGATGCCGAAGCGAAGCGGTTTATTCTGGTCACTCCAACGCAAGTGGCCGAATTTAGTCCGGCTCAAGCTCAATTGAAAGTCTTGTATAGTGGGACTGGAATAACCAGTGCGACTGCTTTATCGCATAGCTCCGATGTTGTCATTGGAACTCAACAAGGTTATCTAAAACTTTCGGATCCTAAATTAATTACAGCACTTCCTTGCGCAGAAATCACGGTGGTTAAGCAATTGAATAATCAACTTTGGTTTGGTTCTGCAAAGGGGACTTTTTACTTAAACGAGAAGGGGAAATATAGCTACTTCGCTGGCGAGAGATGGCTCCCAGGTAATCGAATTTTAGATCTTGTTTCTGGTCCGGAGAATAGCATTCTGGCTCTGACTGATAAAGGGCTAGGTCAGCTTTCGTTTAATTTGATGACTCTTGAAGAGAAGGCGCTGTTTTATGAAAAACAAGTCCGTGAGAAGAATATACGATATGGAATTAACTGTAGTGGCGTCAGCATGCCAAATGGTTACTCTTCAGGCCGAACAGCCAATCAGCCGAGTGATAACCTCTGGACGGGGATGTATTTAGCCGCTGAGCTATTTCGTTTTAAAGTTACTGGTTCTCTCGATGCCAAAGAGAATGCGTTTGAAGCCTTTGAGGCGATGGAACGTTTTCATACTGTCACCGATATTCCTGGACTCTTTGCTCGTAGTTTTGAACGTGATTATAAAACAGAAAATACTAAAGGTGCCGATTGGAAAAAGAAGGAGCTGCTTTCAGGAAGTCCTGCTAGTTTATGGCTTCCTGCTGCCGATCATAGCAATTGGACTTGGCGCTCAACGGCTAGTAGTGATCAGACTGTTGCACAGATTTTTGCCATGACGATGATTTTAGAGCTTTCCGATGATGCTGCTTGGAAAGTACGGGCACTTAAATGTCTAGACAATCTAATGACCTATATTGTAAAGAATGATCTTTATATCATCGATGTGGATGGCGAGCCTACGATGTGGGGTAAATGGAATCCTGATTATGTGAATAAATTTCCAACGAATGTGGGAGATCGTAAAATCACCTCTTCAAATATCATTGCCTTCCTGCAGACGGCCTATCATTATACCCATAAGCAGTTGTTTAAGGATAAGGCTTTTGAGCTAATGACAAAATACGGTTATCTCGATAATTTAACCCGTCCATTTGCTCAGATTGGACCGAATCATGCTGATGAATTAAGCAAGGTCCTTTCAGAAGAGTGGAACCATTCGGATGATGAGATGTATTTCTTGGCCTATTGGGGTTTATATCCTTATGCCTTTTCGGATGAGTTAAAAGAGAAGTTTGGTCAGGCGATCAAAGATCACTGGTCTGTTGAACTGCCGGAGCATAATGCGCTCTGGAATTTTACCTATGCCATGACCGGTGCTAAAGATTTTGATTTGGATGCTTCAATTGATTTTCTAAAAGATTATCCGATTGACATGCGTAATTGGGCTGTCAACAACTCTGAAAGAAAAGATATTGAGCTAATACCTGCTAATTTTAGAGGTCAGACGACCAAAGAGCGTCTGTCACTTCGGGAAGCTCCTCTTTTTCGTCATAATGGTCAGATTTTTCGATTGGATAATGCTGGCGATGGCTCAACGCTGACTAGTGCCGGCGACACCTGGCTCTTGCCTTATTGGATGGGCCGATATCTAGGTGTTATCTCAGCGCCAAAAATGAAAAAATAAATGATTAAATTGTATAATCATAACAAGCCCAAATAATATCACCCCAGCATCATATCATCCTAGTATCATATCAGCCCTCTGGGCTTTTGAATAGCCAAATCTGGAGGGATGAGATTATTTTCGCTAGATATTATTTGTAATTTTTTTAACTCCGTAGTTTAGTATCATATCAGCCCTCTGGGCTTTTCAATAGCCTTGGATAACATCACCCCAAGGGGTTTTGTTTGGTCTAATGGCATTATTTAGAATAATATCCGCTGGGGTTTTAAATGGATAACTCCGGAGGAGTGAAAGTATTATAGGATTGAAATCATTATAGGATTGTCATTATTAAAACCCCATAGGGGTGATATGATGATGACATAGGATGTTTTATTAAAATCGTTAATCATGGCAAATACATTTTCACAGATCTATATTCAGGTTGTTTTTGCTGTAAGTGGAAGAGCCAATCTGCTTCAACAACCATGGAGAAACGAGGTTTTTAAATATATGGCTGGGATAATTACTGCTAAAGGTCAAAAGTCAATCATAGTAAATGGCGTTGCTAATCATGTTCATGTATTGATTGGTTTAAGTCCTTCTATTGTTTTATCTGACTTAGTAAGAGATATCAAAAACAATAGCAGTAGATTTATTAATGAGAACAGCTTTCTAAAAACTAAATTTTCGTGGCAAGAAGGATTTGGATCATTTTCCTATGGATATTCTCAAATTGAAAGTGTTTATAAATACATTCTAAATCAAGAAACTCATCATAGCAAAAGATCTTTCAGAGAGGAATATCTCGAATTCCTACATAATTTTAAAGTCGATTATGACGAAAAGTATTTGTTCGATTGGAATGAGGAATGATGCTTGAATAAAATCATATCACCCCTCTGGGGTTTTCGGTCGATTTTAAATATATTGTCTAGTATGATATCAGCCCTCTGGGCTTTTCAATAGTCTTGGATACCATCACCCCGTTGGGGTTTTGAATAGCTAACTCTGGAGGGATGAAATTATTTTCGCTAGATATTATTTGTAATTTTTTTAACTCCGTAGGAGTAAAATTATTATAGACTAAAATCATTTTAGGAGTGTCATTATTAAAACCCCAGAGGGGTGACATTATTATAAAACAACTATTAATATAAAACATCATTAGTACATGAAAAAATTTTTAACCACCATCTTATTCTTTATTCTGGCAATCACTTTAAATGCCCAAGAAAAATATGCCATCGGGATGTTCCATTTTAATCTGCAATATGTTGCAGGTGATTATAAGATTGAAACTAAAATCATTAAGAACTCGGTCTATCCGGTATTGCAATTCTTTGAAAAGAACCCACAATATAAATCCGATATCGAGATTCAGGGTTTTGCCATTGAATCTTTAGCGAATGATCATCCCGAGGTGCTCGCTCTACTTAAGAAGTTGGTTAATAAAGGTCAGATAGAGCTTGTGATTGCTCACTATTCGGATCAATTTTTTATCGCCTATCCAGCCTTAGACTTACAGAAATCGATCGAGATATCGGATCAAATCTTGGCCGACCATGGGATGAAACGGTCACGCGTATTTTTTGGACAAGAGATTCAATGGACTCCTGCTTATGCTAGCGTCTTAAAAGATAAATACGATCTTGTGGTAACTAGCTCCGATCCGCATGGATTTTACCGGGGCACAACACCACCGCTAGTGAATGTGACCTATGGCAATGATCATATTCTAGGTCTGATTGGTGCGGGCGACACTCATTTGCCAGGCCTAGATTGGAATTTCGCTTTCCTAGATGATGGCGAGGTGTTTAATACCCTTGATTACAATAGCGATTTCAATATCGTTCCTGAGCAAGAGAAGAAAAGCATTGATAAGTATAAACGACTACAAAAGGAGGGTTATAAATTTGTAACCATGACTGAATTAGCTTCCAAGATTAAAAATCTCAAAGGGTATAAAATTCCTGATTATCCCTTTGTCCCTGAAGGTACCTGGAATATGTCGGTGTGCGGACCGTTTATGTGGATGGGACGCCAGCGTACTGGTGTTGAAAAAGACGGATTAACTCGCGCAGCCTCTTATGAGTTGCGAGGCAAGATCATCGTGGCTGAACGATTAATTGAAAAGTCGGCTTCTACAGGCGCTGATGTCACCAAACTTAAAGCCTTGATCCTTGAGGCTTGGAAACATCTATTGTTATCCGAAGTGTCGGACTCTAGTGGCTGGTCGCCTTGGCTTGTTGAGGTGCAGTATACCGACAATGAAGTTTCCAATGCTGAGCGTATTTTAGATGAGATTACGAAGGGTTTAAGGCCACTGTTTTCCTCAGATCAACCCATTGTGGTTTTAGATACGAAGGGTGGGAAAATGGAACCCATATCGACTTCTAATTCAAATTTGGGTAGCATAGGGGTATTGCCAATCCCAATTGCCGTGCGTGCGGAGAAGTCTGAGTTGGCAGTTAAGAAATTTAGCGATAACCTGTATCGAATCGATGTAAAAGGCCTTAGACCTGCCGATGGTGCAGTCGAAATTATATTTGACACTGCTTCCGATGGTTTGTATTATTCGGCTGGCAGTGGCGAAGAGGTTGCGGTGGTTATTCCAACCGATCTTAAGAAAAATCCTGCGTTTACCCTGTCAAATGGTTTTATCTATTTGGGGAATGGTTATAGTTTGGTCAAAGATTGTTCCGTTGAACATATCGCAGCAACTTGGAAAGTAAAGGAACAAAAACTGGTCTTTCGCGAAGAGTTAAACAAGAACAATCCAGAGATGAAAATGAGGTTTTATCTGTTGAAAGGTAATGTTGAGGAAGGTCTATCCTTAGCCAATAAATTAAACACCTGGCCTACCTATCAAGTTCGTTTCTCAAAAAGTGGTTTTAGTTCAACCAAAGTTATGCCGGAGGATTTTTAGGTTCGAATTATTAATCCCCAAAGGATATCTTCTATAAAAAAGAGAAGACTGGTATTTACCAGTCTTCTCTTTTTTAGTGCCCATAAATTATTGAGCTATTCTTTAGAAATGTATTGTTATCTTTTGGTATAAGTATGAGTACCTTGTTCAATAATCGAACTGCCAGACCAAACAGTGTAAGTACCAACAAGTTTCCCAGTTGTCTGGTTAATTGTTCCTGATTCCTGTCCATAGTATCCTCCACCAAAACTAGTTTTAGGCATTGAGTAGGTGTTGGCAGTAAGATCGACAGTAAATGTGGCTGCCCAAGTAGCCCACCAGCCATCACCTGCCCCTGCAGTAATAGAATTTCCTCCTGTACCAATCGTTAGAGAGCTACTTGATTTTTTTGAAATTGTAATTACATAACTCCAACCTTCAGCAGGCTCATCCACAAGGTAGCTGCCCACAAAGATAGACATTGGGTCATAAACAGTGAAACTCCAAGTAGGACCATACGTCATGACGCCATTGGCATCTTTAACTGTGACTTTCCAATAGTAAGTAAGCCCAGGAACCACGGTTACATTGTAGGCTGTAGTACTATTTGCACTTTTAACCAGTGATGGTCGAGAAGCTGTTCCAAAATAGATATCAGAAACAGGTAATAACCCATTATTCCCAGCTGCAGCCCACTTTAAATCTAGGGCTGTTCCTGTGATCTTAATCACTTGACCATCTGTTGGTGTAACTGCCGTTGGTTCATCGAATGCAACGAACGTCTTCGGTGCCACTGCATCGTCTTTTTTACAACTTTGAGCTGCCATTAGCACCACCAAAATCGATAAGAGGGCTAAAATTATATTCTTTCTTTTCATATTTAATTTCGTTTAAATAAATGTTTAATCAAATATAATTACAGTCTAGTAAGAACTTCGTACATAATTCGATTACCAGCACTACTAATATAGTAGCAGTTTAAAACGAATTTCTTAGTTACTGGATTGTAATAGTTGATATTCAAATCTGCTGGTTGTAAAGTTGCGTCACCAGTCCAAGTTGTAAACATACCACCTTGCACAGTACCCGAAGCATCAACAGGGGTCGCAATGACTTTATAACATGTTGTTCCGCCTACTACGATTGTATTTGCAGTAATCTCAATTGTAATATCAAAGGCTGTATAGTTACCAAAACCATTTTTCTTTACAGTTTTACAATCTAGCGTTTTGAAGGCTTCGATTGTACCTGCAGTCACCATTTCAGTTGCGTTTCCAGGACGAATACGATAGCCTACACCCATTGAGTAATCTCCCGCATAAGGATTTGAGATAGGAAGAGACAATAAGTAAGACTTCATGTTTGAAGCAATCGTAACATCTTTCCCAGATGCTGTTTTGGCTGCAGTAATGGTAAATGCTGTCATATAGCTATCACAAGCATTTAGTGCATTTGCACCCCAAACTTTTGCCTCCACAGTTGCATTTCGTGTACCTTTTGCAATCACTACAGTTGTTGGTACAGAGGAAGTAGGGAAGTTTTTAAACGATGTTGAATGGTCTGTATTATACTGCGCTACAGCAGCTGGGTCAACAGCTAGTGTTAGTGTGATGTCTTCTGTTGGAAGGGCATCTGTCGCAATATTAACAAGAAAGGATACAGGTATATCACCTGCAACTGGCTGCAGAGCTAATTGCTGTAATGTGTATGATGGCACCTGAGCGTACATCTTGCCTTTAACACCGTCTGGCCAGTAATCGCCAACGTTGTCTTTTAAGCACGCACCAAACAATAGCACTGCCGCAAGAAACGAGACATATAGAGTTATTTTATTTTTCATATTTTATTTTTTTTAATGATAATGAATAGTTCATTAGCGATTTTGCCAGAATATCTTCGATGTAAAGGCATTAATTGTACCAACAGCAGTTACGTTATCGTTGTTAACCGAGATCTCACGCTGCGGATATAGTAAACGAACTGGAGGAGTTGGATTGGCAACATTGGCATCTTGACTAAATGTGATGAATGTTGGTCGTCCAGATCTTCTGTAGTCAGTCCAAATTTCTAATGGAGCAACACCATTTAGCGAAACATACTTCTGATCAAGGATCAAGTTGATTTTGTTTGGTGCTAAATCGTAGTTCGCACTAGATTGTACTCCAGTAAGGAATGTAGTCGCATTTGCTGCAGTTAATCCCATATAGATATACGATTGTGTGATGCCTGACTGATAAAGAGTCTTGCCTGATCCCGTAATATATCCTCTTTCAACTGCTTCAGCCTGGATTAATAGACTTTCAAAATCCGTTAAAATAGGTGCGGATTTATCGTATGTTCCAATCATATAACCAGCATTGCCACTTAGGTAACCTAATTTACTGGTTGCTGTTGCAGCTAAGGGAGCCGGAGTTGTTACTCCTAACACATTACCCGCAAAAGTTGTTCCGGTAACTGGAAGGAAGAAACGTCCAATCCGTAAATCAGAGTTGGAGTTCATAAAGTCAATCACATTTTTACCAGCATAATAGTAAGATACTCCGTCACTTTGTGCTGATCCCGATACATTGTAGAATGTTTCATAGAATGGATTCATTTTGCCTGCTGAATTCGAATAGCCTGGGTTTACCATTGCTCCTTCACCAGCACCAAGATAACCAGTAGATGCAGTTGTGGCAATTGCAGTTTTGATGTAGGCATCACGACCAGCCATACCTGATTGGTGAACCAACATACGCAACTTAAGAGTGTTTGCAAATTTTGCCCATTTGGTCATATCTCCAGCAAACATGATATCACTCGATGCCGGAATTTCTGTTGCTGTAAGTGGAAGTGCACCAATGATTTTAATGGCAGCATCCAACTTGGCAACGAGATCCTCATAGATCACCTTTTGATCATCATATTTTGGTTTTAAGATCCCTTCATTCGCTTTGAAAGCTTCTGAGTATGGAGCATTTCCCCACATGTCTACAACATTTGCAAGTAGATATGCTTTCATGATCATTGCAATTGCAACGTATCCAGCGTCTTTTGGATCGGTAGTTGATTTTTCTATTTCAACTAAGTTTTGAGCAATGACGTAGCTATCAGAGAACATTCCTTGATAAGAGCTATTCAATAGACGATATTGAACTAAGCTTGAAGGTTGTGAATAGCCTGTGCTAATAGACCAAAGTCCATGCCATAGGTAAACGAAATCAAAGTTTCGTGGATTGTTCATGCTGAGGGCAATATTATTTAATACAGCCGGCAACAGCAGTTTAGCAGGCACTTGAGAAGCGCTATTTGGGTTTACCTCATTTACAGAGAGAAACTTTGAGCAAGAACTTCCTAAAAGTGCGAATGAAATTAACAGCGTAAATATTATCTTATTCATCGTATTTGAATTTTAATTTTTTAGAAAGTAAGTTTTACACTAAAACCATAAAGTCTGGTAGGAGGTGTCTGGTCTTCAGTGGTGTAACCAACAGCATTCTGGGTTACACCAGAGTTGTTAAACTCAGGATCTGTCCAAACATTTGATTTAGGACGTAACATAATCAAGTTCCGGCCTACAAGGCTAACAGATGCGCTCTTGATTGCATTGCCACCAAATAACTTCTGAACAGGTACATCATAACTTAAAGCTACCTCACGAAGCTTCCAGAAAGCAGCACTAGTCACATAAGCCTTTCCAGTTGTATGGTAATCAGAATTCACCCAGAACTGACGTCCAGCATCTGCAACTACAGCAGTGGTATTTGGGGTATAAACACCTGGGGAAGTTTCAATGACTGATCCTGGGATCACAAAGGATTGACGACCATTCAACGCTGAGTTTTGTGAAACCCCAGTGAAATCAAGTGCCTCTCCAATATGATTGTTGATCACGTTCCCTCCACGGGATTCAGCGACTGCAGCCAGACGGAATCCTTTGTAGTTAATATCTGTATTGAT
>CAIUAN010000018.1 GCA_903897145.1 uncultured Bacteroidia bacterium | reverse complement strand
TTGTCAATAAAAACTGAGATTTACCCTCCTAATTAAGAACAGTCAACTATCAACAATTAGTTTGATGATGCAAATTCACCCCAAACCTTTTTTTAACATTTTAAAAATCAAAAATTAACCATTTTATTTTTGAAAATCAAGATTAAAATCCTACCAGAACTCCAGCATTAACTATGAATTAGGCTAAGCGAAAAAAAAAAAATAAAATATTACACAAGGTGAGTGTATTTTAATGTTTTTTAACTAATATTGCCAATTATTAATTCAATTAGAAAAGAAAGGGGTATTTAGCTGTTCGCATGCACTCAATTCTCAAATCAATAGAATTACAATTGAAACTCTTTTATTTTAAGTATTAGCAATTATTACAACTAACAAAATTTATTTATGATGAAAAGGAAATTGCTTAAAGCAATGTTATTGTGCTTCTTAGTTGTGTTAACGCACAATCTTTTTGCGCAAAATATTGTAACGGGAAGTGTCAAAGATGATACCGGTCAATTCTTGCCCGGAGTCAGTGTAGTCGTTAAAGGGACTACCAATGGAACAGTAACCGATATTGATGGAAAATTCTCGCTTTCTGCCGAGAACAAAGCCACTTTGGTCTTTTCTTTCGTAGGATTAGAAGCTAAAGAGGTATTAGTAGGTAGTCAGCGCAAGCTTGATATCGCACTTTCGTCTAAGGTGATCGGGGTTAACGAAGTGGTTGTAACCGCACTTGGTATCTCTAGAGAGAAGAAGTCGTTGGCTTTCTCTGTTTCTGAAGTAAAATCAGAAGAACTAGCTCGTGGTGCAGGTTCAAACGTACTAAAATCATTAGATGGACGTGTAAGTGGGGTTAACTTTACACAATCGAGTTCAGATCCATCAGGTTCTGTTTTCGTTACAATTCGTGGAGCGACTAGCTTAAACCTTTCATCATCAACCTTATCAGCTCAACCACTTTATGTTATTGATGGAATTCCAATTGGAACAACATCGGTAGATAACCAAAATGGTGCTGACTTTGGTAACTTATTATCGCAATTAAATCCAGAAGATATCGCAAGTATCTCTATCCTTAAGGGAGCTAGTGCAGGTGCACTATATGGTTCTGCAGCAGGTAATGGAGTTATTATGATTACCACAAAATCGGGTAAAGGTGGTAAAAAAGGAATTGGTGTATCTGTAAATACTTCCATGGTATGGGATAGACCCTATAACTTCTTTGCAACACAGAAATTATATGGTGATGGTATTCGTGCCTCTTCGATCTATGCAGCAGGTTACGACTGGGGTGCAAAATTTGCAGACTTCACAACCTCAACAATTGATCAGTACAATACTGTAACACAACGTATCGAAACAAAACTTTTTGCTGCAACTCAAGAAAATCGTTTGCAACAATATATGCAGATGGGTGCAACAAAAAACTATAACGTTAGTGTATCAGGAAATTATAAAGATGGAGCATTCCGTTTCTCGTTAGGTAAGATGTCAAATATTGGTGTTATGCCGAACAACCAAACAGATCGTATGAATGCCAATTTAAGTGCAGAGTACAATATCTCTAAGAAATTAAAGCTTTCTGTCAACTCAAACTACATGGGTCAGTTCACTCCGAATAAAACATCACAAAACAGTGATGTAATTGAGGAGTTAACCATGGATTTCCTTGCTTCTTTGCAGCCAATCCACGAAATGAAGACAGTTTGGAAAACAGGTTTTGAAGGACAAAAACAAAACGCTCCTTATTACAAGGGTGATGGAACTCCAATGTTGGACAACCCATATATGTATGCTTATTCAGAATTAAACACGTATCGCAAAGACAATTTCTTTGGTAAAGCACAATTGGATTACGAAATTAACAAGTCATTAAAAATCACTGCCCGCACAGGTATGGATTATAGTGGTGATAATTACGAATACAAGAGAGCTAAAGATTTTGAAAGCAGCGACAAACGTAACGGTAAATATTCTGTAACAAATGGAACTGGCCTAAATGTTCAAAATGACTTGATGTTAGTTTGGAATAAAGATTTTGGTAAGATCTCAACCAATGCTACTGCTGGTTATAACTACGCATATGGTCAGTCATACAGTTATGCTGCAAATGCAGAACAATTAGTTCGTGCCAACGATTATTCACTTGGGAATGCGGTTGCAGGAACAATGACTTCTAGCAGCGGCTGGGGTATTGGAAAATCACAAAGTGGTTATGTAACAGGACAAGTTGGTTATGCAAGTCAAATTTACATGGACCTTTCTGGTCGTTATGACATGAGTGGAATCTTAGAAGAAGATAAAAATCATCACTTCTACCCATCGGCATCACTTAGCTGGATCCCTTCAACTACATTTACCCTTCCTTCAGTAATTAACCTACTTAAATTAAGAGGTGGTATTGCACAGGTTGGTCACGGTATTGGAAGCCCTAGAAGTAACAACACATTTGGATTTAGTCCAATTGATTACGGCAGTGTAAAAATCTTAAATATTGGAGGTTCTCTAGTAGATCCAAAAATCAAGGCTGAGGTTACCACATCAATAGAGGGTGGATTTGATATCGCTCTGCTTGATCGTCGCGTATCTGCTGAGTTTACAGTATACAGCAAAAAGCATGAAAACCAACAAGGAGCAATCCCTACCTCACCAGGAGTTGGATACGGTGGAATGTTAACAAACGTAGGAACAGTTGAAGCAAAAGGTTATGAGTTCTCTTTAAACTTTGTACCTGTGCGTTCAAAAGACTGGAACTGGGAATTTGGATTTAACTTCAATAAAGTAGAATCTAAAGTTACTTCACTATCTGCCGCATATGTACCAAATGGTTATACATACTATGGTGCTGGTCCAAACGTTGACCTTAAATTAGCCGTTGGCGAAAAAGTTGGTACCATGTGGGCAGATAAGGTATTTGTAAAAATGCCTTCAACAAGTGCATACGCTGGAATGATCGTACTTGATGACAATGGCGAATGGAAAAACTCAACAGCTGAAAAAGATCGTCAGAAAATTGGAAACTACAATCCAGACTTTATCTTAGGAACTCATACTTCAGTTAAATATAAGAATTGGAGATTAGGTATCGTAGGAAGTCTTCGTATGGGAGGCCAATATTTATCAAACATAGAGCGTCGTGCCGTAACAGACGGTCACTCGCTTATGACAATTGGAGATGCGGTTAATGGACCTAACAAATGGACCGCAGGTGGACGTGATGGCGCAACTGGAGGATTTGCATGGCCGGACCCATCTAAGATGCCTTATGCTCAACAAAGATCCTTAGTTTCGACGTATGCAACTTACGGAACCCCTGTTCCAATTAACGATGCTTGTTATTTCAAAGGTGTATGGTTAAAACCAGGTGGTGACCCAACAAAAGATTCAGATTACATCGTGAACGGTGCGGATCCAAATCAGACATTCTATGCACTACCAGGTCTTATCTTAGGTGCACAATATTGGGATTTCCCAGAAACATTAATTCGCGATGCGACTAACTTCAAGGTGAAAGAGCTTACAATCGATTACACTTTACCTACAAGTATTACATCTAAACTTAAAGTTGAAAATGTAGTGGTAGGATTTGTCGCTAGAAATATTTTCCAATGGAATGCTGCCGACAAATACGTTGATCCAGAATCAGCTTTCGAGGGAATCGGCGTAAATCAGGGAATCGTAGGAAAGGCTTTGCCTTCGATTGCATCTTATGGTTTCAAAGTATCGTTTGATTTTTAATGCTTAAATTAATTGCAATTATGAAAAAACAGATATCAATATTAATCCTTGCGCTACTTGTTCTAACAAGCTGTGAGAAACAGTTTCTAAGACAATCTGACATCTTAGAAAAGCGTAATGCAGCAGAGTCTGCAACACCAAGTCTATTGTTGTCATCTATCATTCAACAGACTTCATTTGCCTACCAATCTGAAGGTGGAGCAGGATCAAGAACTCTTGCTTGTGCCGTTCAATACATGCAAGGGAACAGAAGTTCTGATGACAATATCTACAAAAGTTTCACTTTACCAAAGAGTGATCTTTATGGGATTACAACTCCTATTAAATTAACTCAAGCGGCTATTGACCAAGTGCATAAATTAGGTTTGAAAAGCTACGAAGGTATCTTCCTTATCTACAAAGCAGTTCTTTGGTCTATGGCTACTGACTTATATGGTGACATCTACTACACCGAAGGTCTGCGTGGCCAAGATGGAATCTTATTCCCGAAATTTGACGATCAAAAGGATATCTATCCTGCTCTGATTAAAAACCTACAGGACGCTGCTGCCTTAATTGCTGCTGGCTCAGAAACGATCGACACATCAGCTGATATTCAATATGGCGGTGACAAATCGAAGTGGATTAAACTTGCGAACTCCTTACAATTACGTTTGTTGATGAGAGCGAACAAGAACCTTCCAGGTGCTGCTGCCGCTATTGCTGCAGTTTCTGCCTTACCACTTTTGAGTTCAAATGCCGACAATGCTGCTATCCCATATCTTTCAGGTGATCGTAGCTACAACTGGCCAATGTCTTTAGATGGTTATAATGATAACTTCCAGATTTTCCGTCCAAGTAAAACATTGGTTGATAGCTTAAAAGCTCTCAATGATGGTCGTCTTCAAGTTTGGGTTGCCCCAATTGAAAAACCTTGGACCAATGTATCTGCCAATAACGGTACAGTAGTTCCTACAACTGATCCAAATGGCTTTACATATAGTTCAACCTATGAATATATTGACAGGTCTAAACCTGCAATAAAATCATCTGCTCCATTTATTGTAGATTCATTAACCCTTTATTCGGGTTATACGGCAGGAATGTATGAGAATGTATTGGTTGCTAACGGAAGCTGGGATTTCCCAACTACAATTTACAACTACAAAATCTCTAAGTTCACTAAATTATTGAATCAGCCTTCACACTCCTTGCTAAAAGCAACAGTGATGCAAGCTGACGAGGTTCAATTCTTACTTGCTGAGGCTGCAGTTAAAGGATTTATTCCTGCATCTGGTGCCGCTGGATACTACAATGCTGGTGTGACCTTAGCAAATTCAAGATGGGGTGTCTCTATTTCAGGTAGCTACTTCACAAATCCAAGAGCTGCCTTCCCATCAGCTGGAACAACCAACCAACAATTAGCCAGAATTGCTTTGCAAAAATGGCTGGGTCACTTCATGGTTGCTGTCGAAGGTTATGCTGATCATAGAAGAACTAGACTTCCTGCATTTGAAAGCAATGGAGAACTAGTGAATGGGTTACACGCGTTCCCATTACGTTTTAGATATCCTGAAACTGAAATGGCAAACAATGCTGATAACTATCAAGCGGCAATCGCTAAATTAGGAGGTGATACTGAATACTCAGTTATGTGGCTACTTAAATAGTCAACCAACATAAATAAAAAAAGAGAGCAGGTCGTATGACCTGCTCTCTTTTTTTTATCCCTTACACAGCAAGATTAATATAAGAAAAGCTTAAAGTATGCTGATTTTTATCCTTGATAGGTGTTAACGCCAAAGGTCTCAACTGAACGATCAACCTTTTTAACTAGACCCTGAAGAACTTGTCCAGGACCAATCTCCGTGAATGAGTCGCAACCATCAGCGAGCATAGTCACAACAGTCTTGGTCCAACGTACAGGCGCCGTAAGCTGAGCGATTAAATTCTCTTTAATTTGAATTGGATCGATGAATGGACTTGCATTAACATTTTGGTAGATTGGACAAACAGGCGCATTAAACGTTGTGGCATGAATCGCTTCAGCCAACTCTGCCCTTGCAGGCTCCATCAATGGTGAATGGAAAGCGCCACCAACACTTAACTTTAAGGCGCGCTTTGCTCCAGCCTCAGTTAGCTTCTCACAAGCCAAATCTATACCCTTGATTGATCCTGAAATGACAAGCTGACCTGGACAGTTGTAGTTCGCCGGAACCACAACCTCATCGATTGACCGACAGACTTGTTCAACGACCTCATCCTCTAGTCCAACGATGGCAGCCATAGTTGATTCCTGCTGCTCACAAGCCTTTTGCATCGCAATCGCTCGCTTAGACACCAATAAGAGTCCATCTTCAAAAGATAGAGCTCCTGAGGCCACAAGAGCTGAAAACTCACCAAGAGAATGACCCGCTACCATATCTGGTGTAAAACTTTCGCCTAATGATTTGGCCAACAAAACCGAATGAAGAAAAATAGCGGGCTGGGTAACATTGGTTTGGCGCAAATCCTCGTCCGTACCTTCAAACATCAAATCAGTGATACGGAAACCTAAAATAGTATTTGCTTTTTCAAAGAGTTCCCTTGCCACAGAAGAGTTGTCGTATAGATCTTTTCCCATACCAACAAACTGTGCACCCTGACCGGGAAAAACATATGCCTTCATAATTTTGAGTTCTTAGATTAGACCACAAAACTACAAAAATCTAAAAGGGAATAAACCACGACATGACAGATAACCCTTCAAAACTAGGATAGAAAACCCTAACACACTAAATGTCAGTCTATTCTTATGATAGATTAGAACTAATCAATTTAATAAATTCTTGACGAGTAGCCTCTTTCTGAAATGCTCCAGTAAAATCAGAAGTTGTGGTAACCGAATTCTGCTTCTCAACACCACGCATACTCATACACATATGCTTTGCTTCGATAACAACAGCTACACCAAGCGGATTTAAGGCATTTTGAATACAATCTTTAATCTGAGTAGTCAGACGCTCTTGAACCTGTAATCGTCGCGAATAGGCCTCCACAACGCGAGCAATCTTACTTAAACCTGTGATATATCCGTTTGGAATGTAAGCCACGTAAGCTTTTCCTACAAATGGAAGCATATGATGCTCACACATAGAATAGATCTCAATATCTTTAACGATTACCATCTGGCGATAATCTTCTTTAAACAGGGCTGATTTAAGTATCTGGTCAGGATCCATGTTGTATCCTTGTGTCAAAAACTGCATCGATTTTGCAATCCGGACTGGTGATTGAATAATCCCCTCTCGCTCGACATCTTCACCTAGCAACTTTAAGATCTCCCGATAATGATCCGCGATCTTTAAAACATTAGCTTCATTGTAGAGTTCTACTTTACTGTAGCCTACGTTATCTTCTTGGTGCAATGAAAATTTCATATCTTTTATCTTTACTTATTACAAACATAACACATCGTCAGATCAAATGTTCAACAAAAACAAAGTACATTTTAAAATCTACTTTTCAAGTTCCAGATTAAAACTTTGATTTAAAAATAATCGACCATCAAGTTTTAAACCATCCGAGGTGATAAAACTACTTATTTTAGCCGTTTTACCTTTCAAAACTAATTGTTGAAGTTGTGCATCTGATAAATTCTTTCCGCCAAAAATAAATTGAATGCGCAGGTTGCAACCATTTCTAAATTCAGAACATCCCCACGCTGAATTTCCCTTTATAACCTTACCGATCTTACATCTCGGACAAACTAATTCAACGGGAGCCGAAGACTCAAAACTTAACGTAAAATCACTATTTAAGCAAACCAATCCTAAAACTTCTTTTTGATCGTCATTCAAACACTTTATTTCGCTGCTCTTACCCTTTTGACAAATCATTCGAATGGATCGTTCCGTCAGTTTATGACCATTAAACACAAATGGCAAGCGAAAATCACACCCCTCCTTATAAGCAGAACAGCCCCAGACAGTCTTTCCTTTCACAACTTCACCATTCTTGCACTTCGGACAAGTTTGCTTTTGTTTCGTCTCAGACTCTTTCGTAACCTTTGGATGTTGAGATCTCTTTTCAACCTCTACCTTTACCTCTTGCGGAGCCATGGTAATAACTTTACCAGTGGACTGTTTAACTTGAAGGACTATTTCAGAAACCATCTCTTTTAATTCAGTCATAAAAGATAAAATCTCATATTTTCCCTCTTCGATCATTCGGAGCTTTTTCTCCCACAATCCCGTCAATTCAGCCGATTTTAACAACTCATTTTCAATGACTTGAATTAGCTCAATCCCTGTAGGATTAGCTATGATTCTTTTCTTGTCACGTGCAATATATTTACGACGGAATAGCGTCTCAATGATATTAGCCCGCGTGGAAGGTCGCCCGATGCCATTTTGCTTCATCAAATCGCGAAGTTCATCATCATCGATATTTTTTCCCGCAGTTTCCATCGCCCGCAATAACGTAGCTTCAGAGTAATGTTTTGGAGGCTGCGTAATCTTTTCACCCAATTCAGGCTGATGTGGACCGTGTTCCCCTTTTTCAAATAAGGGCAATATATTTTCATCGGCAGATGGTTTACTGGAATCGCCTTGATAAACAACACGCCATCCAGGTTCCAAAATCTGCTTTCCAGTAACTTTAAACTCTACACCATTAACCTCTCCAACAACTGTGACGTTCGAGACTTTACAATCGGGATAAAAGACATTAATAAATCGTCGAGCCACCATATCATAAACCTTACGCTCATCCGGGGTTAAGCTGTTCGACAGAATACCCGTTGGGATAATGGCATGGTGATCGGTAATCTTTTTGTCATCAAAAACTTTCGATGATTTCGTGATTTTCTTGGCAAGAAGTGGAGCTACTAAATCCTGGTAAGGAGTTAGCTTAGCCAGTATCCCAGGGACCTTGTCAAATAAATCTTCCGATAAATAGGTGGTATCAACACGAGGATAGGTGGTGAGTTTTTTCTCGTACAGGCTCTGAATTAATTTCAAAGTCTCATCAGCTGTAAAGCCATATTTGCGATTTCCATCAACTTGCAGTGAAGTCAAATCAAATAGTCGCAATGGGGCTTCACTGCCCGTTTTGCGATCATACGACATCACAAAAAACTCATGATCAACAATATCTGCCAGCTTTACAGCACCCTCTTCTGCAGAAGCAAATCGACCAGATGTGGCCGAAAAAATCACGTCTCTATAATTCGTTTTCAGTTCCCAATAGGGTTCCGACTTGAAGTTATCAATCTCGAGTTGTCGCGTAACGATCAATGATAAGGTGGGGGTCTGCACCCGCCCAATAGACAAAACTTGTTTATTCTGGCCATATTTCAGGGTATACAAGCGAGTCGCATTCATCCCCAACAACCAATCACCAATAGCTCGTGCACTGCCAGCAGCATAAAGGTTATCAAAATCATGACCATCACGCAGATGGTCAAAACCCTCCTTGATCGCCTCTTCTGTCAGCGATGAGATCCAAAGTCTTTTAAGGGGTTTCGTATTTCCTGCTTTCGCTAAGACCCAACGTTGAATCAATTCGCCCTCTTGACCAGCATCACCGCAGTTTATAACCTCATCGGCACTATTCACAAGCTTTTCAATGATGCCAAACTGCTTTTTTACCCCATTATCATTGATCAGTTTAATCCCAAATTTGTCTGGCAACATGGGCAAGGCGCGCATATCCCATGACTTCCATCGATCGGAATAATCGTGAGGCTCTTTCAAGGTGCATAAATGACCAAAAGTCCAAGTAATCTGATAGCCATTGCCTTCGTAATAACCATCCATACGCCTATTAGCTCCTAAGATAGAAGCTATTTCCTTGGCAACGCTTGGTTTTTCAGCAATACAAACTCTCACTAGATCATTTTTAGTTAGAAGTTCAAAGGTAGTTCACTTTCGCTTCATAAGCATACGCTGGTTAAAGATTATCTTCAAAGAGCTTAAACCAGCCAACTAAAATGCTTATTTTTACCCGCAGAAAATGGGAAAAATAAAATCGATATATCAAAAAAACATCTACGGGGTCATGGCCACGTTGATCTTTCACATCCTGATATTAATTGCTCTTATACTCTCCCATCTCAACACCAAGAACCAAGTTAAAGTTGAAGTCTTATCTCTAGAAATTAAAGAATTAGAGCCATTTATTCCTCCACCAGAACCCGAGAAGAAAACACCGAAAGAGATAGAACCGGTTCAACAAAAAAAGGCAGGAGCTACTCAACTTACTTCCAATAGAGCCGTTAACGATGCGGCTAAAGGGGATAGTAAATCCTCAACCTCGTCGAGAGATCCTTTTTTCGACAAAGCATATCAAGATGAGATTGCTGCAGCCAAGAAACTTGTTGGGGAGGTTAACAAAACACTAGCCAAGAAAATTCCTGAAATCGGAGATATCCATATGCCTGCCGATAATGCGGTGGGCAAGACTCGTGAAGAGGTGAAACAATCGAATTTCAAGGGGAAATCAAATATCCACTACTCGCTTGAGAATAGATTCCATGCCTATTTACCAATACCAGTCTATTTGGCTGAAGGTGGAGGCGAAGTTATTGTTGACATTGTCGTTGGTCGAGATGGAGTGGTCATAAAAGCCGAGCCACGCCCAAATCCTAAAATTACTGATTTAATGATCCTAGCCTATGCTAAACAGGCTGCTGAAAAGACAATTTTCAACGAAGACCCAAAAGCTCCTGAGCGCCAAAAAGGGACCATTACCTATCTTTTCTTATCGCAATAAAAGTTAGGCTGATTGATTTTTAAAGACTGGAATAGATTATCTTTGGTACTATATTTCAGAACTACACAAATGGAACAACTAATCATTGGATATTTTAAGACGTTCTGGGAACTTTTCAATGAGATGGCCCTCTACCTATTGATAGGTTTCTTTTTTGCAGGCTTTTTGCATGTTTTTATCCGGAAGGAGCGTATCGCTAAGTTTATGGGTGGAAATGATCTTAAATCAACCGTAAACGCATCTCTATTAGGAGTTCCACTGCCACTTTGTTCCTGCGGAGTAATCCCGGCCGGACTCTCATTTATGAAAAATGGTGCATCTAAAGGAGCCACAGTCTCATTCTTAATCTCAACTCCCCAAACAGGCATCGACTCTATCATGGTAACCTTCTCGATGTTAGGATGGCCTTTGGCAGTTATTCGTCCTATTGTAGCTTTTATAACTGGAGTATTGGGAGGATCGGTCACCAACTTATTTCAAAAAAATAAAAGTGAAGCTAAGGTAACTCTTGAAAGCGATGAGCTACCTAAAAATTTCGTTGGTAAGATCAAAGAGTTACTCCGTTATGGATTTATTGATTTCCTTCAGGATATTTCTAAATGGTTGATTATTGGATTAGCTGTAGCAGCTCTTCTAAGCTATGTCATCCCAGAGAATTTCTTCACAACCTATATCGCCTATAAATGGCTGAATATGCTGTTAGTCTTGGCAGTATCGATACCACTATATGTCTGCGCAACGGGCTCGGTTCCTATTGCTGCAGTATTAATGATGAAAGGGTTATCTCCTGGCGCGGCCCTCGTATTTCTAATGGCAGGACCAGCCACCAATGTATCTACTATCTCAGTTTTATCGAAATCGCTGGGTAAAAGTGCGATGCTTGCCTACCTGCTTACCATTATCGGTGGAGCTTTGGTTGCGGGTGTTTTTATCGATAGTTTCTTACCCGAAACATGGTTTACTGGATATATGAATCATGATCAGATGGGTAAAATGGATATGGGAAATAGCTATCTATATCTTGGGGCATCCATCTTGTTGGCACTTTTGTTGCTAAATGGAGTTCGTTTAAAATGGCTAGCAGCAAAAGCTGAAAAAAACAGAATATTAAATACAAGTAAGATGGCTGTCAAAACATTTTTAGTCGAAGGGATGACTTGCAATAAGTGCAAGGCGCATGTTGAGAATGACATCAAGAAAGTTGAAGGTGTGGAGGATGCAATCGCTGATTTAGCAACTGGCATGGTTAGTGTTTCAGGAACAGGATTTGATGGTGCAAAAGTTAAGTTAATGGTTGAACAAGGAGGCTACATCTACAAAGGTGAAGTCTATAAGATGTAAGATTAAGATACCCGATGCCAGCTGATCCAAACCTGTTATTATTAGTCACACAGATGCCTATGCCATTTGGCAAATACAAAGGGACCACCATCTGTGATCTCCCTGTTTCGTACCTTGAGTGGTTCGAGCAAAAAGGTTTTCCAGAGGGGAAGTTAGGGATCTTGCTTCAAACGATTTATGAGATTAAGCTTAACGGACTCGAGCATCTGCTCGATCCACTTAGAAAGCCCCGTTACAAACGATGACTAAAGCTTCACTACCCGAGATACGGCGCGCCATAATTAATGTGCCATCAGCCGATCTTCCTGACCTTTGTCTGCGTATGGCCCGTTTTAAAAAAGAGAATAAGGAACTCCTCTCCTACCTTCTTTTTGAAGCCGATGATGAACCTGAGTTTATCAAACGGATCAAATCAGAGATCGATGAGCATTTTAATGAATTAAATAAAAACACTCCCTATCAGGCGAAGAAAGGGATTCGTAAAATCTTAGTGTTTACCAATCAGAACATACGCTATTCAGGACAAAAGCGCACCGAAGTGGAGCTACTGCTCTATTTTTGTTTGAAATTCAAAAAAGAGGCCCCGTTTCGCTATAATCTCGCCATAAAAAACATCCTTGTTCGGCAACTTGAACGGATAAGAAAATCAATAACTACCCTCCACGAAGATCTTCAATACGACTATAGTGAAGAGCTGAAAAAATTGGACTGACAAACACCACCTAAAAATTAAGTCTTAGTTATTTGTTTCAAAAAAAACATCTGTAATTCCGAAAACAATCGCAAAAGACACCAAAGAGTGAAATCGATAAAGCAATGAAGCTAAAGAATGAGTATTTTAAATTATAACTATGGAAACCATAAAAGACTATAATAAGATTACCACACTTGATGAGCTCATCGATTTAGAGCATGGCAAGATAGGTACAGAAACGCGAAATAGTTACGAGGAAGGTGCTCAAATGTTCATTGTCAGTGAGATGCTTAAGGAAGCTCGAAAAAATGCAAATCTGACACAAGAAGAATTGGCCATCAAAGCCGGCACAAAGAAAAGCTATATCTCTAAAATTGAAAATGCCAAAGGCAATATTCAATTATCCACACTCATTCGAATCTTTGAAAAAGGACTCAATAAAAAAATTGGACTAACTTATCTATAGTTAGTTGTGCAGACCAATAAATGCGATTATTTAACTAGAAAAGCTTTTAAGGCTAAGGTTGGCTTCCCATCATCACCCCAAGCGCTTAAGGCATAGCCACTCCAAGATCGAGCCCCTTCAGGTTCCCAGTAGATTACGCCAAGTCCTTTGTTTTGCGGAACAGCCAAAACCTTTTTCTGCACTGCCACTAGCATATCGTAGGTATTTTGAGGCTTAGCAGACTCGCCACCAACTTCAACAACCATTACCTCTTTACTATATCGAGAGACTAGATCTAGCAGATTATTCCCAAAATCTTCAATAGAAAGCGTATAATCAGGACTTCCAGCAAGCCAATAGGGGTAATATGACAATCCAATCACATCATATTTCGCTCCATTTGTCTGTGCATTATCGAACCACCATCGACAACGGGTGTTATTATTTCCCTGATCGATATGGAGCACAACTTTAGTCTTAGGACTAATAACCTTTACGGCCTCATATCCTTTATTCGTCAATTGAATCAGTTGGCTCCAATTGTCTATACTTCCATCTGGAAATAGCATTCCACTAGAAATTTCATTGCCTATCTGAACCCAATCTGGAGTAACTCCATTGGTTTTCAACAATAAGATAACTTCAGCCGTATAATCGTAAACATCTTTCAAAAGAGTGGAGAAGTCGTGCCCTACCCAAGCCGCTGGCTTCCGTTGTTGACCAGGATCAGCCCAGGAATCGCTGTAATGGAAATCGATCATCACTTTCATCCCATACCGATTTGCCCGAACAGCCAAATCAACGGTCTCCTGCTTGCTACAATGGCCATTAATCTTATCATTTGAAGGATTGACCCAGGTGCGCAAACGCACGGTATTAATACCATTTGCTTTTAAAAGCTGAAAACAATCGGGCTCTACCCCGAGGTCATTGTAGAATTTAAAACCAGAACCTTCCATCTGAGGCAGCCAACCTATATCAGCTCCTTTAGCAACAAAGGGGGATGATAATATCGAAGGTTTAGTTATCGTTATTGACTTTGTACAAGCGCAGCAAGAAATCAGAACAAGCCAACCGATCAAGAATATTTGCGAAATATTATGCATCAACCGATAATTTGAAATTGTTAGCTAAAGGTAATTATTAAAATACAAACAAGGTATTAATGAAAGTGAGCACTATGAAATTCAATTTTCATAGTGCTCACTTCAAAACTTAATTTGCCTTATTAATCAGATTCGTCACCTAATCGTGAGAAGTCTCAATTTTCTTCCAAGGTGGCAAAAGCCATAATAAGAAAGAGAGAATCAAGAATGGAACAATCAGCCAAATAATAGCCATACCATACCCTTCGATGCCAATTAGGCTTGTTTTAAAACTGGTGTAGCCATAAAAACTTTTCGAAAATAGCTGACCTCCAATAACTACATTCCAGCGCATGAAGAAGATGCCCATCAGAACCAGTCCACCTAAGATGGTATAGATAGTCTTTCTGATGACTGGACGAGGTTTATAGAATTGTAAGGTTCCAAGGGTTAAGATAGGAACTATCGTGCCCAGTAATCCTTGGAAGATAAACAACGAATAGAAAAGCTTACCAAAGACTAACTTATGCAAAGCTTCAAACGACTCTTCCGCCACATAGATACGATGAATCTGGTCAAGACCTTCCAAGGCAAAATCGATTAATAGAATATAAAACAGGTATTTTGCAATGGTGTCCAAGCAATCCATATCGATCAGCTGCTTCCGTATTTTAGTAAGCACGATATAAACCAGCATCACCAAGGCAATCCCCGAAACCATCGCAGAAAAAAGGAAGATCACAGGCATCAATACAGTCGACCACCAAGGGTTAGCCTTGATCGATCCAAAGATAAATCCGACATAACCATGGAGCAGAAAGGCAGAGGGGACCCCAATCACGGTGATGATATACCCTATTTTATCATCCAAGGCAACAGCTTTGGGCGAGATATCTGTAGTACCAAGCGAAAGGACCTTATACATAAATCGTTTAAATCCGGTCGTTTCATTGGCCCAAATAACCATATCACGCCGATAATCGAACCAAAGCTCTAGAAATAAGACAACCATCAAATACCACAAATAAACGAAACCAAAGATGGCCATAGCAGAACTTGAGTGAGGCGTAATCATAATCTCATAGGCGCGCTGTGGTTTGCCTAGGTGACTAACTAGCGGCATGGTAGCTACAAGCATAAAGGAGAAGGCAGTCAACAAGGCAATGCCATAGGTCGGCTTTAAAATCTTCACCTTAAAGATGCGCTCCAATGAAGCTAGGATAAATGCTCCAGCAACTAATCCTGTAATGTAAGGATACAGCACGATAAGAATGCTCCAGTTAAGTTCAATCTCATTCGGATAGACATATCCGTCAACTTTTGAAAGAACTTCGTATAGGTTTTGTAAATGATCTTCCATATTATCTTACCTCCGGCGTTAATGCGTTATAATTTAATTTAGAACCTGTATTAAGATGTGGCTTAATAACCATGCAGTTATGATTCTTAAGGAAATAATTCAACTTACTTCCTGGGTCATTTAAATCGCCAAATACCCTAGCCTCGGTAGGACAAATCTCAAAGCAAGCAGGTTGATACCCTTGTTTTAGACGATGAAAGCACAAGGTGCATTTATCAACAGTCCCCTTTTCTGGATGTATATAACGGCATCCATAAGGACAGGCTTGAACGCAATAGCGGCATCCGATGCAATAGTTCGGATCAACCAAGACAATCCCTTCATCCGTCTCGAATGTTGCACCTACCGGACAGACTTGAGTGCAAGGTGACTTTGCGCAATGGTTACACATCTTAGGCACAAAGAACGACTTATAGATATCAGCGTCAGGCACCGACTGTTTAAAACCATTTATCCCCCCGTTAGGAGACTCCACCAGAATTTCACCATCTTTCTTAATGGTATATTGCTCAACCCAGGAACGAAAATAAAATGGATCTTTCGGCACGTTATTTTCCTCCTTACAAGCATTTGCGCATTTCCCACAACCAATACACTTGTTAATATCGATGCCTATGCCATACCATTTGCCTTTTGCTCCAGGAGCTTCAGCAGCAAAGAGTAATCCATCATAAGCAGGCAAAGCGGCAGCTGCTGCAACACCAGTTGCTAAAATAGTTCCCTCTTTCAGGAAATTTCTTCTGGATAATTTAGCTGTATCTTCTTTCATCCGAATAAATTTTAGATTGATATACGATGTATTCTGAGTTTCTATATTAGCAATACCAGACCCTTTTTAGGGCTGATGAGGATTATGACAATCGATGCACTTTAATGCCGCATTCGTCTTTGGATCCACGGGGTGATGCTTCATGATATCCACTTGATGGATCATTGTGGTGTTGATCGTATCAAAGGTTATTTTTATCCGAGCCGCATTTCGCTGATGACAAACGGCACAATCCTTGCGCTCACCTGGCTTATATAAGACCAACGAGTCAGGCAACTGCTTATTCTTGAATTTATTAGCAAAAGTTGCATGTTTCAATGCTGGACCATGACAGACTTCGCATTTAAGTTTAGCATGAAATCCAAGGTCCTTATCACTCCGGATATCTTTGTGGCATTTGGTACAGCTATCGGCAACCGCATAATGCATCGGTCGTAAGGTATTCTCATAGATGGCGTCGGCGCGAAAATGACCAAGCTCACCGAAAGACTTCGGTCTTAAAACTTGACGCATAACCAAAAAGAATAGAATAAAAATAACAAAGACTCCAATCAGGCGTTTGAGATGTTGCGGCATGGCGAGTGTGTTAACTAATGAATGCCACAAAACTAAAGAACAACTCACACAAGAAAAAAATAGTTTCTTAATTTAAATTGATTATTAATAAGTTATGAGGCTCAAGGCCCTTATTTAGATCTCTGAAAAAATTCCTCGATCTCCTTAATAATTAAGGGGATCTCTAATTCTCCGGGAAACAAAATTTGATCATTTTAGACTTAAAAATGGATTATTTAGAATAATAACATATTATCGCAACTGTATTTGGGAGGATTAAATTAAGTTCAAAAACATCCAAAATCGAAAACATTGTATCTATTTTGAATGTTACTATAATTTTAATAGAGGCTGAACTACTAATTCAAAATAATAACTGAACAAGTGGCCTCGATTAAACTTATTTCCATAATTTTGTACCCATACCCAAAAAGCTCAAAAAAATGAATCCCGAATCGTATTTTAAGATCAGCTATGGTCTATATTTGGTGACTACCCAGGCCGGAAACAAAAAAGGGGGTTATGTTGCCAACACTCTATTTCAAGTTACAGCAAATCCGCCTCAGTTTGCCATTAGCTGTAGCAAAGAAAATTACACCACTGGGTTAATCAAGGAGAGTGGCGTATTTGGGTTCTCGGTTTTAAGCGACAAAGCCACTACCTCACTTGTGGCAAATTTCGGATACAAGAGCGGACGCGATTTCGACAAGTTCGCGGGAGTTAATTACTTCAAAGGGAAAACTGGTGTTCCAATCATTACCGACTCTTCGGTAGCCTGGTTCGAATGCAAGGTTACCAGCTCTTATGAAGTTGGAACTCACGTCATCTTTATTGGCGAAGTGGTTGACAATGGTTCGATTGATGAGAAAATGAAATCGCTAACTTACACCTACTACCGTGAAGTATTAAAAGGGTATTCACCTAAAAATGCACCGACCTATATTGAGAAAGCCAATGTCGAAGCGCTGTTTGCAGACCAGAAGAAATCCTTAGAGGTGTGGCAATGCCAACTATGCCATTACGAATACGAGGAAGAAAAAGGGGACCCCATATCAGGAATCCAGCCAGGCACCCTGTTTATTGACTTGCCCGACGATTGGCTCTGTCCGATCTGCGGCGTAGGAAAGCTGATGTTTGAGAAAGAGTAGGTTACTCAAATTCGATTAGTCAAGATTTAAAGCAATGGGTATTGATTAAAGTAAGAAGTTCAGCCTTGTCAATTGGTTTTGAAATATAGGCATTGCATCCATTGTTCATTGCCTTTTCGCGATCAGTCTTGAATGAATAACCTGTTTGCGTAATAATCACCACTTCCTTATTAAAGTGCCGAATTTGTTTTATTACCTCGTAACCATCTAGATCAGGCAATCCAATATCCATCAAAATCAAGTCGAGATCTAGGTTCTCACGACATATACGCACCGCTTCAAACCCATTAATTGCAACCAAAATACGGCTGCCTATTTTGCTTACAATTCGTGCAAGATAGAGCTCTGATATTTCATCGTCTTCAACGATTAAGATTTTTAATTTTCTTTCTTGACTCCGAACATTTGAAATCTTATTTTTCTTTACAACTGCTGCATCAACGATCGACGTGTAGGGCATTGTGAAATAAAATATCGATCCTTTCCCAGGTTCACTGTCAACCCATATTTCACCCTTCATTAATTCGACATAAGACTTTGAAATTGCGAGACCTAAACCTGCACCTTGATAGGCATGTATATCTTCAATATCAGCTTGAATAAAACGTTCAAAAATGGCTTTTTGTCTATTTTTAGAGATTCCTATACCTGAATCCTTCACAAAGAATTCAAGAAATCCTGGTTTATGCTGATAACCCAATGCAATAGTACCTGAATCGGTATATTTAATTGCATTCTTAATTAGATTACTAAGTACTGCAAGAAGTTTTTCCTTATCGGTGCTAATTCGCAACTCTTCAAAGTTGGAAGGCTTACTAAATAAGATCTTTAGATTTTTGCTTTCCAATTCTGGTTTGAAAAATGCAAGGAGATAATCGATGATTTCATTCAGATTAAAGTCAGCCCGATTAATTTTGATTAAACCAGATTCAATCTTTGAAATATCGATGATATTATTGATAATATTGAGCATTCGCAATCCACTCTTTTCAATTATTTCAATAAATTCTTGCTGTTCAACGCCTGACAGATTCGGTTCTTTAAGGAGTTCTGCAAACCCCAGAATTCCATTCATCGGAGTTCTTATTTCGTGACTCATATTCGCAAGAAATGCTGTTTTTAAACGATCACTCTGCTCTGCCCGTTGTTTCGCAATCACTAATTGTGCAGTTCTGGTTTCGACTTTCTGCTCCAGAGTACTGAGAAAATTTCGCACCTTCTTTTCTGCAACTAAAAGTTTCCTATTCGCTTTAACTAATTCTTTCGCGCGCTTTTCCTTTTCTTTATTCTGAATGATTAGTTCTTGGTTGTGATATATCAATTTATTTTCAGCTTGTTTGCGAATTGTTATATCACGAGAGATGCATAGAGCTGTTGCCACTTTCCCATCCGAAGAAAATTCAGGTGCCCAGCGGCTCTCGAAATAATGCAAAGCCCCATTTATCGGTAATGAAACCTCGATGATTTTCTCTTTGCCCGCGGCAAAGACATAGCGGTGAGCATTTTTATATTTCTTAGTAAGTTCTTTGGAAAATCCACGTTCATCGATCGTCTTACCAATAATCTGTGATGGCAAACTACCTATTCCAGTATCGATTGGGCGGTTGATATAGAGATATCTGAATTTCTCATCAAATCGTCCAATAATATCTGGATTATTATCCATCATCGCGTACGATTCTTGTGACCGCGGAAATAACTCAAACGCTGTTTTCTTGCTTTCACCTATTAACATATCGATAGCTCTATTAGCAACTAATAATTCTTCTACTCGTTTCTCTTTCTCTTGGTTTTGAAAAGCTAGTTCAATATTGGCATCAATCAATTCAGCTGCTCGGTTAGCCTTCTCTTGATTTTGATACGCTAATTCTATATTGGCATCAATCAGCTCAGCGGCTCTCTGCAATCTCTCTTCAAATTGAAATGCCAATTGATTAGTCGCCTCAACAAGTTTCTGTTTTGATTCCTTTAAACTTGAAATATTGGTATCTAATTTAATCGTTAACGAGTCAAAATTTTGTTTGTACTCCTTTAATTCATCAATCAACTCTAATTTAGACTTATCTTGATCTTTCATAGCTATAATGAAATTAAAGCTTCATTGAAGAACTATAGGTAATGAAATCTGAATTCTTCACAAGCGAGCTTGAATATGGCATCTCAATACTCTTAAAGTTACGAAATCCAAGCAAGGATTCCAATTAAATTAAATGATTAGAGATCACGGAGAGGCTTCAAAAGAACTAATTTGCATTAGATGCCAAGATGAAAGAAAATCTATGGTATTGAAAGAGATTAATATTTCAACTAATTTAGCTTGAGCCCAGTAAACAAGTTCTATATTTTCCGTACTTTTCAAACTTCATCCAGAATAGAGTTTCAGAACACTGTTTTCTGTATAGCTGGCTCTATTCAAAGAGAACCTAAATTCAATTGATTATGAACATATTAAAACGATTTAAACTAAGCTGGGGTTTAGTAATAACACTAACCTTTTTAGCTCCAAATCTTTCAAAAGGCGAAAAGAGTGAAAGTTTTGCCTATCGTTCAGATTATTACTCGATTCAGCTTGTTCAGCAGGCTCCATTTATAAAATTTTTCTCCGTTGATGGGTTGGGGAAGAAAATACTTTCAAAAAATATAATCAAGTGGAAAGAACTCGAAGGAAATGAGCTATTTGAAATTTCGAAGATCTCTGACTCAGAAGTAAAGATTCATCCCAAAGGATCATCAAATAACGAGGGATGGAGCTTTAAATTCGAGAAGAAAAAAATCGTGATAACCTCAACTTATCTGCCACAGAATAAGATAAAATCGATTGACTTTATTTTTGATAAGCGTGAAAACCATGCGACCCTTCTTGGTCTAATGCCTGAGAGAAACAGAACCCAACTGCCTGCTATCATCCATTTTCCGGACATGGGAACCTTTCAGGTAGTTGCCGATCATCCAACTGCAATTAACTATGATGCCAACCGCAGAAACAAAACCAATTATATTTCCATTAGCTTGCCTAATGCAGATGAGACCGTAAAAAGTATCCAATACACGCTGACCTGCACTTCCATTTACCCAAAGTTCCCTGGTGTTAAAGCGGAAAAATATGAGGGGTACAGACGGAACTATCTCAATCTTTTCCAAGTGAATCCAAGACTACAGGTTATTGCGAATAACTCATGCAGTGATCCGTGCGCCTTTACCCTTTTTCTCTCCTCGATGCTTGCAATGAAAACACCACCACTCGTGGGTTCACTTTCGGCGCTCGACCTGCTTAGGATGTCCATCGAGAGGTATCTAAATGGGATGAAAGGGTACGGTCTTGAAGGGTACGATTCAGAATGGGAAAAAACTGGAATAATCACCAAAATAGATACATCTAAACACGACTCCTATCTCGACTCCTACCCATCGCTGGTAATCTCGGCATGCAATTACATCAAAGGTTCAAACGATAAAAAATGGGGAGAGAAATACTATCCTGTGATTAAAGGTTGGATGGATAGTCAGATGAAAAGAGATCTCGATAAGAATGGACTAGTTGAAGATAAAAGATCGGGAAATTCCGGAGCGCCAGACCAAACAACGCGACCAGCAAACTGGTGGGATACGATCGGATTTGGTCATGAAGACGCCTTTAGTAATGCCATCACTTACGGTGCTCTGGTTCAGATGTCTCAAACATCAAAGAATCTAAATAAAAAGGAGGATGCGCAATTGTATGCCCATTATGCAGAAAAGCTAAAGGATTCATATTTTAAAACTTTTTACAATCCAGCAACAGGCGTTTTGGCTGGGTGGAAAAGCAGGGACGGCAAACTACACGATTATTGGTTTTTATATGTAAACAGCATGGCGGTTTATTACAATTTAGTTCCTGAACCCCAGATTAAGGGTATTATGGAGGCATTCTGGAATAAGATGCAAGTTGAGAGGTTTACCGATTTCAGCTTGGGTGTTCCCGGCAATTTGGTTTCAATCCGCAGAGAGGATTACTACCACCACGATCCACGCTGGGGTGGAGGTGAGAAGGAGGATGGTAGTGATGCTTTCCAACGATATGAAAATGGTGGTGCATCCTTAAACTGGAGTTACTTTACCTTAAAAGCACTTAAGAAAGCAGGGATGAACAAGGAGTTAGAGCAGGTCTCTGATGGAATACTTCGAGGGGTTAAAAATGGAGACTTCCAAGGATTCTGTGGTCTTATGGCCAAAGACTGGAAGACCTGGAACGGCGAGTGTTGGGGCTATGAAGGTTTTCTCTGTGATGGCTACTTGGCCCTATTAGCGATCAATCCAACAGACAAATAATCGATGCTTTTGGGGGAACTAATGGGTTCGAACCATCGACCCTCCCGATTTTACATTGGGATACTCTGAACCTTTGCTGCACATTAGTAATAGAGGTGCAGAGCACCGATAATACTTGTAGAATTGGCAATATGGTTTAAGCCAGAGGTACAGCGTACCGAAATATCTGTAGGACAAAAATGGATAGTTAAAGGTGCAGAGCACCGATAATACTTGTAGAATTGGCAATATGGTTTAAGCCAGAGGTACAGCGTACCGAAATATCTGTAGGACTTTTTTAACTTATAAAATAACGACAAGATAGATTATGATCCATAATTCAAAACTGATTATCCGATGTCCCAACACATCGAACTCAATAAAATACTCGGAATAAACTCTCCTATGGATTGACCATTCTTCGAAACCTTTCGATATACCGGTCGCCATCTTTATCCATTTTTTTAAAAGATGAATCTATTTTCTGATAGGTTTCTTTGGACATATCAGGAGAATATTTATCAAGTGAAGGCGAGAACTGACTAACATGTTTTGCCGAAGCTTCTATTTTCTGATCGATTACCGATGTGATATCCACCTGGTAATTCGATGCAATGGTATAGTAATAAAAGGCCAGGGGAACCCTGAAAGGTATCAACTTTTCATCCAGATAATGCTGAGGATAATACAAATGCCATTCTGAAGCAATAAAAGCATCCTGAGTAATAAATGCGGCCATGCGGTGATCGGTTTTGTGCCAGCGCTCATGGTCTTCACCAGGATCAATACTGAAGATTGCATCGGGTCTGAACATTTTAATGAACCGAGAGGCCTCTCCACGCAAGCGTTGAGGATCGGCATATTCCAGATCACCATCACCATAGCCTAGCCAATGAATATTTTCTTTCAGAACACCCAGCGATTTGCAGGCTTCCTCTTCCTCTACCCGACGAATCCGCGCCAACCGTTCGCTTGTCATGTCCAAATCAAGTGATCCTTTGTTATCATTGGTATAGATTACCAAAACCACTTTGTTTCCGTTTTTTGTCAAAATTGACATAATGCCACCGCACTCAAAGGTATCATCATCCGGATGTGGAGTAAAAATAAGCACAGTCTTTCCTTTCCAGTTTTCAATCCGGTCTTCAGGAGCTATTTTATCCCGATCATCTGCCCGAGCTATCAAAATGTTTGTGATGAGCAACATTGCGATCACAAGTATGCGAAAGCCAATGAAGGTAAATCTGCTTGCACATTTATTATCGTGTTCAGGGGAAATTTGTTTTCTCATAGCTTGTTACTTTGCACTTAATAATCTAAAATAGAAACTAGAAGAAGTGGTATATATTGCATATAATCAAGCCTTAACAGACAAAATCTAATTTAAGCAACAATCACTTTCAGGATGAAAAATACGCAGAAAAAATTGAATAGCGAATCAAATTGCATTTTAATCCATAAAATCAAAACGAAAGGTACAGCGTACCGGTAATATCTGTAAGACAAAAACATGGAAAGCTAGAGGTGCAGAGCACCGTCAATACTTGTAGAAAAACAATGTGATCAAAGCCAGAGGTACAGCGTACCGAAATATCTGAGATATGAAATTACTCAAAAAACAAAAAAGAGTCACAACTTATGTTGCAACTCTTTCATTTTCCGTGGGAACTGATGGGTTCGAACCATCGACACTCCCGATGTAAAATCGGGATGCTCTGAAACAACTTTAGCTTATAATAAATGTACTAAAGCAAAAAGAGTCACAACTTACGTTGCAACTCTTTTATTTTCCGTGGGAACTGATGGGTTCGAACCATCGACCCTCCCGATGTAAAATCGGGATGCTCTGAAGCTAGACTTTGCTAAGGATGATTAGCTTTTCTAACATCTTTCGACTTTTCCAACCTTTGATAAGCCTTTCTTTTGCCAAAGCTTGTTCGTAATAATCAAATTGTTCCATGAATACAATCTCCCAGTCTTTGGCTTTTCCTGTAAAACCATCATGATTGGTCAAATGTTTACAAATCCGATCATCCATAGTACCCCGAGTGGATCCGATGTAAAATTTATTGAGAGATTTTGAATAAAGAATATAAGTAATACACATTAATAAAGTTACAACTTCTAAAAGCATAATTACCAAACTAATAAATTTAAAACTCAGAAATAAAAAGTCCACAGAATTACATTAGTAACTCTGTGGACTTTCCGTGGAAACTGATGGGTTCGAACCATCGACCCTCCCGATGTAAAATCGGGATGCAAGGAACCAACATCTGCTTATGAAAGATAATTAAAAACAAAAAAGAGTCACAACTTACGTTGCAACTCTTTCATTTTCCGTGGGAACTGATGGGTTCGAACCATCGACCCTCTGCTTGTAAGGCAGATGCTCTGAACCAACTGAGCTAAGCTCCCTTTTACTTATTCAAGAACCCTACAGCTCCTTTTAAAGTGATGCAAAGATAGCCCTTTTTTCATTCATACCAAATATTCTTTGAGAAAAAACCAGTTGCGAATGCAAAATTTTGTGCATAAAAAAACTGCCCTATCACTAAGGCAGTTCCCAAACTTATTTTTAAGAATTTATTACTTCTCTTCTAAAATCGCATGGGCCTTTTCTAAGATCGCAGTGTCGTCAAGCAATATAATCCCGCCTTGAGGACCTTGCTCGATATGCATCCCCACACTCGTGCCCGTATCATAATGTGTTCCACCAAAATAATTCCTTACTGTTTCAACTTCCATCCCAAGCTCCTTAGCAATCCTCTGCATCGATCCGTGAGGCAAATGATCCTTGATATCCCGAAGCTCATTAAAGGTGATTTTTTGAGTCATAATGAAAAGTTTTAAAGCGTTAATAATAAATAATCAGAATTAAAAACCTAAAACAATCTAAACACTCCGAAATTTAATAAGAAAAATCTGCTTTTAAAACTGTTAAGCCGATTCTTTTTTTACAAAATCAAAAATTTCAGAATTTTTAACATTGAAAACTCAGTCAGAACCAGACAAAATGCTACCAAATAAACACTTAGCATAATCGACACAATACTTACATCCTTGTTATGCCAATCATCTTTTCGATAACATCTTTCGAGTATCGGATTGAAGAATCCGACAAGCTTCTTGATGAATCTGCTCTCTGATATTTAATCGATTGATTAAATGATTGTTGCGAGTAGGATAAACTCGATTAGAGAAAAACAAAACCAGAATACCAGTTGCGGGATCTGCCCAAGCATAGGTACCTGTAAACCCAGTATGACCAAAACTTAAATCGGTACCCAAAACATCTTGCGGTCCTAACTTACCATTCTTAAGCCTCTTGCGTAAAGGGGGCTTATCAAAACCATACCCTCTGCGATTATTCGACTTCTCGAAATGACGACTCGACCAGTTACGGACTGTCGCATCAGCGAGATAACGATCGCCACCATACGTGCCATAATTGAGGTACATCTGCATCACCTTAGCCGCATCATTAACGGTTCCAAATAATCCGGCATTACCAGAGACACCACCTAACATGGCCGCGCCTTCATCATGGACAAAACCTTGCAACTGTTCATGCCGAAAAATCTTATCGTTTTCCGTAGGGACTAATTCACTGAGATCGTGATTAAAATAGGGCCTATAGCCTAAAGAACTGGCCCCTAATGGTGCGTAAAAATTAGCTTTTAGATAAGGTTCAAACTCCTGATGAGTCATCGAAGAGAGCATGCGCGGAAAGAGCATAAACCCAAGATCAGAATAAAGAAACTTCTTCTGCTTGAGCAAAGGTGATTTTCGAATCATCGCCGCAACCGTATCGGGAAAACTATTGATCGTATACAACTCCTTGGAAACTCGTAAGCCAAAATGAGATGTTGAATCTTTTGAAAAATAGTCAGGTTTAAAACTCCCCTTTCCATCAGATCCTTTAAGCCAAAAAGGAATTCCTGACCTAAGCCGAGCTTGATGCGAGAGCACATCTTCCAATACTATATCTTTCTTATTCGATCCTTTCCAATAGGTATAATAAGCACTCATTTTCTCCTTAACATCCAATTTACCCTGATCACTAAGTTGCATCAAAACTGGAAGAGGAGCTAAAACTTTGGTCAAAGAAGCAAAATCAAATAGATCATCGAGGCTCAAGGCCTTTTCTTTGTTGTAGGTGTGATAGCCATAAGCCTCCATCAAAACTACTTTTCCCTGTTTTGCTACAAAAACTGCACACCCAGGAAAAGCCCTAGCGTTTATGCCGATGCTTACTAACGAGTCGATTTTTTTTTTTAGAAATGCAGAGTCGACTCCTAACTCTTCAGGAAGGGTATACTTAAATCTATTCAACGTTGGGGTAGTTATTCCATTCCCAGAATGATAGCTCTTATTCACATGAATAGGCAGCTGACCTGATGCACCAAAGGCACCAAAAATAAGCTGCCCAGCTAGATCTTGGGCTTCATTACTCTCTTCATAGGCCTCAACGACTGCATGAGCTTTATCTAAACCATCCAGGTAGCCCAAAACATATGGATTTCCCAATACCACAACGATGGCTCTTGTCTCTTCAGTAATCTGACGAACAATTTTCTGTTGAGATGTGCTGACACGGTAATTCGACTTGACAAAATTGCCGAGGTTATTAACTGCTGCTATAACTAAATTATATTTCTTCAGCTGAAGAATCAAACCCTTTATAGTCGCATCATCGGCATCCTTGCCAATCGAAAAATGAGCGGTATGGGCATAGCGGTCAACTGAACGCTGAAAAGTAGTAGTACCTGTTCGGCCGATGCTGACTGTTGCAATAGTTAGTGAATCGAGATGACGCAATGGAAGAAGGTCTCCCCTGTTTTGAACCACAGTCAAAGAATTCTGAGCCACATTGCGCAGAGTCATACGATAGCTCGACTGGTTTAGATCGGCATACAGATTGGCGGTCTCAATAGGCTTGAAATGATCAAGTCCAGCCCATCTCTTCAACATTAGGATCTTACGACATTTACGTTCAATAGATTCCTGTGTTAATTCACCAGTTGAAATGGCCTTCTTTACCGCTTCAATCACGCTACCTGGATTGGTTACAAATTCAAGCAGATCATTTCCAGCCATTAAGGCTTTGATCTCGGCACTACAATCACCAATCTTATCATCCTGATCAACTGCACCTTCCATGTTCATTGCATCTGTTACCACCAACCCTTCAAAACCATATTCATCAAGCAAGATCTTCTGAACGATAGATTTTGACAGAGAAGCTGCAGTGCCAGAACTATCAAGTGCAGGGACATTTAAAAAGCCCGTCATGACGCCGCCAATACCCTGATCTATCGCTTTGCGAAAGGGATAAAGCTCAATAGAATCAAGTTGAGCTCTTGAATGGGTTATCGTAGGAAGTGTTAAATGAGAATCTTTTTGAGCATCGCCATGACCTGGGAAATGTTTTAGCGTAGCCAACACATGTTCCGACTGTAGTCCGAGACCATATTGGACTGCTTTTTGATAAACTTTATTCGGATTGTCGCCATACGAGCGGAAACCGATTACTGGGTTAAGAGGATTACTATTCACATCGGCATCAGGCGCAAAATTAATCTGAATACCCAAGCGCTTACATTGTTTTCCAATATCTGATCCAACCTGAAAAACCAAAGAATCGTTCGCTACCGATCCAAGCGTAAAGCCATACGGATATCTCAAACAGCTATCCAGTCGCATTGAGAGGCCATATTCAGCATCCATTGCCACTAACAAAGGTGTTGCAGAGGCTTTTTGCAAAGCATTAACCATCTTCGCATGCCTTACAGGACCACCTTGCATCGATATGATCCCCCCCACTTTGTTCTCGCGAACCATTTTCAGCAGCCGTGCTTGATGCTTGCTCCCTTTTTGTGAAAATGCTGGCACAACAATTAGCTGTCCTATTTTCTGGTCTAATGACAAGGAATTAAATACCGAATCGACCCATTGATCAGACTGATAATTCAAAAATGAAGGTCTTAATTTTGTTTGGCCATTGCTGTCCAAGCCTATAATTGCAATAAAAAGAATCAATATTATCCGAACCATATTATTTACTCAATGTGCTCTAAAAACTAATGTGCTCAAAAATAGACAAAACAACAGAACTGAGAAGACGAATCTGATATTTATAAAAAAAAGAAGGTTGTACTTTCAGAATTATTCAACCATTCGATTAATTTTGGTGAACTTTCGCAACAAGAATTACGAAAACCAAACTATACTAAAAGTCAACGAGTCTCAACAATTACTAGATTTAAATCCTTGAAAAACAACGAAAAAAGGCAAAAACAATTTAATTTCTGGGCGATACTGATAATCCTATCTATTTTTATCAGTGCCACCTCTATTGTTCATGCAAACTCAAAACCTGTTATTACTGGGGCAAATCAGCCTGAGCAATACTTGGACCGTCTCAAAGGAAAATCGATTGGATTAGTTGTAAATCAGACTTCTACAGTAGAAAATGAGCATTTAGTTGACTTCTTGATTCGAAAGCAAATATCGGTAAGGACAATTTTTGCACCGGAGCATGGGTTTAGGGGTGAAGCTGGAGCTGGCGAAACTATTTCCAACTCAAAGGATACTAAAACAGGTGTTTCGATTGTATCTATCTATGGAAAGAACAAAAAGCCAACATCCAAGCAACTTGAGGACATTGACGTTATAGTGTTTGACATCCAAGATGTAGGCTGTCGATTTTACACCTATATAAGCACGCTGCATTATGTCATGGAGGCCTGTGCAGAGAACCACAAGAAACTAGTGATCCTTGACCGACCAAATCCAAATGGGGATTACACCGCAGGTCCAGTCCTTAAGCCTGCGTTTAAATCCTTTGTCGGACTAGATCCGATACCCGTTGTTCATGGTTGTACAATTGGCGAATTAGCTTTAATGATCAATGGGGAGAAATGGCTAAATAGTGGTGTTCAGACCGATCTTGAGATCATAAAAGTTGGGAATTATACACATAAGACATTATTTGATCCACCGATTAAACCCTCTCCAAACCTACCGAATCAGCAAGCGATCAGACTCTATCCATCGCTTTGTTTCTTCGAAGCCACCAGTGTGAGTGTAGGAAGAGGGACTGAATTTCCATTTCAAGTTCTTGGATATCCGAATTCTGATTTTGGAAGATTCACCTTTACGCCCAAAAGCATCTTGGGTATGGACTTAAATCCGCTTCAAAAAGATAAGCTCTGCTATGGCGACGATCTTCGGTCATTGGCCACTGCTCCAAAATTCACCTTATCCTTCTTTATCCAATGGCTGAATAAGTTTAAAAAAAGCGATCAGTTTTTGACTCGGGCGTCTTGGTTTAATCTACTGATGGGCAATGACACGGTATTAAAGCTAATTTTGGAAGGAAAAGATGACGCGGAAATAAGCAAAAGCTGGGCTGCAGAATTAGCTAATTATCGGACAATAAGGAAAAAGTATCTACTATATTCTGATTTTAAATAGAACGAATGAATCCAATTCTGGTCGCAGTACTCTTAGGTTGTTATTTTCTAATGCTGATCTTCATTGCCCATCTAACGGGCAAGTCAGCAACAACAGATACATTCTTCACGGCTAACCGGAAATCTCCTTGGTTTATTGTGGCCTTTGGAATGATTGGAACGACAATCTCTGGCGTTACCTTTATCTCTGTGCCGGGTGAGGTTGGAAATTCGGCCAGCACTTATTTTCAATTTATCATGGGCAATCTCGTGGGATTTTGGATTGTAGCATTAGTCCTTCTACCTGTCTATTATCGGCTTAATCTGATCTCGATATATAGTTATTTAGAGCAGCGCTTTGGCGTATTCTCCTATAAAACAGGTTCCTTTTTCTTCCTATTGTCTAGAACCGTTGGAGCCGCATTCCGGATGTATTTAGTTGCTGAAGTGTTACAGCTAGCGCTCTTCGATGCGATAGGTATTCCCTTTGCAGCAACAGTTCTGATAAGCATTTTCTTGATCTGGGTCTACACCTACAAAGGTGGAGTAAAGACAATTATCTACACCGATTCACTTCAAACTATCTTTCTTTTAACAGCCGTAGTCTTATCGATTTACTATATCTTCTCAAGTTTTGATTGGAGTGTTAGTCAGACTTTACAAAAAATCACGGATCATCCATTCTCAAAAATCTTTGATTGGGATGTTAAATCAGGCAAATATTTCTTTAAACAATTTATTTCAGGAATTTTCGTAACCATTGTCATGGTTGGTTTAGATCAGGATATGATGCAAAAAAATCTCACCTGTAAGAGTTTAAAGGAGTCACAAAAAAACATGTTAACCTTCAGTGCCATCTTTGTGGTGGTAGTTGGAATGTTTCTTCTCTTAGGTATATTGCTTTATCTATTTGCCAGTACAAATGGGATTAAGCTACCAGAGAAATCCGACTTTTTATTTCCGATGCTGGCTTTAAATCACATGAATCTTTTGATTGGAATATTCTTTTTACTTGGAATTACTGCAGCAAATTATGCTAGTGCAGATTCGGCTCTAACCTCTCTGACAACTGCATTCTGCATCGATTTTTTAGCCATTAATCAAAGGCCTCAGGAACAACGAAAATCGTTACTTCGCCGCACGCATATTGCCTTTTCGCTGCTGCTTTTTCTGGTTATTATGATCTTTAAACTCATTAATGACCAAAGTGTAGTAGTGGCTGTATTTAAAGCGGCGGGATATACTTATGGTCCTTTACTCGGCTTATTCGCCTTTGGCTTAATGACCAAGAAAGAGATCAAAGACAAATGGGTACCTTATGTTGCAGTATGCTCACCCTTTATTGCTTGGGCTATCGACGCCAATTCTGTTCAACTTTTAAATGGTTACAAAATAGGCTTCGAGCTAATTATCCTTAATGGAGCCATAACTTTTGCGGGACTCTGGCTGATCCGAACGAAAAAATCACTAATTAAAACAGCTTAACATCCCACTCAATTAAGTTGTATCTTTAGTTAATGTGGAATAGATTCACATTGAATTTTCAATGGTTTAAAACTTTCTAATCATACCATATGCAACTCATGGTGAAGTGGCTTGTACTATTTTCACTAATCTTTTCGCTCCATACTGCCACAGCACAGCAAACAAACACGCTAGTTTTCTACAACGTCGAAAATCTTTTCGATACGTGGGATGATCCATTGACGGCCGATGAAGAATTTTCACCTCAAGGGACCAAGCATTGGACGTCAGTGCGCTTAACAAAAAAATTACAAATGCTTTACAAAGCGATCATTGCAGCTAGCGAAGGACAGTTTCCATGTATTATCGGACTGGCAGAGGTGGAAAATCGCTGGGTAGTAGAGCAGTTAATTGCTCAAACACCACTTCGTAAGATTCACTATGGAATAATTCATAAAGATTCACCTGATTCTCGTGGAATCGATGTGGCCTTACTTTATAGAAAAGACATAATAAAACCGATTGACTTTGATTTCATACCGGTTGGGAAGATTGGGAAAAACGGATTTCAATCTAGAGACATCCTGTATTTAAAAGCTAAGCTTAGCGACAAACAATTTCACCTATATGTTAATCATTGGCCTTCAAGAAGTGGCGGGTATACCGAGACTGTAGCTAAAAGAGAGCTCGCTGCAACTATACTAAGGAGCCAAGTAAATGCGCTGCTATTGGATGATCCCAATACGCGGATTGTAATTATGGGTGATTTCAATGCAGCACCGAGCGAAAAATGTATTAGTACCATTTTAAAGGCTATTCCCTATCCTGGTGATGATAATCTAAATTCGTTAGTTAATCTCTCAACTTTATGGGGGAAATCTGCAGATGGAACCATTCGGAATGGGGGTCAATGGGAGATATTTGATCAAATAATATGTACTAAAAATCTACTTACCGATCCATTAATACAGGTTCAATCGGGTGTAAAGGGCATTTGCAATTACAATTTCTTACTTGAGGCAGATAAAACATATCTTGGGTCCAAACCTTTTAGGACCTATATGGGACCTACCTACCATGGAGGAACTAGTGACCATTTACCAGTCAAGATTCAAGTCAAATCATTCCCTTTAAAATGATACTGAGACATCAGTTTTAAAATAAAATATCAGAGCACTCTAAAAGCTAATTTCATTTTAAAACATACCATATTTAAGATGAAATCTAAGAACATAATTGGGCGTAAAACTCGCTATAAAATGGTGTTTAAAGAATTTTAAGTCATTAACTAGAAATGGCAATCGAACTAAAAAACCGCTAAAATGGAGATAGCTAAAATTCAAACATCTCATTTTCAATAAATTAACTAAGGCATATTGTGAAAATTAAAAAGCAATATTCTTACAGATTTAAAAGACACAAAATTTGTTGTTATCAACAAGAACCAATATCTTTAGCATTCAATTACGAACAATCAAACTTTATACGATTTATTTTCATCATGAAAGAAAACAGCAAAGTTTCAAGAAGAGGATTCTTGGGAACCGGCGCAGCAGCTGCTGCCGCGATCTCAATAGTACCCTCAAACACTATTGCAGGTCTTGGACACCGCGCCCCTAGCGATAAATTAAACATCGCAGGAATAGGTGTTGGTGGAATGGGCCATGGTAATATTAAAAACATGAGTTCAGAAAACATTGTAGGATTATGCGATGTAGACTGGAAATATGCTGACAAAACCTTCAAAGAATTCCCAGATGCGAAGAAGTACAAGGACTGGAGAGTTATGTACGATGAGATTGGCAAATCTATTGACGGTGTGATGGTAGCAACAGCTGACCATACGCATGCAATTATATCGGCTACTGCCCTTACTTTAGGCAAGCACGTTTATTGCCAGAAACCTCTAACTCATAGCGTTTACGAATCAAGATTACTTACTAAGCTTGCAGCAAAACACCAGGTTGCAACGCAAATGGGTAACCAAGGTTCGTCTCAAGAAGGTGTAAACCTTACCTGTGAGTGGATTGCAAATGGCGAAATCGGAGAGATTACCAAAGTTGAAGCATTTACCGATCGTCCTATTTGGCCTCAAGGTCAGAATACGCCAAAGAATGGTCAATGGGTTCCTGAAACGCTTGACTGGGATTTATTCATTGGACCTGCGAAAAAACGGATGTACAATGAACTATATCACCCTTGGAACTGGCGTGGATGGTGGGATTTCGGTACAGGCGCATTAGGTGATATGGCTTGCCATATTCTGCATCCAGTATTTGCTGGACTTAGATTAGGCTATCCTATTCATGCTCAAGGAAATTCGACCACTCTTCTTACGGATAGTGCACCAACAGCACAATCTGTAAGTCTTATTTTTCCAGAAAGACCAAAACCAAAAGATTTTAAAATCAAACTTCCTAAAGTTGAAGTTTTATGGTATGATGGTGGTATTAAACCGATGCTTCCAGCAGGCTGGCCAGATGGCAGAGATCCTAACGATGCAGGTGGTTGTGTAATTTTCCATGGAACTAAAGATAAGCTTATCTGCGGTTGCTACGGTGCACGCCCTTGGTTATTGTCAGGTCGCAAGCCCGATGCTCCTAAATTCCGTCGTCGTGTTGAGTTATCACATGAAATGGATTGGGTTCGTGCAGCAAAAGAATCTCCTGCGACTCGTCAAAAAACAGCTTCAGACTTTAGTGAGTCAGGACCATTCAACGAAATGGTTGTGATGGGAGTACTAGCTGTTCGTCTGCAATCATTAGATAAAATCCTAGATTGGGATGGTCCAAACATGCAATTCACAAATCTTAAAGATTCAGAAACGATTAAAACTGTTCTTGAAGATAAATTTGAGATTCATGATGGTCATCCAACATTTAATAAAACATACACCGATGCTATCAATGCAAAAGCGTATGCTGCAGAACTAATCAAACATACTTACCGTGCACCTTGGTCATTACCAGATATGCCAGTTTAAGTATCATCCTATAACAATAAAAAAGGTGGAAGCAATTCCACCTTTTTTATTTTAACCCAATATATAAAGTCTAATTATTTTCCAACCTGCGTTGAAACTTCGGTCTGAACTTTAAATTCATTTTCTTCATTATTTCCCCTATGCCTCTTGCGAATAATTGTAATTTTTTCGAGCCCATTGCCTCTGTGTCGTCTTTTATAGGAGACAATTGAGTTGTCACCTGGATTAAAGGCAAATGGATCACCTCCCATTAGACCATTCATCATTGGACAGCGACCGCCCATGTGCATGAAATTATCATTTTCGACATCAATTCTTTTTATCATAGTTCGACCGACCATAGAATCACCCTTAACTAACTCTTGCTGAGTAAAGGTTGTATCAATCGTAGATCTTTGTCCGTTTTTATCCACTTTCATCTTGATCATTCGAATAGTCTTAGAGCCATTTCCTGGATCTGAAACTACAACTTGTGAAGTTGCGGTAGATCCAAAAAAAACACCACTAAAAAAGAGTACAGAGAAAACTTTAGACCATTTACTGGTCACCCACGACTTACCTTTATTCATGATTTTAAATGTTTTAAGTTTGACCAATCAAAGATAGCTTATTTTCAATTTAGGGGTTTAATTTATGTGAAAATCTAAAATAGATCTTCAATATCAAGTAAACATAAAAAACAATTTAAGGATGATCTTTAATTAATATAACACGGTTCTGCAATTTTATAAGGTTGAAATGTTACTTTTGTGCCTCATTTAATTAGACAATACTTAGCTTTTTAATGAAAACCCTTGAATTTGATATTGTAGTCGTCGGCAGTGGCTTAGCTGGCCTTCTTGCGGCATATCATGCAGCAGATTACGGCAGTGTTGCGCTAATTTCAAAATCAGAATTAGACATTAGCAATTCATATCATGCACAAGGGGGCATTGCAGCCGCCATTGGAGCGCAGGACCACACAAGCGAACATTTTAACGATACCCTAACAGCCGGACGAAATCTTTGCGACCATGATGCAGTAAAACTGTTAGTCGAAGAAGGTCTTGAGCGCGTCAAAGAACTTATCGCGCAAGGGATGAATTTTGACAAAGACGAAGAGGGAGCTTTAATCTTAGGTCTAGAGGGTGGGCATTCTCAGCGACGGATTTTGCATGCAGGTGGTGACGCCACAGGCAAGATGATGACCAGCTTTATGTTGCAAAAAGTCTTAGAAAGAAAAGAAATCACAACCTACGAATATTGCGCGGCATTAAAAATTATAGTCGAAGAGAACACCTGCAAAGGGATTCAAGCCCTACACTATACAACCGGGGAAAATATCTTATTTCTCGGAAATGCAACCATATTGTCAACTGGAGGGTTATCTCGATTATACTCACGATCAACAAATCCATACACTGCAACAGGCGATGGCATTGCCTTGGCATGGCAAGCTGGCGCAGAACTTGCTGATATGGAATTTATTCAATTCCACCCTACTGCACTTGCCATAAATGGTGAAGATGCCTATTTAATCAGCGAAGCAGTTCGAGGAGAAGGGGCACATTTAATTGATGTCAATGGGGTTCGATTTATGCCAGACATACATCCACTAGCCGAACTAGCACCTCGCGATGTTGTGGCATCTGCCATTTTTAAAAGAATGCAGGAAACAGAAGCTAATGTCAACCTAAGTCTTAGACACCTAGACAACGACACCTTAAATGAACGATTTAGCTCTATTGGAGCGCACCTAAAACATCTTGGCATCGATCTTATGACCGACTTAATACCGATCGCGCCAGCAGCACACTATATGGTTGGGGGTATTCGTACCGATCTTTACGGTGCTACAAGTATACCTTCATTATTTGCTTGCGGAGAAGTCGCAGCAACAGGTGTGATGGGAGCCAACAGACTTGCAAGTAATTCGTTATTAGAATGCCTGGTATATGGCAAAAGAGCTGTAGAAAAAGCACGGCATCTGAATAAGAATAATCCATTGAAATCTAAAATAAAATCAATCAATCTAAATGGGAACACAGACCATGTTTTCTTAGATATTAAAAATGAGCTTGCCAACATCATGAGTGATCATGTGGGAATTGTAAGAAACGGGTTAGGACTTGAGAAAGCCTTGGCTCGAATAGATGAGATAGCGGATGAATTTGGCATAGAGAGTGCAGATTACAACTATCACAAAATCATAAATCTAACAGATATTTGTCGAATAATAACCCTCTCAGCCATCGAAAGAAAAGAGAGCAGAGGAGGCCATGTGCGGACAGACTATCCATTTGAAATTAAAGAACAGCTCCATCATATTTTACAAGAAAAAGGTAAAAATATTCATTATGAAGCCGTCAGAACTGCCAACTAAAGAGATCGACTTTGCTCTCATAAAACCGATCATCGATTTTGCACTTCGTGAAGATATCGGATCGGGTGATATAACAACCAATTCTATTATTCCACTCGATCTTCAGACTACTGCCACCATGACTGCGAAGACAACTGGAGTCATAGCTGGAAATACTGTAGCAGAATATATATTCAAAATCCTTGATCCAAATTGCAGTGTAGAGGTCTTTATACGAGATGGCCAACCGGCTAAAAATGGGGAGACTATTCTTAAAATTACAGGCTCATATCGTGCACTTCTTACCGGAGAGAGATTAGCCCTAAATTTCATGCAGCGCATGAGTGGCATTGCAACCATGACTTACCAATGTGCACAAGAGCTATTAGGAACGAATGCAAAAATATTAGACACTCGAAAAACAGCTCCCGGATTGCGTCTTCTAGACAAATATGCTGTTTTAATGGGTGGAGGAACCAATCATCGAATTGGTCTTTACGACATGATCTTGCTAAAAGACAACCACCTCAAAATTGCCGGTGGTATTACCAATGCCATCGCTCAAGTAAGAAAACATAATTCAAAACACTTTAAAATAGAGGTCGAAACGACAACTATTGAGCAAGTTCATGAGGCATTAGAGCAAGGGGCCGACATTATTATGTTGGACAATATGTCCACAGAGATGATGACTCAGTGTGCAAAACTCATTGGAGATCAAGCAAAAATTGAAGCATCCGGAAACATGACATTCAATCGACTTAAGGAGGTTGCCCAAACAGGAGTCGACTACATTTCGATTGGAGCTTTAACACATTCGGTGATAGCCTTTGATATTAGTATGAACATTGAATCATAGCAACTTGAATCTAATTATCGACATAGGAAACAGTCAGACTAAAGTTGGCATTTTTGACCAAGGAAAGATCGTGCAGACTATTCACACACCTATCTTTGATCAAGCGCTTTATATCCAATTAAAAAGTCAATATAGCACCATAACCAAGGGGATCCTATCGGCAGTAGCAGATTATAACAACGAGCTTATTAAGCAATTGAAAGCGGAATTAGATTTATTCCTTGTTTTTGATTCACAAACACCAATTCCAATCAAGAATCATTACGAATCAAAATCAACGCTTGGCCTTGATCGACTGGCTGCAGCAGTTGGAGCATTAACACTTTTCCCAAATAGAGAGCTTTTGGTAATAGATGCTGGAACTGCGATTACATATGACTTAATCGATAAGGACAATAGGTTTTTAGGCGGCAGTATTTCCCCAGGATTAGCCATGAGATTCAAGGCCTTAAATCAATTTACGTCAAAGCTACCAGAAGTCAAGGCAGCAAAGCAATGGCCAGAATTTGGGAAAAATACAGAAGACGCCATTCGTTCTGGAGTGCAGCAAGGAATTATTTTTGAAATAGAAGGAGCTATAAATCAACGATTAGCAGTATGGCCAAAGTGCCATATAATACTTACAGGTGGAGATGCAGAACTATTTGAACAAAAATTAAAAATGCCCATCTTTGTCAAGCCAGAGTTAACACTTATTGGACTAGACAGGATCTTAGAATACACTAAAACGAATTAACTGTGCCATCTCTTACAGCAAATAGGTTGAAAAAACAGGGTGAATGGACATCTCTCATTGCAAATAACTATATATTCTCCTGTATTGTTGGCTTATTAGTGTTTATTTCATCGTGTACTTCTAAAGTTCCGGATATACCGATAGACCTGATCGCAGCAAAGAAAATCCCAACAGTCGAAGCCTTCAATTTTGAAACCTACTATACCGATTCAAATATTGTTCGATACTTTCTGAAGACACCAAGATTATTGATTTTTAATCATGAGAAATCACCATACAAAGAATTTCCTGATGGATTTCATATGCAGCAATTCGATGCAAATAAAAAAATCCTTTCGGAATTATCAGGAAATTACGGAAAGAACTTCGAAGTAGAACAAAAATGGATTGCAACAGGTAATGTAATCATGGTCAACAACAAGGGAGATACGTTGCGAACAGAAGAGCTCACTTACCTCATCAAAGAAGACCGAATATACTCTGAAAAATTTGTGAACATCAAAAAAGGGGATCAAGACATTACTGGTACTGGAGGTTTTGAATCGGATTCACAAATGAAAAAATGGTCCTTTAAAAAGACCACTGGGCATATATTTGTCATAGAAAAGTAGGATTCGGAGTTGAAAAATAGGTTTAAAAAATCTATGAACCGTAATTTATTACATTAAAACAGATTTTCAGATCAAGTTAAGTAACTAATTTAAAACTACTTAAGCCTTACAACATCAAAACTACGAAAATCAATCGCTAAAATGGTGTTTGGGCCTTAAATTTCACTAAAACGGAGTAAATCAAAAGCCGAAAATTACTATATTCGCAAACTCTTAATGAATTCAGATTAATAAAATTATAAAGAATGGCAACATTACAAAAAATTAGAAACCGTGCCGGAATTGGAATTGCAATTTTTATTGGCTTGGCATTAGCCGCATTTATTCTTGGTGACTTATTTAAATCGTCAAGTTCTATTATGCGTGGCAAGCAAATGGAGATTGCAGAAATAGCAGGAAAAAGTGTTACTTATCCTGAGTTTCAAGCAAAGGTAGATGAGATCTCTGAGGTTTACAAGATGAACTCTGGTAAAACGACGATTGATCTTAAAACGCTTGAGCAAATCAGAGAGCAATCGTGGCAAGGAATGGTGCGTAACATCACCATGAAAGACACGTATGAAAATCTAGGTATTGGAGTAACCTCTGTTGAGCTTTTTGATTTAGTTCAAGGTAAAAACCCGCATGCTATTATTCAAAATATCTTCCGTGATCAAAATTCAGGTTCAATTAACCGTGGTGCACTGATTCAATTTCTTAAATACCAGCAGACTAATCCAAGTGGGAAAGAGCGGAACTACTGGCTGTTTATTGAAAACCAGATTGTTGAAGATCGTTCATTTACGAAATACAACAACCTAGTGGCTAAAGGGCTGTACACAACAACAGAGGAGGCCAAAAGTGATTTAAAAGGACGCAATCACAAGGCTAACATTCAGGTTGTCTCTAAACTTTTTAGCACTGTTTCTGATAGTACTATTAAAGTATCAGACTCTGATCTTCAAGGCTATTACGATAAAAACAAAGATAAGTTCAAACAAGAGAATAATCGGAACATTGAGTATGTTGCTTTTCCTGTAGTAGCCTCAAAAGCTGATGAAGACAAATTGATCAAATGGTCAAATGGCATTAAAGCTGAATTTGCAACCATTTCTGATCCAGCTGCTTTTGTAAATATCAACTCTGATGTTCCATTTGACGCATCATATTTCAAAAAAGGAGAACTCTCACCAGAAATTGGAAACTTTGCTTTTACTGGAAAAGTTGGAGATATCTATGGTCCATACAAAGTAAACAATAGCTGGAAATTAACTAAAATTCAAAAATTCGAAGAACTTCCTGACTCTGTAGAGGCCCGTCATATTTTAGTTAAAGTTGCCTCAGCACAAGAAGCAGCTAAAGCAGCATTAAAAATTGACAGTTTAAAAAACCTTATCGCTATCAAAGGTGAGAAATTTGAAGATATTGCTCGCAAAAACTCACAAGACAATGGATCAGCCAACAATGGTGGGACATTAGGATGGATTCGTCGCGGACAAATGGTTAAACCTTTTGAAGAGGCTATTTTCTTTGGAAAAGTTAAAGATCTTCAGGTGGTCAAAACACAATATGGCATACACCTCGTGCAAATTATAAACAGAGGCAAAACCGCTCCTAATGTTCAATTGGCAACGATTGATCGGGTAATTGAGCCAAGCAGTCAAACCTATCAAGCAACCTACACAACGGCAACAAAATTTGCTACAACGGCTTCAGACCTGAAAAAGTTCAATGCTGCAGTTGTTGCACAAGGATTAAACAAGAGGATTGCAAATATCCATGAAAATGATAAAGATGTAATAGGAATTGAAAACTCTCGATCATTAATTCGCGCAGCCTACAAAGCTGCTCCAGGAAGTGTCGTTGCAGGAACAGAGCAATCTCCAATATTTGAATTAGGCAATCAATTTATTGTAGCCTATGTGACAGGCGAGCAAGAAAAAGGCACTGCATCTTTAAGTGCTGTTAAAGCTCGTGTGACATCAGAAGTTCGAAAAGAGAAGAAAGCAAAAGAAATGATTGAAAAGATGTCAGGAAAATCAGACCTAAGCAGTCTAACTTCTTTAGGGGCAACTTTAAGCGAAGCTAAAGATATAAGCTTTGAGACTTATTCTATTCCAGGTGTTGGATATGAGCCAGCTGTTGCAGGAGCATCGTCCGCATTAGAAAGCAATCAAATATCAAAACCTGTTGCAGGCACTAATGGTGTATTTGTTGTTAAAGCGACATCAGTTAATCTAGGAACTGATCAGGATATTAAATCAAACAAACAAAAACTCTCGGCTTCTAACGGTTATCGCACAAGCATGTATGCTTTCGAAGCCTTACGTGAGAATGCTAAGATCGTAGATAAAAGAGCTAAGTTTTATTAAAAAAATTCCACGACATAAAAAAAGCCGCTTTAACGAGTGGCTTTTTTTATGTCGATTAATTCTGCAGCAAAAAAAGATTGGTGCCTATTTATATTTTAATACCTATACGAGAGGTGAACTATTTAACTTATATTCACGGATAAAAAGATAGACAACAGATGGATTATCACCAACTAGGCAATACAGAAATCAAAATACCATCCATTGTATTTGGGACCAGTGCATTAGGTAATCTCTTTGTAGAACAACCCTATAAAACAAAACACGAAATTATCAGAGAATGCATCAATAATATTGCTGGGCCGATTGTTCTAGATTCTGCAGGGAAATATGGTGCTGGGCTTGCACTTGAAGTGTTGGGAGAAAATTTAGAGGCATTGGGAATTTCAAACCACGATGTCATCATTAGCAATAAGCTTGGATGGATCGCAAAGCCATTAAAAACGCCAGAACCAACCTTTGAACCTGGTGCATGGATTGGACTAAAGAATGACGCTGAGCAGCGAATTAGCTATGAAGGAATATTAGAATGCTGGGAACAGGGGAATAAATTGCTAGGAGGCCGTTATAAACCTAAGATGGTATCTGTACATGATCCAGATGAATATTTGGCCGCTGCTAAAGATGGCTTAGATTGGACGAATCGTTTTGATAACATTGTTGATGCTTATCATGCCTTGGCTGAATTAAAGAAGGAAGGAAAAGTTAAGGCCATAGGCGTAGGAGCAAAAAACTGGAAAATCATCAGAGCCCTTACAACTGAAGTCGATCTCGACTGGGTGATGATCGCCAATAGCATGACGATTATGAAACATCCGACGGACTTACTTGACTTTATTTCAGAACTTCACCGTGAGAATATCGGCATCATTAATTCAGCTGTTTTTCATTCCGGATTTCTTACTGGCGGCAACTATTTTGATTATCAACCAACCAATGAAGACAACCAAAAAAACAGGTCACTTTTTGAATATCGAAAGACATTTAACCTGATTTGTGAAAAATTTACGATAACACCTGCCCAAGCTTGTGTTGCCTTCGGGATTTCACCTCCAGGTGTTATAAGCATAGCTCTAAATACATCTGACCCTCGGCGAGTCAAAGAAAACATTAAAACTGTGACGACAAAAGTACCAGCTGAATTCTGGCAAGAAATGGTAGAAGCAAGATTAATAGATGAGAATTACCCTTATCTTCCAGCACGTTAAGTGCGTTCAAAAGAAACCAAAAATCTCAAATAACCAACAAATAAATCAATCAAAACACGATGAAAAAAACCATTGGATTATCTATCCTTATTGCCTGCTGCGGATTACTAGCCTACGCTCAACCAAGCAAAGTTTTTGATGAACTTTCCATGCCAAGTAAAATTCTAAAAAGTGATCGGAAATATGCCATCTATCTTCCCCCTGGATACGAAACTTCACAGCGCAGTTATCCCGTGCTTTACCTATTACATGGCGCTTCAGATAATCAGACTGGATGGGTACAATTTGGCGAAGTTCAGCGCATTGCCGACAAGGCCATTGAAGAGGGAACAGCCACTGCTATGATTATCGTGATGCCAGATGCTGATACTGGCCAAATGGGCTATTTCAACAATATTGCTGGAAACTGGAATTATGAGGACTTTTTCTTTCAAGAATTTATCCCTACGATTGAAAAAACTTACCGAATTAGAGCAAACAAACACTACCGAGCTGTTGCAGGATTATCGATGGGTGGCGGGGGATCATTTATGTACGCACTACACCATCCTGAACTATTCTCTTCCGCCTGTCCATTAAGTGCTTATGTAGGCCCACTGAATATGGACGAGGCCAAATCTAGAGTAAAAAAAAGTAATCCAGAGATCACAGATGAAACTCAAATCAAAACATATTACGAAAATCATAATGCGATCGAACTTGTAAATAAAATGCCTGAAGATCAGAAAAAGGCGGTGCGTTGGTATATCGACTGCGGTGATGACGACTTCCTTTACGAAGGAAATGCGCTGATACATATCGCTATGCGTAAGAAAAATATTCCTCATGAGTTCAGAACTCGCGATGGTGAACACAACTGGACCTACTGGCGCGCAGCCCTGCCAAAAGTTCTGGAATTTGTCTCGACAGAATTTCATGAAGATTAGATTAAGAAAACTCATCCTAAAGTTTTTAATCTAGGATGAAAAGTCAATCAATAGTCAATTAATAAATGTTTGTATACCAAATAAGAGTAGAACCCAAGGAGAGGATGTATCATAAGAATAATTTATTTTTTTCTGATATACCCCTAAATTTTTCATAATTTAAAACTAAAAAACACAAAATAATCCCCTAAAACCCCAAAAAAATCAGTACTTATCAGGATTTTTTTTATATTTTTGCAGGAACTAACTAAAATATAAACTTTTCCAACGATGATTGATAAAGGGGTTACTACGTTTATGATATTAGCAACTAGTTTAGTGATGCTAATGACACCTGGGCTTGCATTTTTCTATGGCGGGCTAGGAAACAAAAAGAATATCCTTAACATTATGATGCAAAGCTTTGTATCCGTGGGACTGACAACAGTTCTATGGTTTAGCTTTGGTTATTCGTTGTGCTTTAGTGGTACCCTAGCCAATGGTACCGATCTGTTTGGAATCATAGGCAATCTCGACAAAGCCTTTTTGAATGGAATTACCCCAAAAACGATCATGCCGGGCAAGGCCTTTCCAGAATATGTATTCTTTGCCTATCAGATGATGTTTGCAATTATAACACCCGCTTTAATAACTGGAGCGTTTATAAATCGAGTAACCTTTAAATCGTATGTTATCTTTTTAATTTTCTGGCAGATATTAGTCTACTATCCATTTGTGCATATGATCTGGGGTGGTGGAATATTACAGCAATGGGGCGTACTTGATTTTGCGGGTGGCATTGTAGTGCACGCAACAGCAGGATTCGCAGCATTAGTGGCAACGATATTTGTAGGGAAAAGAAAGGGAGGTGATCATGAGCCTAACAACATTCCACTGGTGGCAGTCGGCACAACCCTTCTTTGGTTTGGCTGGTATGGATTTAATGCCGGAAGTGAGCTAGACATGGATGATGTAACAGTTGCAGCATTTATCAATACCGATGTTTCTGCCTCCTTTGCAGCAGTTACTTGGCTTCTCATTGAATGGAACAGAGGAAAGCGGAAACCAACATTTATTGGTTTAATGACAGGGGCAGTCGCTGGTCTTGCCACCATAACACCAGCCTCAGGCTATGTGACTGTTGGTGCAGCTGCATTTATTGGCATACTTGCTGGAATGGTCTGCTATCTAGCTGTTGAGTTTAAAAACCGAATGAAATGGGATGATGCCTTAGATGTCTGGGGTGTCCATGGCGTAGGAGGAATATTTGGAACCCTAATGCTGGGAGTATTCGCAACAACAGCTATTAACCAGTCGACACCAAATGGTCTGTTTTATGGCGGAGGATCACTCTTATTATTCAAAGAATTTGTCGCCTTACTGATCTCAATTGTTTGGGCAAGCTCATTCACGTGGGTTATGCTTCACACCATCAATCGATTTGTTCCTGTCAAGGTAAGCGATACGGTGCAAAAAGTAGGTCTCGACCTACATATTCATGGAGAAGTGGCCAGAGTAGAATAAGCTATTTGCCTATTATCTTTTGAATCTCATTTAACTTATTCAACGCCTCCATTGGGGTTAGATTATTCACATCAAGATTTTTAATCTCATCCCTGATCTGCTTTAAGATGGGATCATCTAACTGAAAAAAGCTTAGCTGAAATCCTTCACGCATTTCGGCAAGATCTTTTACCCGCTTGGCAGGAAGTTCTTTTCGATTCGCTTGTTCAAGCTGCTTAAGGATCTCCCCTGCGCGATTCACAACGCTCTTCGGCATACCTGCCATTTGCGCCACGTGAATACCAAAACTATGATTGCTGCCACCTGGGACTAGCTTTCGTAAGAAAATAACCTTGTTCCCTACCTCTTTAATCGTAACATTAAAGTTCCGAACCCTAGAGAACGACTTCTCCATCTCGTTTAATTCATGATAATGGGTTGCAAATAAAGTCTTAGCTTTCCCTTTTGGGTATTCATGAATATATTCCACAATCGACCAAGCAATCGAAATCCCATCATAAGTGCTCGTTCCCCTACCCAGTTCATCCAATAAAATCAGACTACGATCGGACATGTTATTTAAGATGCTTGCTGCCTCATTCATCTCAACCATAAAGGTAGACTCACCTTGCGAAATATTATCAGATGCCCCAACTCGAGTGAAAATCTTATCGACATAACCAATCGAAGCAGCATCCGCAGGGACAAAAGAGCCCATTTGAGCCATCAAAACGATCAAAGCAGTCTGTCGCAACAAAGCAGACTTACCAGCCATATTCGGCCCTGTAATGATAATGATCTGTTGCTCTTCATTATCCAAATAAACATCGTTGGTAATATATTTTTCACCTATAGGAAGTGATTGCTCAATAACAGGATGTCGACCACCCTTAATATCAAGGACATTTGATTCATCCAGAAGAGGTCTCTGATAATTATTACGACTAGCCACCGTTGCAAATGACAGCAGGCAATCTATTTGAGCCAACAGATTAGAATTTAACTGAATAGCCAAAATATATTCCGTCAGTGCTGAGACAAGTTCATTAAACAACCTGATTTCAATGGCTAATATTTTCTCTTCAGCCCCAAGGATTTTTGATTCATAATCCTTGAGTTCTTCCGTAATATAACGTTCAGCATTGACCAGTGTTTGTTTACGTATCCAATGTTCAGGGACCTTATCTTTGTGCATATTTCGTACTTCAATGAAATACCCAAAGACATTATTGAAAGCAATTTTCAATGAACTGATACCTGTCGAGGCGATCTCACGCTCTTGCATTTTCTGTAAGTAATCTTTACCCGTAAAAGCTAGGTCGCGTAATTCATCGAGCTCCGAAGAAACACCTTGAGCAATAACATGCCCTTTTGAAATTAGCATCGGAGGATCATTAAAAAGCTCATGTTCGATTCGATCTCGAATAGTCTGACATAAATTAAGTTGCTCACCCAATCTATTTAAGACTTTGTTTTTTGATCCAGTACAAATCTCTTTAATGGGCTCTATCGCACAAAGCGCAACTTTTAGTTGCACAACCTCTCGAGGATTAACGCGTCCAACAGCGGCCTTTGAAATGATTCGCTCCAAATCACCAATATGATGAAGCTGCTCTTCGATAGAAAGTTTTAAATCTGCATTGTCAGAAAATTCCTGCACCACCTCTAATCGATCATTAATGCGCTGAATATCTTTCAATGGCAAGGCAACCCATCGTTTTAAAAGACGAGAACCCATTGGACTAATCGTATGATCGATAACTTGCACAAGAGTTTTGGCCCCTTCGTTTAGGGAATGGAAAAGTTCAAGATTACGAACCGTAAAGCGATCAAGCCAAACATATCGATCCTCCTCAATTCTCGACAAAGCACTGATATGCTGTATTTTAGAATGCTGAGTGAAGTCAAGGTAATGCAAAATTGCACCTGAGGAGATAATACCTAATTGCAATGCCTGGACTCCAAATCCTTTCAGAGAGACGGTCTCAAAGTGACGTAAAAGACGATCGTTGGCTGCATCTTCAGTATAAATCCAATCATCCAACTTATAGGTATAAAACTTACTCCCAAAAAGCTCCACAAAAAGCTTCTCCTTCCCTTTCTGAAAGAGAACCTCTTTAGGCTGAAAACTACTTAAGAGTTTATCGACATATTCAAACGATCCTTCAGCGGTTAAAAATTCACCTGTCGAGATATCCAGAAACGAAACGCCAGCCAAAGTTTTATCGATATGCACAGAAGCCAAGAAGTTATTCTCACGATGTTCTAAAACATTATCATCGATAGAAACCCCTGGAGTTACCAATTCAGTAATCCCTCTTTTAACGATATTCTTAGTTAGCTTGGGATCTTCTAATTGTTCGCAGATCGCCACACGTTGACCCGCACGAACAAGTTTTGGAAGATAGGTATCTAAAGAGTGATAGGGGAAGCCTGCTAGTTCAACAAAGCTTGCCGATCCATTGGCACGACGAGTCAGGGTAATTCCTAAAATTCCAGAAGCTTTAATCGCATCCTCTCCGAAAGTCTCATAAAAATCACCAACTCTAAAAAGCAACACTGCGTCAGGATATTTATTCTTAACCGCATAATATTGCTTCATCAAAGGGGTCTCGGCGTACTTATTCGGTGGTGTTGTCAAGGGATAAAGATTAAAAAACAGACATTATAAACAAAGATAAGACAATCGACCGATGAAAGATCTTTTCAAAAAAACTTAAACATGCAAGTTTTCAACAAATCGTGTATAGAAATAGCGAATCAAAATTATTCACATTGAGTTGACCTATTTTTCAAAATTAAACGACAATATGATCTCGATAAAGCAGAGCACTTCCTGAACGCAAGATGATAATCAAACAGATTGGAATAACCAACCAATGAAAGGTCTGGGGTAAGAATGCCATAAGGGCTAAAAAAGAAGCAGAACTAAAAAACGTAAATTTCAAATACCCTAACAAACAGGGGCGTAAAGATTTAAATAGCCACAAAATTGCAAAGACAAAATGAGTGGGCAATGCCCAGATAAGATTAAGATTTGATCCAGTAGCTTCCAGCAAAGAGACAAAGCAAAGGAAAGATAATAATAAACCACATCCTCCCAATGAGAGGAAGAGCATAAAATCAAGCCATACAAAACGGCTCTTTCGATAAACTTCCAAAGCTGTAAGTCCAAGTATTAGTATGAACAAAGCCATAAAAAACACAACTGGCGAAGTAAAATCAAAACCCCCTTCCTTTGAAGTCGATTTATATAGAATAGTCTTAGGCTGTGCAAACGACTTCTTCACACCATCTCTTTCGACCGTTGCTCTAGCCATGCTATTCATCAGATAGATAGGCAAAAACATCTTCTGAGCAAAAGTTGTTTGCTGATCTGCTGGCATTCCAAGAGCAATTTTTATCCCAAACCCATCCCAGCTATCTACAGGAACACACTGATCAATAAGCTTTCTGTATGTCAGTTTTAGATCTTTTGAAGTGTCGTATCGCAAGGTAAGGTTTACACATTTCTCAAATTGATCACGAACCCGAGTCGAGCAATTATCTGAAAAATGACGATACCTATAAAGCCTATTTTCAACTTTTGAGTTTTCAAGCAGCGCATCGAAAAGCGCTTGCTTCTCGATAGGTGTGAGTTGTAATAGTTGCTCATAAACAGTCCGATTCTCCTCCACATAAGCTTCAAGAAAAGAATTCATACGCTGTCCGGCGATCATATAATCGGTCTCTCCCTTCATAAAACGCCAAGCAAAATTGGGAGTATCAAAGCTAAAGACCCCATAATTAAACACATAATCGACACCCGCTTTGGGATCATTTATCCGAACTGCACTATGACCGAAATAGGAATAAATCTCATCGCCTGTCTCACAGGTTAGCAGCGAAATATTCGCGTCAGGTGATAAAACCAAAGCCTTAGTCTTTGGTACAAAGAAGAGAATGAGCAACAAGCAAAGCCATACAAGCTTCATGGATAAGAATTTTGGGTTTCGAATCAAAAGTAATAAATTCTTGTTGTGATGATCAAATAAAACCCAACTTCTAAAAGAATGGAAAAACTAGGAGTGCCAAAAGCCAAGGATAGCTCCCATCGCAACATAACCAACCAAATCGTAACCGGCATGAATCAGGAAGTATTGAAGCGATTGATGCTCGAATAAGCATGTATTGGCCTTAGAAGTTGAGATCCAAAACAGAGCGACCAAAGCCCCCATGCCAGCGCCAGAAAATGCTGTTGAGTCGGAGGTAATAAAGAGTCCTAATGCCAAAGCTCCCAAAAACGAAAGGGTGAAGGAGATTAAGGCGATCATTCGCAGTGAATGACCTTTCTCGAGACTTTTTTCAGTAAATCGGTTTGCGATCATCCATTTATCACCAAACAACAAAGGCGAATACCAGAAACTTCCTAGTATTAACCGAACCAAGGCAGCTAACAAGGCAGCCCAAATATTCAGATGACAGAAAAACTGAGAGATCATTGTTTATCCTTAATTGTAAAATAACATCAAAAAGCTGGATAAAATTCCGTTGTTAAGCTCTTATATTCTTGAGTATAATCACCATTACCATCTAAGACTGCAAGTTCCTCTAATACAGGGTAACAGGCCTCGAGGGTTAATTCAATCAAAACGCGTTTTGGCAGTTTCCCAATCTTTGGAATGACGACAGTCCGTCGTTTCAAATAAAAACCAATTAATCTAGCCTCTTCCTTAAAATCACTAAAACAAGTATAAGGCAATATAACACTTAAAAGACCGTTCGGAGCGAGCAAATTCTTAGCTCCCATCAAAAGTTGTTTATGCGATAAGTCATCGGTGTGCCGAGCAGTAGCAAGTGCCTTATCTTTCGATTTTAGTGAATCGGCAAAAAATGGAGGATTACTCACAATTAAATCGAAATTCAGCGACTTTTGATTCGCAAAAACCGAGAAATCATCATTTAAAAGTGATAATCGTTCGGTCCAAGGTGATTGATTAAAATTCTGTCGAGCCTCCTGAGAAGCCGCCGCCTCAATCTCAATTGCCACAACAGTTGCTAAAGAGCGCTGAGCCATCATCAATGCAATAACACCAGTACCCGTGCCAACATCTAAAATCCGTTGAGCTAGGTCAACAGTAGCCCATGCTCCAATTAATACACTATCGGTACTAACTTTCATGGCAGACTTATATTGTTCAACACGAAACTGTTTAAACTCGAACCAAGGATTCCTTCGCATATATCTGTTTTAGAGTTGATGAAATTCAACCAACTACTAGATCTTTAATTAACTTTGTTCTGGTAAATTTAAGTCAATTTGAGCAGCTTTAACCCCGAAATAAAAGAATTTTTAGATGAGATGGTTGTTAAATATAACAATCCTAAATTTATTGAATCAGATCCAATAACCATTCCTCATCAATACCAATTAAAGGAAGATATTGAGATTTCTGGATTCTTAGTGGCCACCATAGCCTGGGGAAATCGGAAAATGATCATCAGTAATGGTTTAAAGCTGATGAATCTCATGGGGAATGCTCCGTATGATTTCGTTTTAAATCACAAACCACACCATCTCGATCGACTCGAGGGGTTTGTGCACCGCACATTTAATCAAACAGACTGTGCCTATTTTATCACTGCATTAAAACATATCTATACAAACAAAGGGGGATTGGAGGTCGTTCTTTCGCAAAAATTAACTAACACCTCGACTCAGACTGCTATCTCAATGTTCAAAAATGAGTTCTTCTGCCTTCCGCATCCAGCAAGGACAGCCAAACATATCTCTGATCCAATGAGTGGTTCAGCAGCAAAACGGATCAATATGTATTTAAGATGGATGGTGAGAAAAGACACGTGTGGCGTAGATTTTGGATTATGGAATTCTATTTCTCCTAGCCAGCTCTCCTGCCCTCTTGATGTCCATTCGGGGAATGTTGCTCGCAAATTAGGACTCCTTACTCGGTCTCAAAATGATGCGAAAGCAGTGGCTGAGTTAGATCATAATTTAAGATTATTAGATCCTACAGACCCTGTAAAATATGACTTTGCTTTATTTGGATTGGGGGTATTCGAGAAATTCTAGAAACCTCAATCGAAATACTGATCATTGTTCTATATTTGTGATCTTATAAAGAACGACAGATTGAGACAAAAAATTAAAATAGGGTTAAAAGGGTTTATGTTCTTGCTGATTTATCTATTCAGCTTTGCCCCATCTATTTTAGTTCACCATCATAAATCGACTAAAGTTGCCTATCTGCAAGCTTCGGCTTGTGAAAAAGCAATCTATTTCGCCGAGAAAGATCTTAATCTTAATCACAAAACACATCTCACAAAAGCTCCAGAAAAATGTGTTTTATGTGACCTTCACATTGTCACCCCCCACTCACTTGATCCATTTAACATCCAATGGGTTTCCAATGAGCAGTCGATTGATTACCTGATCAACAACCAAGTCGCCCACTTTCTTAATCCAGGAAGCTCTGTCAACAGAGGACCGCCAACCATTTCATCACTTCTGGCTTAATTTGTTTTGTAAAACTGTAACGGTCTTGCAATTTCCCTTTTATTTTATTGAAAATTCACGATGAAACATACAATTGTCACTATCATAATTGTGTTAATAAGTGCACTCCAATCAGCCTATGGTCAACATAAGCTTAGCGGCCGCGTAACAGATCAGCTGAGTAAAGAAAACCTTATCGGAGCCACTATTTACGTAACCGAGCTTAAGACAGGAACTGCAACCAACCTGGACGGAGCCTATCATATTGGTCCAATAAGAAAAGGCAATTATCTTATCGAGGTTAGCTTGCTAGGTTATAAAAGAGTGACGCAACGACTTTCAATCCGTGCCGATACCATATTAAACTTTACACTAAGTGAGGCTGCCACTGAATTAAATCACGTTGTGGTAACTGCGCTATCACGTTCTACCGAACTTAAACTCAGTCCGATCATCATTAAGCCTGTTGACCTAGAAACACTCAATCAGACTAGCTCTACGAATCTAATTGACGCCTTAAAAAATATTCCTGGAGTCAATCAGATTACCACAGGCGCTGGTATCTCTAAGCCTATTATTCGAGGATTAGGCTACAACAGAATCATTTCACTTTATAATGGTATTCGCCAAGAAGGACAGCAATGGGGCGATGAGCATGGAATTGAAATTGATGAATATGCGATTGAGCGAGTGGAAATTGTTAAAGGACCTGGTAGTTTAATGTACGGATCAGATGGCATTGCAGGGGTAATTAATTTCATCTCACCTAAGGCACCTCACGCGAATGAATTAAAATCACAATTAGTTACTGACTACCAAACAAACAACAATCTAATTGGCACTTCCATTTCAAATGCAGGAAATAAGAATGGATTTCAATGGCTTGGTCGTATCAGCAATAAGATAGCAGGGAATTATCAAAACAGATCAGATGGAAAAGTCTATAATTCTGGCTTTAAAGAACATAGCGAGAGTCTGGCTTTAGGATTAAACAAAAAATGGGGTTATTCTCATGTCGATTTAAGTTCTTTCAGCACGACATTAAACATGATTGAAGGAGATCGAGATCAATTGGGCCGTTTTACCTTCTTAACACCTGATGGCAATGGCTCAACCAAGACAGTTACAGCTACAGAAAATAATCTATCTGGTTTTAAAATCGGCTTTCCGCATCAACAAGTTGATCACCTAAGAGTATTAGCCAACAACTTTTTCATCCTACAAAAGGGGACACTGAATTTTGACTTAGGATTTCAGAATAATACGCGTAAAGAATTCGGTGATGTTTTAAATCCAAATAATAAGGCGCTCTATTTTGATCTAAACACCTTTAATTACAACCTACGATACAATCTAGCAGAGATTAATGACTGGGAGATCTCAACCGGAATAAATGGAATCGTTCAAGAGAGTAAAAATAAAGGATTAGAATTCTTAATTCCAGATTATCACTTATTTGACATTGGTGCATTTGTATTTGGACAAAAGACTGTCGCAAAAGATCTAATCTTAGCCGGAGGCTTTCGAGTGGACTCTAGAACTATTACTTCGGAAAAACTAATTCTGGATCCACTTGGTGCCCCAACAAATCAAACAAATAGCTTAAATACTTTGAAGTTCAAGGCCCTTAACAACAACTACACTAGTTATTCGGGCAGCATTGGACTATCCTACCAAGCAGACCAACAATCAACCTTTAAGTTAAATCTATCTCGAGGTTTTAGAGCTCCAAACATTGCAGAGATTGCTTCAAATGGCAGGCACGAAGGCTCTTTTAGGTATGAATATGGGACATTTAATTTAAATCCAGAGCTAAGCCACCAAATAGATGTAGCGTATTTCTTAAATACCGACCATTTAACTTTTGAGGCAACCCCATTTGTGAATTTCATCTCGAACTATATCTATTCACGTAAACTGAGCAATATTGCTGGTGGTGATTCGATACCAAATCCATCAGATCCGGTACCAGCATTTAAATTTGCTCAAGGAAATGCAACGTTAAAAGGAGGTGAAATCTATTTCGACATCCATCCCCATCCGTTAGACTGGTTGCATATTGAGAACTCATTTTCATTTGTTCAGGCGACCCAAAACCATCAACCTGACAGCACTAAATATCTAACATTCATACCTCCTCCAAAATACAATGGAGAATTAATGGCAAAGTTTAAGAAAATTGGAAAATCGCTAACCAATGGATACCTGAAATTTGGAATTGATTATTACTTCAAACAAGACCATTATTTCAAAGCCTATCATACCGAAACTCCAACACCAGCCTATACACTGCTAAGTGCAGGAATGGGTGCCAATATAAAAGCCTACAAAAGAGCCAATTTTCTGAGTATCTATCTAAGTGCTGAAAATCTAGCTGACATAGCCTACCAAAGTCATTTAAGTCGACTTAAATATGGACCTTTAAACCCCTTAACAAACAAGATGGGTGTTTACAATATGGGGAGAAATGTAAGTCTGAAATTAATTTTTAATCTTTAATTTTGAAACCCTAACAAGGATATAAAATGGAATATATACTCATTGGATTGACTACCTTTTTAGGCGCCGGACTAACCTTATTTTCAGGGTTTGGTCTTGGCACCCTATTGATGCCTGTTTTCGGAATTTTCTTCCCGATTGAGATTGCCATTGCTCTTACAGCCATTGTCCATTTTTCGAATAATCTTATCAAGTTAGGGTTTTACTACCGACACATCGATTGGAGAATTATTGTCCGATTTGGTATACCCTCAGTGATAGCAGCCTTTGTTGGAGCATACTTTTTAAATACACTCTCTAATTTGAGTCCCATCATGACCTACACACTATATGAGAAGGTCATGATTATTACTCCCATCAAACTCACCATTTCACTGCTATTATTGATCTTCTCCTTGATTGAATTAATCCCCAAACTATCTGGGATGCAATTCGACAAGAAGTATATGCCTCTTGGAGGGTTCCTTAGTGGTTTCTTTGGAGGACTATCGGGCAATCAAGGGGCTTTGCGAAGTTCATTTTTAATTCGAGCTGGCTTATCGAAAGAACTATTTATCGGCACAGGAGTGGTTATTGCCTGTCTAGTTGATATCACAAGACTCTCTCTTTATGCCTCCACAACCCTTAAAGGGATTGATTCGACCAAGATGACACTGTTGGTCATTGCAGTTTTTTGTGCCTTCTTAGGGGTTTATATTGGAAATAAAGTGGTCAAAAAAATAACCATCAAAACGCTACAAATCTTTGTTGCAATCGTATTACTTTTATTTTCGGCCTTGTTAGGGTTTGGGATAATTTAAAACAATAGAATATTAGCTTCGAGATTTGAAAGCAGATGGAGCAAATTAGTCCAAAATAACTAATCAACTACAACACCGTCTTTAATTTGGATCATACGGTCTGTAAGTCCAGCAAAATGGGTGTCGTGAGTAACGATAATGAAGGTTTGTCCAAATTTCTCGCGCAGATTAAAAAACAGGCGATAGAGTTCTTCTTGATTGTTTGAATCCAAATTTCCTGATGGCTCATCAGCCAAGATAATGGAAGGATTATTGATTAAGGCGCGTGCGACGGCAACACGTTGTTTCTCTCCGCCTGAAAGTTGAGATGGCTTATGATCGAAACGGTCGTTTAACTCTAAAATACCAAGAAGCTCTTTCGCCCGACTTTCGACTTCTTTCTGAGGAGTTCCAGCGATATAACCAGGGATACAGACATTTTCTAATGCAGTAAACTCAGGCAGCAGGTGATGAAACTGAAATACGAAGCCGATTTCTTGATTTCGAAAGCGAGAAAGTTCTTTCTCACCCATGGCAAAGACCTCTTTATTGTTGATCCAAACTTTTCCTGAGTCGGGTTTGCTTAGAGTACCTAAAATTTGAAGTAAGGTTGTTTTACCTGCACCACTTGATCCTACAATCGAAACAATCTCTCCTTTTCGAACATGAAGTGAGATCCCCTTTAGTACATTAAGGTCTCCATATGATTTAAGAAGTAGATCAGCTTTAAGCATCAGGATGAGAGGAGAATAAAAAAGTCAAAGTTCAAAAGTCAAAGTTTAAAATTTGCATTTGAACATTTGAGTCTTGAATTTATTGTTAATGTTTAGAAAAATTTGTTGGTCATATTCGTTCGATCAATACTTCTATCCACTTAGAATCTTATGAATCCTCAGTCCTTTAGTTCTTCATCGATCTTTCGTTTTGTTTCCGAGACCCCTTTTTCAAGTTTATCGGTCATCTTGGTGAGATCTTGTTTGATATCGGAGGTATGACTTTCGAATTCATTTTTAAGGTCAGCAGTAGCTTTATTAAATTCACGCATCCCTTTACCAACGGTGCGCGCTAAGCCAGGTATTGCATCAGCACCAAAAAAGAGCAATGCAAAAAATACCACAACCATGATCTCTCCACCACTAAAAAAAAGAAGTATCTGTCCCATATTAAAATTAGTTTATCACAAAGATATAATTTTTCAACCTTAAACGTTAGGCACTTCAAACGAATCAAAAAAAAGACCCGACTTCATAGAAGCCGGGTCTTTTCTATCCATTAAGATCAGCCTATTTCTTCTCTGATTCTATTCTTTTGCTTTTAGGCAATGAATCGTAAGCTATTGGAGTAGCCACAAATACCGAAGAATAAGTACCTACAAAAATACCAAATAACATCGCAAAGATAAATCCTTTAATGGAGGTACCTCCAAACAGGAAGATAGCCACCAACACGATTAATACAGTAAGAGAGGTACTAAAGGTACGGCGCAACGTACTATTCATTGCATCGTTATAAGTTTTTAATGTTTCTTGTTTTGGATGTAGGTGCAAATACTCACGTAAACGGTCATAGACCACCACTGTATCATTGATCGAATATCCAAGTACGGTTAAGATGGCCGCGATAAAGGATTGGTCGACCGATAGCGAGAAAGATAGATAACCATCGAGTAATGAATAGGTACCCAATAAAATGATCGCATCATGCGCTAACGAGACTAAACCACCAATACCCATTGACCAATTTCTAAATCGGAAGGCGATATATAAGAAGATGATCAGCAACGCAAAGATTACAGCATATACAGCTTGTCTTTTAATATCATCAGAGATTGTAGGACCAACTTTCTGAGAACTCATTTGGTAGTTAGCCACAAACTTATCTTCAGTAACACTTGCATTCAGATAAGGCTTCAAACCTTTGAATAATAATCCTTCGATTTCGGCATCAATGCTTTCACCATTTTCGGTTATCTTATAATCAGTTGTAATTCTAACTTGGTTATTACCACCGTAGGTTTTTACTTCAGGAGCGTTTCCAAATGAACCAGACAAAGATTGCACGACAGATTCAACATTTACATCTTGATCGAAACGAACAACATAGGTACGTCCACCTTTGAAGTCAATTCCATAGTTCAAACCTTTAAAAGTTAATGAAAGGACAGAGATGATAATCAGCGAACCTGAGAAATAGTAGAAGAACTTACGACTTTGAATAAATGGAACGTTTGCATGACGCAACCACTCTTTAGACCAGTCTGTAATGAAGGTGATTTTTTTATTTTTATCCAACCAACGTTCGAAAATCAATCGAGTAATAAAGATTGAAGTAAACAGGGAGGTAATAATACCGATAATCAAAGTTGTCGCAAAACCCTTAATTGGTCCTGATCCAAAAACGTAAAGCACAATACCAGTCAGTAAGGAAGTTACGTGACCATCGATGATCGCAGAGTAAGCATGCCAGAAGCCATCTTTAATAGCCAGTTTTACGCCTTTGCCTGCTCGAACCTCTTCTTCGATACGCTCATAGATCAATACGTTTGCATCCACCGCCATACCAATGGTTAAGACCATACCTGCAATACCAGGAAGTGTCAATACTGCACCGATACAAGCTAAGATACCAACTACGAACACGAGGTTAACGCCCAGTGCCATATTCGCAGCCAGACCCGCACCACGAGAGTAAAATACAATCATATAAGTCAATACCAATAGGAAAGCGACAAAGAACGAGATCATTCCACTTTGGATAGATTCTTTACCCAAGGTAGGCCCTACGATCTCTTCTTGAACAATATTTGCAGAAGCAGGCATCTTACCTGACTTTAGCATATTCGCTAGATCCTTTGCCTCTTCAACAGTGAAGTTACCAGAGATCTCTGTACGACCATTTGGAATCTCGCCTTGAACAGTTGGAAATGATTGAACGTAATTATCAAGAACTACAGCAACACTTTTTCCCACGTTTTCGCGAGTCATACGTTGCCAAATCTTAGCTCCCTCAGCGTTCATATTCATCTCAACAACACTATTGGACTTATTTTGACCAAAGTCTTGGCGAGCATCAACCACAACATCGCCATCAAGAGGAGCGCGGCCATCACGATTTGTTACTTTAAGGGCAATTAGCTGGAAGAAGTTACCCTCTTTTTCCGTTGGCTGCGCAGCCCATCTGAACAACATTGTTCTTGGGAATAGAGCTTTAATTTGCGGCAGAGCAAGATATTCACTAACTGTCGCTGTGTCTTTGCTATGCGCGTATCCAATTACTGGACCTCTATAAAGTTGACCATCACGTGAAGTGCTTGGAGAAAGAACAGAGAACAATGGGAAGTTTTTGGCAATATCTTCTGTTGAGCTAGCGGCCAACGAATCTTTGCCTGTTTTTTTAACCTCACTTATAAGGTCATTTGGTTTTGCTGCATCTTTCTTTACAATAGGCGCAGTAGCTAATGTTTTTGAAGCTGAAATCGCTTTATTTGCTTCATTAATCTCACGTAGACGTTTATTCGCTTCTAAAAGGTATGGATAAACTTCGCTATTTTCAGTAGTTTCCCAGAACTCTAGGTTTGCAGTTCCTTGTAAAAGTTTACGAACACGTTTAGGATCTTTTACCCCTGGAAGCTCCACAAGGATACGTCCTTTTGTTTGTAGTTGTTGGATATTAGGTTGAGCCACACCAAATCGATCAATACGTGTACGAAGGATTTGGAATGAGTTATCAATAGCAGCATCAGTCTCTTTGCGAATAACTTTTAAAACATCAGAATTAGAAGAATTAAAGTTTACTTTATCTCTAAGATCCAAGGTGTTAAAGATCGCTGCTAGCTTAGCATTTGGGTCAACAGTCTCAAAAGCTTTTCCGAAAATAGTCACAAAATCATCTTGACCATTGGTAAGCTGGTTCTTGCGTGCTAGTGCGATTGCCCTCGTAAATGTTGAATCAGTGCTATATCCGGACATCGCCTTCACAAGATCAACAACAGAGATCTCTAGGGTAACATTCATACCACCCTTTAAATCCAGACCGAGTGGAATAGCGTACTCATTAACCTCACGATAGGTATATTTATGTATTCCTAAGAAATTATAAACAGGCTTACTAGCGATAGAGTCTAAGTAAATAGCTTCAGTGCGCTCAGCAAAGGCCTCTGATTCCAAGGCTGTTGCTCCTGCTTTCTTAATTTTAGCTTGTTTGATGCCATATGCTTTTGCATCCTTTTCAACCTGGTAGGTCACAAAAGTGAAATACAATTGGTAAAAACATACTAAAGCTAACGAGATGGCTAAAAGCCTTATCAATCCTCTATTCTGCATTGGTTCAAAGGTTTAATTTTCTATATTGAATTATAATAAATAGTCGAAAAACTTAGGAGGCAAAGATATTTATTTTTTCCACAATAAAATGGGTAAATTCAAATGTTTCACTTCGAAAAAGAGCCATGATCATCAAAAACAGCATTTAAATTCATCCCCAGGATGCTCAGAAATTAAACTTTTAAGCTCTTAAAACCAAAAAAGAACCTTATTTACAATTATTTAACACAAAATAGTTGCAAACATCTACCCAACTACTGTATCTTTGTAGTACATTTTTTTTCATAAGTTTAGGTTTAGTTAGGTTAGTTAGTTTTAGTAAAAGGATAGAGCCGCCCGGTTCTATCCTTTTCAATTTTAATCAAATAGATCGAGCACCTCCGCAGTTGAGATCGATCCTAAGGGGTCGTTAGCCAAAACAAACTCATTTGCTAGTTTTGATTTACGCTCCTGAAGCTTTTGAATTTTCTGTTCAATGGAATTTTCAGCAATAAAACGATAGACAAAAACCTTTTTATCTTGACCTATTCGATGAGCTCGACTAATCGCCTGCATCTCTGCAGCGGGATTCCACCAAGGATCGGTAATAAAAATATAATCAGCAGCCGTAAGATTGAGCCCCACGCCCCCAGCTTTTAGGGAGATCAAAAAAATCTTTTTATTGGCATCGCCTTGAAAATCATCAATAATCTGTTTCCGATCGGCAGTCTGACCAGTAAGCATGCTATATTCCCAATTTTGCTTTGAAAATTCAGAAGCAAAGAGTTTAAGAGATTTAACAAATGAAGAAAAAACCAATATCTTATGGTTCTCGGCCACAAGAATTGAGAGCATAGACATTATCTCATTAAATTTCCCAGATTCATGTTCAAATGTACGATCAATTAATTTAGGATGGATCGTGATTTGCCTAAGGCGCGTTAGTGCTTGCAAAACATAGAATGCCGATTGCTTTAATCCATCTGGCTGATAGGTTTCCAACAAAGCATTTCGAATAGCCGACTTTTCGGACTCATACAAAGCCAATTGCTCTGCTGGCATCTCAACGAAGATGGTCTCTTCAGTCAAGGAAGGCAAATCTTTTGCGACCTGTTCTTTTGTCCGACGCAACATAAAGGGAGCTATTAACTTATGCAACTGCTCTCGAGGCTCGGTTAGATTATCCCGTTCGATAGGCAATATAAAAGTCTCCTTAAAATGATTTTTGTTACCTAGAAGACCTCGGTTTAAAAAATTCATCTGTGCCCAAAGGTCAGACAATGAATTTTCGATGGGGGTACCAGTTAAGACTATTCGATGCTGCGAACGGATGCTCATAATCGACTTATAAGTCTTCGACTCGCTATTTTTAATTGTCTGACTTTCGTCTAGAATCAAATAAAAGAATTCATACTGGGCTAACTTGTCCGCATCGTTTCTAACTGTACCATAAGTGGTTAGAACCAAATCGAAATTCAGCAATAATTGATTTAAAACATTCTTTTCTCGACGTTTTGCACCGCTGTAAACATAGGTCCCCAGTGAGGGAGCAAATTTTTGAATCTCACGTTCCCAATTATGCACCAGCGAAACAGGCAAGACAATCAAAGAAGCAGGCTGAGGCCTTTCTTGCGCGTCTTCTTCATTGGCAAATAGCGAAAGCTGACCTGTCTCTAATTCAGTCGGACTAATAAACTCTGTTGACTCTTTTTTAAATTTCAGCAATAATGCTAGTGCTTGAATTGTTTTGCCTAAACCCATGTCATCTGCCAGACAACCACCTAATTTATTTTTATGCAGATGGGCCAGCCAGTCGAAGCCATCTTGCTGATAACTCCGAAGCGATGCACACAATCCAACAGGTTTTTCTTGACGAACGACAAGAAAATGCGCCGAGTTTAAAAACTCATCATTATACTTGGCACTAGAATCATCTGCAACCTCATCAATTAGCATATAATGATAGTTCTGAAGCCGGATCGCGCTTTCACCTACTTTACCATAATTAAATATAGATTGATATTTAGCAAACCACTCAACTGGGAGAATAGCGACACTTCCATCGGGCAACTTAAACTCGCGAATATGGCCGAGAATATTTCTACGAAGTCGAACAAAAGGGATCTTAAAATCACCAAATATAACCACCGCATTCACATCAAACCAGTCATTCTGATGATCAATTGCCAGTTCAATGGACTGGCTTCCTATAAAATAAACATGATCCAATTTATCTTGCATCACTTCAATGCCAAGGCTGCTCAGCGTTTTTGAGTTTTTTGAGATCCAGCTAAGGGCATTGTAAATAGTCTGTATTTTCGACTCTTCTAAATTAGGCAAATAGAGTGCCGACATTGATCCAGTCAGACCCATATTTTGCAGATCGCCAATCACCTGAGCTTCCCAAGCCGTATCCTTTTCATATCGATGAAAGACATAGGAATCATGAATCACAGAAAAAGTAGCAATTTTAGACCCTTCATCACCAGCTGGGATAAGTTGATCGTTGTATTTAAAAAATGGAATAAAAACAGGAAAACCTTGCAAATCAATCTCCACAGATAGTAAAACATCTTTACGAGCAGAACCATCTATAATTTCAAATCCCGAATAACTAATTTCGTGATTCTTAATTGCATTTAGAATAAAAGAGCTGTAATACTTCACTTCCACTGAACGTGGGATACTAATATATTCCTTCTCAAAAAAAGGAGCCATTTTGGTTCCAGAAATATCATCAAAAAAATATAGCTTGTTGTTATAGAAAACTCGACATGGCTCATTGACGAGAATCACCATCGACTGGTGAAGCAACGAGATCTGCTTATCTCCATTACGAATTGTCAAAAAATACCTTGTTTCCTCGTCGGACTTATGAAAATTATAAACTGCCTTTGTATCCTGATAGCACAATTCTATTAAATCATCTTCGTAGATATTGCTGTATTTGGCCCGTTTAAAGTAGACTGGGACATGCTCATTTTTCAATAATTCCAGGCATCGAGCCATGACATGGTCAATAAAAGGGAGAAGGTTTTTTGTGAAAACCTCGGTCTTGATATTTTTATAAAAATCATTTAATGTCCCTTTGGGATTGTACTTCTTGGCTAGGTTTTCATCGGCATACAATTCAGCAATTCGAATGAGCTCAATCTGCGTTGCCGTAAATGAGCTGTTCGCATCAAGCAAATCATGAGTACGCAGACGCTTAGTGATGGATAGATATTTACTTCCAGCATCCTCATCGGCTAGATATGGTAAAATTAGATAGCCAAATAGCCGATGTTCCGAAACTGCAACGATAAATTTTTGTGCCACGAGGATTGAATTCTGTTTTAAACACCAAACGAAGCGAGGCTTGGCATTCGGTATAATTACCAATCGGCTAAGTTAAGCAAATTATTTAGGAGCCTTATCGTGTAAAACCAAAATAAACTAGCTGATAGTAAAAATAAATCTGATTTCATTTTGTAAATTTGCAGCTTCGCAGGCTGTTCTATCGCCTCGATTTATCGGGGAGGAAAGTCCGGGCAATACAGGGCGCCATGCTTCTTAACGAGAAGGCGGGTGTAAGTTCGCAGTAGTGTAACAGAAAATAACCGTCCGTCAACTGACGGATAAGGGTGAAAAGGTAGGGTAAGAGCCTACCGGTAGTTATGGCAACATAATTAGCCGTACGCCTCATGGATTGTAAGGCCAAATATATTATGAGTTCCTCGGAACACAGGGCTGCCCGCCCTGGTTTTGACCAATGCAAATTGATTAAGAGTCATAAGGGGTAGGCTGCATGAGACTATTGGTGACAATAGTACTAGATAAATGATAGAATGAAAAACAGAACCCGGCTTACAGGCCTGCGATTTTTTTACCTGTTAGAGCACTGATGATTTAGACTTGTTTTCCCTGTTTTTTTGACCAATTTTATGATGAAGCGCTCCATGGATCAAGTTTATAATATCTCCACTCAAGATTACAATTACACCCTTCCGGAAGAAAACATAGCTATCTATGGACTTAAAAACAGAGATGACTCAAAACTATTATCCTGGAAAAATGGAATTATTGAGGATCACAATTTCCAAAATCTTCCTGATCTGCTACCTAAAAATGCGATGTTGGTCTTTAATAACACACAGGTTATTAATGCACGCCTATTTTTTAGTAAATCGACAGGAGCAAAGATTGAACTATTTTGTCTTGAACCGATCACCCCAAACGACTATGCACGATCGTTTTCACAAAATCAATCGTGTCGATGGAAATGCTTAGTTGGAAACTTAAAAAGATGGAAAGATGAGATCTTAGTTCAGCGTGTTCATCATGCTGGATCAGACTTCTCTTTTAGCGCACAAAAAATACAATCACTACCCAACAATGCCTTCGAAATAGAGTTTAAATGGAATAATCCAGAAGTTACCTTTGGACAAATCTTAGAATATACAGGTAACCTGCCGATCCCTCCCTATCTAAATCGAGAAACAGAAGAGGAAGATATCACGAGGTATCAAACGGTGTATGCCAAAGTAAAAGGCTCTGTAGCGGCTCCAACTGCTGGACTTCATTTTACCCCCTCAATTTTTGAAGCTTTAAAAAAGAAGAAAATAAACTGCAGAGAGATCACCCTTCATGTTGGAGCTGGCACTTTTCAACCAGTAAAAGCCGATACAATAGGCGGCCATACGATGCATGCTGAACAATTCACGATCTCAAAAGAGTTTATTGTTGAGCTTATAACTTACTCAGGTCCAATTATTGCTGTTGGCACCACTGCCGTGAGAACTCTTGAGAGTCTTTATTTCCTGGGATGCATGATCCTAAGCAACCCACAAATCAAAATAGAAGAGCTGAATGTTCAGCAATGGGATGCATATCAAAACGACGTGCAACGTCCGACTTCGAGAGACGCACTTCAGGCTCTACTGAATTACTTGCAAACGAACCGCCTAAAAAATCTAAACTGCTCCACACAAATTATAATAGCACCAGGTTACACCTTCAACATCATAAGTGGGATGATCACCAATTTTCACCAACCACAAAGTACACTCTTATTGCTTATTGCGGCATTTTTAGGTGACGACTGGAAAAAAATCTATCAGCATGCCCTAGCCTATAACTATCGCTTTCTGAGCTTTGGCGACTCTAATTTGTACCTCAAGTAAGATACATACTTATCTATTGGAGTTCTGTTAACTTTTTGTTGATAATTGAGACCTCTTAATTGAAAATCAACCCAACAACTATCTGGTATTTTATATAATTTTATCCTTAAATGAACCACCACACCATGCTTACATCCGAAGATCAAATACAAATTGCCTTAAGAGGAAGTCATCTTGCTGATGTAGAGCAGCAACTGACCTATTTCAAGAAAGGCTTTCCTTATCTGAAAGTGCTAAGAGCAGCGACATTAGGAGATGGAATCATTAAGCTTGAAGCAAAGAAAAGCAGCGAAATAATTGCTTGTTATATGCAATTAATCGAAACCGGTCTTAAGCCAGTTAAATTCGTTCCAGCCTCTGGAGCTGCCAGTCGAATGTTTCAAATTTTATTCGCTTTCTCAGAGCTAGCTGACACAAATGACAAAGCCTACAATCTATTGCAGGAAGAGCAGTTCAAGAATGTTAATTTATTTTTTGATCAACTTTCTAAGTTTGCCTTTTACAAAAAACTGATTGCAGCCTTAGATGGAGAGCTTATGCAAAATGGGAGACTTAAATACGTTGAGATCCTCGACATGTTGCTTTCCGAGCGTGGGCTTAACTATGGGTTCTTGCCTAAAGGACTACTAGATTTTCATCTTTATCTAGAAGGAGCACGCACGCCAGTAGAGGAACACATGGTTGAAGGAGCCTTGTATAGTGCCGATAAAAACAGTCAAGTAAAACTTCACTTTACAGTCTCGCCAGAGCATCTTAAGCTCTTCCAGCAAAAAATCGAAGAGAAAAAAGGAGAACTCGAAACCAGATACGGTGTAAATTACGATATAACTTTTTCAGAACAGAAAACATATACAGATACCATTGCGGTAGATCAATACAACCAACCATTTCGGTTGAATGACAACAAGCTATTATTCAGACCAGCAGGCCATGGGGCCTTATTAGATAATCTGAACGACGTAGATGGAGACATTCTATTTATTAAAAATATCGACAACGTAGTCCCTGACCGACTTAAAGAAGAGACTACGCTTTCAAAAATGGGCTTAACAATACGATTGGTTGAATATCAAAGACGGATCTTTGACTACTTAAAAGTCTTGGATTCAAAAAACTATTCTCAAGAAGAACTTCAAGAGATTAAAATATTTGCAACGGAGGAATTAAATATCAGCTGTCCAATTCAGACAGAAAACAGCCCCTCTAGCCTAGCCACATTTCTAGTTCAAAAACTAAACCGACCCATCAGGGTCTGTGGCATGGTAAAAAATGAAGGCGAACCTGGAGGAGGTCCATTCTGGGCTGAGAATAGCGATGGATCGATCTCCCTTCAGGTAGTAGAAAGCAGTCAGATCGATCCAAACAACTCATCGCAAAAGCTAGTTCTTAGCCAATCGACCCATTTTAATCCAGTTGATCTTATCTGTGGCGTACGGGATTACAAAGGAGATAAATTCGATTTAATGACCTATAGAGATCCTGAAACTGGGTTTATTTCAATCAAGTCGAAAGATGGCAAAACGCTTAAGGCACAAGAGCTTCCTGGACTATGGAATGGGGCCATGGCCGACTGGATCACGCTATTTGTAGAAGTTCCAATTATCACCTTCAATCCAGTTAAAACGATAAATGATCTTTTACGCAGCGAGCATCAACCAGTATAGCTCGAATTATTATCTTTGTACTATTAAATTGATTTGAGTATGTCGATGTGGGAAGGGGCAAGAGAGAATTCCGAAAGTAAGGAGTTTGCCGGAGTCGTTAAACGTTACAAAGAAATGCTATCTGAAGAACAGATGGGATTCTTTGACGTGGCTGACTTTGAACATATTGCAGATCACTATATTGAAAAAAACCAACTCACCAATGCGCTGCAAGCCTGCGAAATAGCCATCTCGCAGCACCCACACTCATTGATGGTAAAAGTCAAAAAAGCCCAAGTACTAATTGGTCAACTAAAGACTGAAAAAGCACTCGAGTTACTTTTGATGCTTGTAAAGATTGAGAACTCAAATCCAGAACTTCTGCTGATGCTTGGCAATTGTTACAGCATTCAAGGAGATTCGAATAAAGCTTATGCTTGCTATCAAAAAGCCGAGAAATTTTCTTTTGAAGATCGCGATGATCTACTCTATAATATTGGTGCAGGCTATGTGCAACATATGGACTACACAAAAGCGATCTATTTCTTAGAAAAAGCATACACAGAAAATTCAAAAAATGACAGTGTTTTATACGATTTAGCATTTTGTTACGACAAACTGGGCGACGACGAGAAGAGCATCCGACTTTACAACGAATACCTTGATGTTGATCCTTTTGCTGAATCGGCGTGGTACAACCTCGGCATTATCTATACCAGACGGGAAGAATATAACAAAGCCATCGAGGCTTATGACTTTGCCTTAGCCATTGATGAAAATTATGCCTCTGCCCTTTTTAATAAAGCAAATACTCTTTCAACTTTAGAACGCTATTCTGAGGCACTAACCTATTATTTCGAGTATTTACGTTTTGACAAAAACTCATCGGACGCGAAGGTATATGTTGCTGAATGCTATTTCCAATTGGGGGAATATTCAAAATCATATCAATTTTACAAACAAGCGATACAGCTAGATTCGAAAAATGCTGATGCCTGGTATGGTGCAGGTGTGGTGTTAATGGTTGAAGAGAACCTAGCCGAAAGTCTAGTTTTCCTCAAAAAAGCTATTAAACTTGACAATAGCTGTGCCGATTTCTGGAATGCATTTGGAAAAGTAAATGCAGCCCTTGATCATTATGAAGACGCTCTTATTGCCTTTCGCAAATCGGTAGAAATAGAAGAATCCAATGGTGATTTCTGGCTTGCATTAGCTGATTTCTTCTACCATTACGACCAAACAGATCTTGCAATTCAAACCTTGTTTGAAGCTGAGAAAACTATTAGTGGCAATGCTCAACTTCTTTATAAGCTATCAGGTTATCTTGCCGAAAATAAAAATCTGCAACTTGCGAAGAGCTATTTTAAAGCTGCCTTGTCCCTAAATTACCTCCTACATAAAGATATGCTTCTTGATTTCCCTCAGCTTCAATCCAAACGTTGGATTATAAAGCTGATCAATGATCAAATCTAAGCTTAAAGCTTACTCTGGCCAATAACTTAAAACCTATGAAACGTACATTCGGACTTATTGGCTATCCGCTTACACACTCCTTTTCGAGAAGATTTTTCACTGAAAAATTCGCAAACGAAAATCTTGATGCCGAATATCTGAACTTCGAGATTCCTTCAATTGCTGACTTACCCGGATTGATAGTTGCAAATCCTAACTTAGAGGGTTTCAATATTACAATCCCCTATAAAGAGCAGATCATCCCCTATTTAGATGAGATCTCAGATGCAGCAAAAGAGATTAAAGCTGTGAATACAGTTAAAATAGTTCGAAACGGCTCTTCCTATTCATTACATGGGTACAACACCGACATCCATGGATTCCAGGAATCGATTCGGCCAATCTTACAAGAGCACCAAAAAAACGGACTGGTTTTAGGTACTGGAGGAGCTTCAAAAGCAATCGTAAAAGCGCTTAACAATTTAGGCATCGAAACCCAATTGGTGTCGCGCAGTCCGAAATCGAACAATGAGATTAGCTATTCCAGCTTGAACGAACAAACACTAAGTCACTTTAGCATCATTGTGAACACTTCACCGATAGGCACTTATCCAAAAGTCGAAGAGAGCCCAGAGATCCCCTATGCCTATATCAACTCGAATCATCTATTGTTTGATTTGGTGTACAATCCAGAAGTTACAGCTTTTCTTAAGCAGGGTATCGAACGTGGTTCGACTACAAAAAACGGATTGGAAATGCTACACCTTCAAGCTCTTGCAGCTTGGGATATCTGGAATAAGTAGAATTTTAGAGTCGCACTAGACCCTGAGACATTTCAGGAGGATAAACAATATCTACTAAAAATAATCCGTTTGCAGGAACGCTGGCGCCCGCCGAAGATCGATTTTTTGCTTCGATAATTGCGCAAAACTCATCGATGGTAAGTTTTCTAAATCCAACCTCAAGCAACGTTCCAACGATCGCACGAACCATATTTCGCAAAAAGCGATCAGCGGTAATTGTAAAAACATAACCATCGGGCTGTTCCGTCCAATGGGCGAGAACAATTTTGCAATTATTTGTCTTCACATCCGTGCCTACACGACTAAAGCTTGTAAAATCGATATAGTTAAATAGTTTTTGTGCTGCTTGATTCATCAACTCTAAATCTGGGATACGAGATTCTTTAGTTGCAAACTGACGCTTAAATGGATTCTTTTGCTTGACGATATAATAGTTATATTTTCTGCTTAGAGCGTCGAAGCGAGCATGAGCCAGCTCTGAAACCTTGTATATTTTTTGTACAGCCACATCAGACGGTAAAAGACTATTTAAATTATAGGTAATTTTTTCGGCATCAAGAGTTGAATTTTCGGCATCAAAATGAGCCACAAAGAAACTTGCATGAACGCCAGCATCTGTTCGACCGGCACCGGTAACAGCAATATCTTCACGGGCCACAATGGTCAAAGCTTGCTCCAGCACTTGCTGCACAGAGAGACCGTTGGGCTGAAATTGCCAACCGTGGTAATTAGTCCCATCGTAAGAAAGCTGAATAAAATAGCGTTGCATAAAAAATAATTCTTCAAACTAATATAGGTTGAACCATAACGCCCTAAAAGATGTTATACTCAGACCAACCTTAACCAAACAAAAGTAGGATTTAAATTAATTGAACGATATAAAAACTATTCGCATCGTTTAAAACAGTAAAATGATCCTCATTAATGCGAAGATATCAAAGAATAATTTTACTATTTTATTAATTACCAGACATCAAAAACAGGGATATATGGGATTTAAAGCTATATTTATCTTCCTAGAAAACTAATCTTACACTTGACTTAACATTTTTTAATCAAAAAATGATTTTTTGAACAATACAAAATGTTATTTTCGTATCCGTTTTAACGAATAAAAATTAATTATCTTTTGGATTATGAATCAAACAATGGACATTAGAGAACTTAACGAACGTATTCAACAAGAAAGTTCATTTGTAGACCTTATCTCCATGGAGATGAATAAGGTAATTATCGGGCAGAAGCACCTGGTTGAAAGTTTATTGATCGGCTTGCTTTCCGATGGCCACATCCTTTTAGAAGGTGTGCCCGGACTAGCTAAAACGCTCGCCATCAACACACTTGCAAATACCATTGATGCAAAATTTGCTCGAATACAATTCACCCCCGACCTTTTACCTGCCGATTTACTTGGAACGCTGATTTACAGTCAGAAAAACGAGGAATTCGTCGTTCGTAAAGGGCCAATTTTTACTAATTTCGTATTAGCGGATGAGATAAACCGTGCACCAGCAAAGGTTCAATCGGCTCTGCTTGAGGCGATGCAAGAACGACAAGTGACTATTGGATCACAAACCTATCCATTAGAAAACCCGTTTTTAGTTATGGCGACACAGAACCCGATTGAACAAGAGGGAACCTATCGTCTACCAGAAGCCCAAGTTGACCGTTTTATGCTTAAGGTGGTCTTGAATTACCCAAAAAAGGACGAAGAGCAATTGATTATTAAGATGAATCTTTTAAAAGACTTTCCGAAAGCGGCAAAGGTCTTAAAGCCTAAAGACATCATTCGGGCACGAGAAATCGTCAAAGAGGTCTATATGGACGAGAAGATTCAGAAATATATTGTAGATATCGTATTTGCGACGCGTGAACCTGCAGCTGCCGGACTAACTCAATTTGCGGAGATGATCACGTATGGTGCTTCACCGCGTGCTTCAATAAGTCTAGCTCAAGCCGCGAAAGCGTATGCCTTTATTAAAAGGCGTGGGTACGTTATTCCTGAGGATATCAGAGCAGTGTGTCATGATGTTTTAAGACATCGTATTGGGCTAAGCTATGAAGCTGAAGCGAACAATCTCACTTCCGAAGACATCATCAGCGAAATACTAAACACCATTGAAGTCCCTTAGTGGAAGAATCACCTAGAATATTATCTTGATTTACTGACAAGTATTCTTATTGATTAACGATTCATTAAAAAAGAAAAGTGGAAGCATCGGAACTATTAAAAAAAGTTCGAAAAATTGAGATAAAGACCAAAGGGCTATCCCGTAATATTTTCGCAGGCGAATATCACAGTGCTTTTAAAGGGCGCGGTATGGCATTTAGCGAAGTACGCGAATATCAGTTTGGGGATGACATCCGAAATATTGATTGGAATGTCACGGCTCGCTATGGTCATCCATTTATCAAAATATTTGAAGAAGAACGTGAACTAACGGTGATGTTGCTAGTCGACGTTAGCGGCTCGCGTGATTTTGGAACTGTTGAACGGACGAAAAAGAATGTCATCGTTGAACTATCTGCGATCCTCTCCTTCTCTGCAATTTCGAACAACGATAAGATTGGCGTACTATTTTTTTCTGATCGGGTTGAAAAATTTATCCCACCTCAGAAGGGAAGAACACATACCTTGCGTATTATTCGTGAGCTAATAGAGTTTGAACCAGTATCTCGCAAAACGGACATCTCCGTTGCATTACGCTATCTCACCAATGCCATGAAACGCCGAGTAACAGCCTTTATCATCTCTGACCTAATGGACAAGCCAGAAGCGATGGATCAGGCCCTATCAATTGCAAATAACAAGCATGACATGGTTGGTCTTCGTATCTACGACGAAAGGGAAACGGAACTGCCATCGGTTGGAATGATCAAATTCAAAGATGCCGAAACCGGAGAATATATCTGGGTAGACTCTTCAAATAGTAAAGTTAGAGAAACTTACAATCAACATTGGATAGAGCGGAATAAACAGCTGGACAGCGTTCTTAAGCGTGCCGGCATTGACTATGTAAACATCAGTACGCGTGAGGACTACGTCAAATCACTAGTTTCGCTATTCAAGAAAAGAGAACATAAGTTATGAGCAAAATCCTAACTAAATATTTCACCTTTGCATTAGCTGCAATCTTGCTTTCGGTCTCTTTTGCTGCGGCGCAAGAGATTAGAGTGAAAGCAGCTCTTGAGCGCGACTCCATCTGGCTTGGCGACCAAATAAAGCTACTTGTTGTAGCTGAGCTTTCAAAGGGTGATAAGATTACGTTACCTCATCTACCTGATACGATTCAGAAAATTGAGATCTTAAAAAGGTCAAAAATTGACACTTCTAAATTAGATGGAACACGCATTCAGATCAAGCAAACCTATCTAATTACCTGTTTCGACAGTGGTGCACATCAGATACCTTCGTATTATTTCAAGGTTGTAAATGGTGCTCATACCGACTCATTAAAAAGTGGAGAATTAACCTTAAACGTTAAATTTCCTCCTGTAGATCTTAAAAAAGGACCTGCTGACATCAAGAAACCTTTCGCTGCACCGATTACTTTTAAGGAAATAGCACCGTGGATACTCGGAATCATACTCTTGGCTGCTATCGTATTTTTGGTTATTTATTACATCAGTCGTAGAAATAAAAATAGACCACTGTTTGAGCGACCAGCAAAACCGAAAATACCGGCGCATATCTTAGCTATTCAAGAGTTAGACAAACTAAAAAGCGAGCAGCTATGGCAACAAGAAAAAGTTAAGGAGTACTATACAAGGCTAACCGATATCGTGCGAGAGTATATCGAAGAGCGATTTACTATGGCAGCAATGGAGCAGACCACTCCAGAGATATTGCAAGGCTTTAAGAATCTTCAAACGAAGGTCGAGAATAAATCCATCCTCGAACTGAAGCAGATCTTAGAACTTGCCGATTTGGTGAAATTTGCAAAACTTAATCCGTTGCCAGATGAGAATTTCAACATGCTTAATAACGCCTATTTATTCGTCAAGGAAACTAAAATAGAGTCGGCTGCAGAAAAAATCGAGCCTGCTCAGCCAGAAATAAAAGCAGATCAGGCTACTGAACTGACAGGACATAAAGAAGAAGTTTAGTTATGAACCAAATTACATTTGCCAAACCGGAACTGTTCTACCTATTAATTGGGCTAATCCCAATGATAGCTTGGTATATTTTGCGCCAGACAAGATCCAAGGCAAGTATTCAGATTAGCTCTATTGAATCACTTAAACAATCGCCCAAAACATGGAAACATGCATTGCGCCATCTTGTTTTCGTATTGCAATTAGCTGTTCTAACCCTTGTAGTTACCTGTTTAGCTAGACCACAATCAGCTGATAACTGGCAAAATCAAACGGTTGAAGGTATTGATATCATGATTGCACTTGACTTATCAAGCTCAATGCTTGCTCGTGACTTCCAGCCGAATAGAGTAGAGGCAGCTAAGGCTGTGGCTACGAAATTTATCGCTGGCCGACCATATGACCGAATAGGATTGGTGGTTTTTTCAGCCGAGAGTTTTACCCAATGTCCACTAACCACTGACCGCTCTGTATTGGTTAATTTGTTGCAAGATGTGCAGAGTGGAATGATCGAAGATGGGACTGCTATTGGCTTAGGACTTGCGAATGCTGTATCCCGATTAAAAGACAGCGAAGCAAAAAGTAGAGTTATTATACTTCTGACTGATGGTGAAAATAACCGTGGCGAGATAGCACCAATCACCGCAGCAGAGATTGCAAAAACCTTTGGCATTCGTGTGTACACCATTGGCGTTGGTACAATCGGAACTGCTCCCTACCCCGTTCAGACACCTTTTGGAGTTCAGATGCGTGATGTAGAGGTAAAAATTGATGAGAAAACGCTGCAAGAAATAGCCACTTTGACAGATGGAAAATATTTCCGTGCCACGAATAACAAAACACTTGCAGAGGTCTATAAAGAGATTGATCGCCTAGAACGATCAAAGATTCAAAATAAGGAATTCAGCAAAAAGAATGAAGAATATCGTCGCTATGCCTTAGCGGCACTTATTCTGGCACTATTTGCTTTAGTATTACAACTGGTCGTTTTCCGACACATTCCTTAACGTGAAAGAAAAATTGTGAATTATGGAATCATTTAGATTTGCACATGCTGAATATTTATACATCCTACTGGTAATTCCAGTATTTGTTGTGCTGTTTATCCTTTCCCGAATAAGTAGACACCGTTTGTTGCGAAAATTTGGGGATCACAGTTTAATTACTCAACTGATGCCAAGTGTATCAAGCAGTCGTCCAATACTCAAATTTAGCATCTGGATCGCAGCCATTGGACTTCTTATTGTCGCATTAGCTCAGCCACAATTTGGTTCTAAGTTGCTCACCTCTAAAAGAAAAGGAATTGAGCTGATGATTGCTTTAGATGTCTCCAACAGTATGATGGCTGAAGATATAAAGCCTAATCGTTTAGAAAGGGCTAAAAGAGCGATCGCAAAACTTACGGAAAGACTCCGCGACGACAAGCTTGGATTGATTGTCTTTGCTGGACAAGCTTATGTTCAGCTCCCTATAACAACAGATTATGTATCTGCTAAGTTATTCCTTGACGCTATTAACACCGGTATTGTCCCTGTACAAGGGACAGCGATTGGATCGGCCATTCAACTAGCTATGAAATCGTTCACTCCCACCTTTAATGGCAGCAAAGCTGTGATTGTAATCACAGATGGTGAAAACCATGAAGACGATGCCGTTGGAGCAGCCAAACAAGCACAAGAGAAAAAGATGATCGTACATACCATTGGCATGGGACTGCCTCAAGGAGCTCCAATACCTATTGGTGAAGGAAATAAAGATTTCATGAAAGATAAAGATAACAATGTAGTGGTTACTAAACTCGACGAAAATATGTTGATGCAGATTGCCACTGCAGGTGGAGGAACCTACATCAGAGCAAACAATGCAGAGGTAGGCCTAAACAACCTATTTAATGAAATTGAGAAAATGGAGAAATCTGTATTAAATTCAAGAGATTATTCTGAATACGACGATCAGTTTCCCCTCTTTCTTGTATTGGCATTCATCTTAATATTGATCGATTTCTTAATCCTAGATCGAAGAAATAAATGGCTTCGTAACTTCAGGTTATTTGGCAACCAAAAATGAGTATGGTAATGAAGAAAAATATACTAATCGTTTTGATCTGCTTACTGGCCTTAAACTCATTCGCCCAGAAAGAACGCAAGTTTATTCGCGAGGGAAATGGCTATTACAACGACGGACTAAAAGACACCACTAAATTAGACACCGTCACTTTTGGTAAAGCAGAGGTGGCTTACCGCAGAGCATTAGAAATTAAGCCCGAAGATTTTCATTGGCAATTCAACCTTGCGAACTCTATTTACAAGCAAAACAAACCCGAACAGGCAGCTAGCGAATTTGAAAAACTCCTAGATAAGACTAAAGATTCCTTGGAGAAAACTTTGGTCTATCATAACATGGGAAATTCGTTGCTGGCGCAAAAGAAGTTCGATCCTAGCATTGTCGCTTACAAAAAAGCACTTCGCATCAATCCGAGCGATCCAGAGACCAAATACAATCTGGCTTATGCCATGAAGATGAAAAAGAAAGACGAAGAACAAAAAAAGAAAGATAAGGATAAGGACAAAGATAAAGACAAGGATAAAAATAAAGATAAGGACAAAGATAAAGACAAGGATAAAGACAAGGATAAGGATAAGAAGGATCAGAATAAAGACCAAGAGAATAAAGATCAACAAAAGCCGCAAGAGAACAAGATCTCTAAGCAGAGTGCTGAGCAGATTTTAAAAGCGTTAGAGAATGATGAGAAGCAGACTCAAGACAAGGTTAAAAAAGCACAGGCACAACGGGCTGAAAAACGAAAAGTTGATAAAAACTGGTAAGAATAACTATTTTTGAACAGTATTGAAACCTATAAAGCGATAAGAGTACAATGAGGTTAAAAAATATCTATCTATTAGTCTGTGTTCTATTACTAAGCATACCTGGATTTTCACAACAGGTGAATTTCACCATGGAAGCTCCTAAAATAGTTGAGCTAGGCGAACAATTTCGTCTTGCCTTTACCGTAAATGCACAAGGTCAGAACTTAAAACTACCCGAATTATCAGATTTCAGCGTCCTTATGGGACCTTCGACGTCTCAAAGTAGCTCATTTCAAATTATCAATGGAGTTAGTTCACAATCTGTTTCGTTCTCCTACTTATTTGTTTTAAAAGCCAAAACTGCTGGTCGATTTACACTTAATCCTGCAACCATTTCAGTGAATGGGCAATCCATATCCTCTAATTCCATAACCATTGAAGTTGTTAAGGGTTCGGCTAAACCAACCGGAGGCGGAACGGAACAACCAACAGCCTCTCCTGGATCTGTGCCTAAATCAGATCTATTTGTTCGCCTGATCCTAGATCGCAAAAGCCTATACAAGGGTGATCATGCCATGGCGACGATAAAGATCTACTCGAAAGTTAATCTAAACGGATTTGAAGATATTACCCTTCCAAGTTTCGAAGGGTTCTGGTCGCAAGACATTGTATTACCACAGCAGATATCACTTCAACGTGAATCCTACAATGGAGAGATTTACAACGTAGGGACATTGAAAAAGACACTTCTGTTTCCGCAACAAACGGGCACGATAACCATAGGGAAAGTCAAGATCGACTGTGTGGTTCAACAACGGGTAAAACAATCGAAAAGCTTCTTCGATGACTTCTTTGACAATTTCGCCAATGTAAAAGCTACAGTTACTAGCGATCCTATAACAGTTACGGTTAATCCATTACCAGGTGCTCCTGCTAATTTCTCAGGTGCAGTTGGTCGATTTGACCTCCGCTCATCCATAACTTCAGCTAATGTCAAAGAGAATGATGCGATAACTTTAAAATTGGATGTTAACGGAAATGGGAATATCAAACTTATTAATGCCCCCAAACTAAAATTACCAGCTGATTTTGAAGTTTACGATCCAAAGACGCAAAGTAATTTCAATGCTACTGCAGATGGTGTAAATGGGAATATTTCATTCGAGTATCTCTTTCTGCCGCGATTTGCTGGAGAATACACGATCCCACCTGTCGACTTTATCTATTTTGATCCAAGTGCTGGAAAATACGTAACTAAATCGTCGCAAGAATTTAAGATTCATGTTGCAAAAGGTGATGGATCACAATCGAAAAATGTCAGCAGCACAGTATCCAAGGAGGATGTTAAATATTTAGGAAAAGATATTCGTTTTATCAAACAAGGAAACACCGAACTTAAAGCGAAAGGGGACCTTTTCTTTGGATCATTTAGTTTTTACCTGATTTACCTGCTTGGTGCTTTGGGATTATTGGGACTTTATCTGCTGTATCAAAAGCAGATTCGTGAAAATGCAAATGTTGCTGGGATAAAGAATAAGAAAGCAAGCAAGATCGCATTAAAGCGACTTAAAGAGGCCAATACACACCTTCAAGCCGGATCGACAGAGAAGTTCTACGAAGCTGTGACACGTGCCTTCTGGGGCTATCTTAGCGATAAGATGTCTATTCCATTTGCAGACCTAACCAAAGAATCGGGAGCAGCTGAGCTTTCAAAACATAAAGCATCCTCAGAAGTGGTAACTCGATTTATACAAATCATCGACACCTGTGAATTTGCCCGGTTTGCGCCAGGCGATGCCAATCAGAAGATGCAGGAGATTTATGAAGAGGCTTGTGATGTGATGAGCCAGATGGAGAAAGAGATCAATTGACATTTCAAGGTAAAATGAAAAGAGAAAATGTAAAATGAAAAACTTACTCAAAAAATATGGTTTAATTGTCGTGCTGGTGGTAATCGGCTTGGGTTCAAAAGGTCAATCTTCTGCCCTAACAGATTCTATAACCGCCGCCAACCAGTTATTTACGGCAGGCAAATACAAGAATGCCATTCAGAAATACCAATATGTTACAGCGCAAGGGTTCGAATCGGCTGATCTGTACTTTAATCTTGGCAATGCCTACTATAAAACTGGAAATGCCACCTATGCTATTTTAAATTACGAAAGAGCTAAGAAACTTGCACCGAACGACGAAGATATCCGGTATAACTTAGACCTTGCACGTACTCAGATTGTCGACAATATTGTCACCATTCCTGAGCCAGGGTTTATGCGCTGGTGGAAACAATTGATCAGTTCGCAGTCGATTAATTTCTGGGGAACACTGAGCTTGATCACCTTTTTCTCATTCCTATCACTCTTTGGACTATTCCTGCTATCGAGTTCATATCGCTCCAAACGATTAGCTTTCTGGTTCTCTATTCTATCGATTGGGATCTCTGTACTGACATTTGCTTTTGGATCTAATCTGAGCTCAAAACTTACTCATCACAATACGGCAGTCGTAATCGACCGAAGTGTTCACGTTAAATCCTCACCTAGCGAGACGGGAACAGAGCTATTTATCGTTCACGAAGGAGTAACCATCCAATTAACCGATAAACTTGGCGAATGGATCAATATAAGTCTTCCTGACGGCAACAAGGGCTGGATCAAGGAAACATCCGTCATCAGGATATAAACAGCTTAAAAGGGTTTAAAATCAAATTTGCGGGTATAAAAATAGCCCTGAACATCAGTTGATGTTCAGGGCTATTTTTATGAGGTTGAAATAACCTTAGAGGATCGCTTTCATGGCGTCCATTGCTTCACGCAACTCTTGGCCAATCAACTCTACTTCGTGGAAGCGAATCTCTTCGTTGATTTGAATAAGTCTCTTATTGTCAACATGTGCGTCGATACCAGCGTTGAAGTTTTTACCAATCACATTGGTATCGATATTTTTCATAAACCCTGCAAGTAAAGGCTTAGCCGCATGATCGAATAAATAACAGCCATACTCAGCAGTATCAGAGATTACACGATTCATTTCGAATAATTTCTTACGAGCAATGGTGTTAGCGATCAACGGAGTTTCATGTAACGACTCATAGTAAGCCGATTCTTCTTTGATACCAGCTTCGGTCATCGTTTCGAAAGCTAACTCAACACCAGCCTTAACGAAAGCAACCATTAGGGTACCATGATCGAAATATTCTTGCTCTGAGATCTTCACCTCAGCAGCAGGAGTTTTTTCAAAAGCAGTCTCACCTGTTGCAGCACGCCAAGTCAAAAGATTTTTATCGTCGTTCGCCCAATCTTCCATCATTGTTTTAGAGAAATGACCCGACATAATATCGTCCATATGTTTCCAGAACAAAGGACGCATGATATTTTTTAGTTCTTCTGAAAGTTCGTACGCTTTGATCTTAGCTGGATTCGATAAACGATCCATCATGTTGGTAATACCACCATGTTTCAACGCTTCGGTAACAACTTCCCAACCATACTGAACAAGTTTTGACGCATAACCAGCATCAATACCCTTCTCGATCATCTTATCGAAACATAAGATGGAACCAGTCTGAAGAATACCACAAAGGATAGTCTGCTCGCCCATCAAGTCAGATTTTACTTCAGCCACAAAAGATGATTTCAACACCCCTGCCCTGTCGCCGCCTGTACCTACACAATATGCTTTAGCAATCTCGAAGCCATCACCGTTAGGATCGTTTTCAGGATGAACTGCAATCAGTGTTGGAACACCGAAGCCACGAACATACTCAGCACGCACTTCAGAACCTGGTGATTTTGGAGCAACCATGATCACAGTAATATCTTTACGAACCTGCATCCCCTCTTCAACGATATTAAATCCGTGAGAATACGATAAGGTAGACCCTTTTTTCATCAAAGGCATCACCGCATTGATAACACTGGTATGTTGTTTATCTGGAGTCAGATTGATCAATAAGTCAGCTGTAGGAATAAACTCCTCATAAGTCCCAACTTTAAATCCGTTCTCAGATGCATTTTTATACGACTGACGTTTTTCTTTGATTGCTTCAGCTCTTAACGTATAAGAGACATCTAAACCAGAGTCACGTAAGTTTAAACCTTGGTGTAACCCTTGAGCTCCACATCCAATGATTACAATTTTTTTACCTGCTAATTTTTTTACCCCATCCGTAAACTCCGAACTATCCATGAATTCGCAAGTTCCCAGTTGCGCCAATTGAAGACGAAGTGGTAAGGTATTGAAATAATTTGCCATTTTATTATTTTTTATAGGATTTGATTTTACGCTATTTTAATTACTATTTGCTTAAATATTCGATGATCCAATCGCCTACGGCTGAAGTGCTCAAAGCTTTTGATTTATCATCGGCTAGATCTTCTGTTACCGCACCAGCTACAATTGAAGCCTCCACAGCTTTGCGAATCAAAGCACCCTCTTCCATCAAAGAGAAGGCATATTCGAACATCATTGCAGCAGAAAGGATTGTTGCACAAGGATTGGCAATATTCAGCCCAGCAGCCTGAGGATATGATCCATGAATAGGCTCAAATACGGAAGTGTGGATACCAATAGATGCCGATGGAAGAAGTCCCATAGATCCAGATATCACACTAGCCTCATCGGTCAAGATATCACCAAACATATTCTCAGTTACCATCACATCAAATTTCTTAGGCCATTGAATGATCTGCATCGCCGCATTATCCACGAACATATAATCAACAGTCACCTCTGGAAATTTTGGTTCCATCTCTTTGGCAATCTGACGCCATAGACGTGAGGTAGCAAGTACGTTTGCCTTATCGACTACAGTAAGTCTTTTATTACGTTTCATTGCAAACTGAAAAGCTAGCTCTAATATACGCTCAACTTCCATGCGGGTGTAAACGCAAGAGTCGAAAGCAGTGTCTCCATTTTCAGAACGACCTTGTGGCTGACCGAAGTAGATACCTCCAGTAAGCTCGCGGATTGCTACAAAATCAACCCCTTGAATACGATCAAGTTTAAGCGGTGATTTATCTAATAAAGAATCAAAAACTATGACAGGACGAATGTTCGCATAAAGACCCAATTTCTTACGCATAGCAAGCAAACCTTGCTCTGGACGCACTTTTGCAGATGGGTCATTATCAAAACGAGGATGACCGATAGCTCCAAAAAGGACCGCATCAGAATTCATACATAAATCATGAGTAGTATCCGGATACGGATTTCCTACTTCATCAATTGCCACAGCGCCTACCAAAGCTGTTTTGGTAATTAACTCATGACCGAACTTCTGACAAATTAATTTCGTGACGCGTAGCGCCTGCTCCATAATCTCCGGTCCGATTCCATCGCCGGGTAAGACTGCAATGTTAAGCTTCATTCTTTATGATAAATTTATATTCTATTTATACTTTAACCTATACAGGTTTTATGTTTAGATTGAAAACACACTAAAAAATAGCACTATCGTTTTCAATGATATTAAGCATTTTAATCGTTGCTTTAATGGCCGCGGCGGTTTGATCTGGATCTAAACCACGGGTTTTAAATTCTCTTCCAAACTCCCAGGTAATCAACGTCTCAACTAAAGCATCGGTTCTACCACCAGGGGGAATAGTCACCGAATAGTCGACTAATGTAGGAAACTGCTTATCTTGATTTTGGTAGATCTGACGAACAGCATTCATAAATGCATCATACTGACCATCGCCAGAAGCAGACTCTTCGAAAAGACGACCATCTAAGTCTAGGGCTACAGTAGCCATCGGACGAAGGCCCAATGAGTGCAGGATAGTATAATTATGCAATTTAATTTTCTCACTAACCGATTCGTTCTTCAACACATCCGAAAGGATATATGGAAGATCATCTGAAGTGACCGATTCTTTCATGTCTCCTAATTCAATAACCTTATTGGTCACACGAACTAGATCTTCAGGATCAAGTTTAATACCTAGATCCTCAAGATTCTTTGCAATATTAGCCTTACCAGATGTTTTACCTAAAGCATATTTACGAATACGACCAAATCGCTCTGGCAATAAATCGTTAAAATATAAGTTGTCTTTATTATCACCGTCAGCGTGGATTCCACTACATTGTGTGAATACATTTTCGCCAATAATAGGTTTGTTTCCTGAGATTCGAATCCCTGAGAAATTCTCAACAATTCGACTGATCAAGCTTAATTTCTCTTCGTTAATAGAATTTGGAAGTTTTAATTGATCGTTCAGCAAAGCCACAACACTTGAAAGTGGTGGATTACCAGCGCGCTCACCAAGACCATTAACGGTCGTATGTACTGTTTTAATGCCAGCACGAATGGCAGCATCGACATTACCAACAGCTAAGTCGTAATCGTTATGGGCATGAAAATCGAAGCTTAGATCAGGAAATTTTTGAATCATTGAAGCACAGTAAGTATACGATTCGGTAGGATTCAAAATACCCAACGTATCAGGAAGCATGATTCGACCAAGTTTCTCTTTACGCAGACCTTCCAGCATAAAATCAACATATTCAGGCGAATTACGCATGCCATTTGACCAATCTTCAAGGTATATATTTACCCGAATGCCCATTTTCTCAGCTAGCTGCAACGAGCTTCTTATCCCTGCAAGATGTTCTTCCGGAGTTTTCTTTAGTTGCTGTGTTACATGTCGCAAAGAGCCTTTGGCCAATAGGTTCATCACCTTTCCGCCTGCTTTTTGAATCCAATCCAATGAAGCTGTTCCATCCACGAAACCAAGAATCTCAACCCGATCAAGGTATCCAGCTCCTTTGGCCCAATCTAAAACCTTTTTAGCACCTCTCAATTCACCATCAGAAACACGAGCAGATGCCACCTCAATAAAGTCTATCCGAATCTCTTCGAGCAGAATCTTTGCGATGCTAAGCTTTTCGTGTTCAGAAAAGGAGACGCCTGAGGTCTGTTCCCCATCCCTCAGGGTAGTATCCATGATATAGATCATATGCTTTGTATTTGTTTCCAAGGATGAATTTACGAATAATTAAGCTTTTTCAAATGCCGCAATCTCAGCTTTCAGACTAATTAAATAGTCAATATCATCATAGCCATTCAACAAGCACTCTTTTTTATAAGCATTAATCTCAAAGTTCTCGGTTGAATTTGTCTTTAGATTGACAATTGTTTGACCAATCAAATCAACTTCAAATTGTGCTTTTGGATCGGCCTCAACAGTTGCGAAAATTTCAGCTAAAAATTGATCTGAAACTTGAACAGGCAGTAAGCCATTATTTAACACATTGCTTTTAAAAATATCAGCGAAGAAGCTAGATACCACTACACGGAATCCTGCATCATAAACAGCCCAAGCGGCATGCTCGCGACTTGATCCACTGCCGAAATTTTTTCCTGCAACTAAAATTTTACCACTAAAGCGTGCGTTATTCATCACAAAATCAGGATTTGGCGAGCCATCTTTTTTATAGCGCCAATCTCTGAAAAGATTATCTCCAAAACCTTTACGTTCCACTGCTTTTAAAAAGCGAGCAGGAATGATCTGGTCGGTGTCCACATTTTCGATTGGAAGTGGAACAACGCTGCTGACCAGTTTCTGGAATTTTTCTATTGCCATCTCTTCTATTTTTGAATATCGTTATTAACTTTAAATCAACTCTTAAATATCTCTTGGATCAGAGACTACTCCAGTAATTGCTGCTGCAGCAACCATCAATGGACTGGCTAACATCGTGCGAGCACCTGGTCCTTGTCGTCCTTCAAAATTACGATTTGAAGTCGAAACAGCATATTTACCTTCTGGGACTTTATCGTCATTCATGGCTAAACAAGCTGAACAGCCAGGTTGACGTAAGGCAAATCCAGCAGCTTCCAAAATCTCAACAATACCTTCTTCTCTAATTTGTTGCTCCACTTTTTTAGAACCCGGAACGATCCAAGCCGTAACAGACTCCGCTTTTTGCTTTCCTTTCACAAAGTTCGCAAACAGTCTAAAGTCTTCAATTCGTCCGTTGGTACAGCTACCGATAAAGACATAGTCGATCTTTTTACCTTTGATCTTATCACCTGGATTAAGACCCATATACTCTAAAGACTTCGTAAAAGTAATCAGATCAGAACCAGTAAGACCTTGGCCAGTAGGGATAGTACCATTCACACCGATACCCATTCCTGGATTTGTACCATAGGTGATCATTGGCTCAATATCAGAGGCTTTAAAATTATATTCAGCATCAAAAACAGCGTTATCATCAGACTTCAACTGTTTCCATGTGGCTAATTTCTGATCCCAGTCGGCACCTTTAGGCGCAAACTCACGACCATGAATGTATTCAAATGTTGTTTCGTCAGGAGCGATCATGCCACCACGAGCACCACATTCGATACTCATATTACAAAGTGTCATACGACCCTCCATAGATAAGCTACGAATAGCAGAACCAGCAAATTCAATAAAATGACCAGTACCACCTGAAGTAGAGATCTGTGAGATAAAATAAAGTGCAATATCTTTTGCAGTAACGTCTTTTTGCAAGACACCTTCTACATTGATACGCATTTTCTTAGGTTTCGGCTGAAGGATACACTGGCTCGCAAAAACCATCTCCACTTCACTTGTTCCAATGCCAAAAGCGATGCTACCAAAAGCACCATGCGTAGAGGTATGACTATCGCCACAAACAATGGTCATGCCCGGCTGGGTAATCCCAAGCTCAGGACCAATGATATGAACGATACCGTGATATTTATGATCTAAACCATATAATTCGATGCCGTTAGCGGCACAATTTGCTTTTAAAGCATCAACCTGCACACGCGAAAGCTCTTCTTTAATCGGAAGATGCTGATTGATCGTTGGTACGTTATGGTCGGGCGTTGCAATAGTATTTTTGGGACTATACACCTTCATGCCACGGTTTTTCAAACCTAAAAAAGCAACTGGACTAGTTACCTCATGGATAAAGTGTCTATCAATATAAAGTACATCAGGTCCGTCTTTCACCTGCTTAACAATGTGGGCGTCCCAGATTTTATCAAAAAGTGTTTTTGGTTCCAAAATGAATATAATTAAGATTATTATTTAGATGTCATTTCAATTCTTAGCTAATCACTTAGCAGCAGCTTTCTCCGCATTTCCAATTTTATTGATCGCATCAATAAAAGCCTCTACAGAAGCGGTAATAATATCGGTGTTGGCACCAAATCCGTTGAAAATATTGTCATCAAATTCAACTTGCATATGCACCTTCCCAATATCGTCACTACCCTTGTTGATCGCCTGAATTAGAAACTCCTGCAGATTAACTTTACGGTGAATGATGCTCTTAACAGCCTTTATAGAGGCGTCAATTGGCCCATTTCCTGATTCAGTAGCCGAGAATTTCTCTCCGGCGATATCCAGACTAACGGTAGCCATTGGGACAAGATTTTTGCCCGTAACTACCTGAAGGAAATCAAGTTTAATACGACGGTCACCCCTGCCAAGATCACCTACAAGGACTAATAAATCATCCTCTTTGATGTCTTTTTTCTTGTCCGCCAAAGCTAAGAAATCTGCATAAACTTCTTCTAACTTTTCCTTCTCAAGTTTAACACCTAATATTTCAAGACGATGCTTAAGTGCTGCACGACCACTACGGGCCGTTAAAACAATCGTTGACTCACTAATTCCAACCTCAACTGGATCGATGATTTCGTAGTTCTCACGATTTTTCAAGACACCATCCTGATGAATGCCACTAGAATGTGCAAAAGCATTACGACCAACGATGGCCTTGTTAGCCTGCACGGGCATATTCATCAAACTTGAGATTAGTCGACTAGTTTTATAAATATTTTTTGAATTGATATTCGTATGTAAATCAAGCTCTTTATGAGAGCGAAGGATCATCACAACCTCTTCGAGTGCTGTATTTCCTGCACGCTCACCGATACCATTGATGGTTACCTCCACCTGGCGAGCTCCATTCATAACCCCAGCAATAGAGTTCGCAGTTGCCATACCTAAATCGTTATGACAGTGAGTCGAGAGGATCGCTTTGTGGATATTAGGAACATTTTCCATTAGGAATTTGATCTTTTCACCATATTGACTTGGCAAACAATAACCAGTAGTATCTGGAATATTTATCACGGTAGCTCCAGCTTTAATAACGGCTTCAACTACACGTGCTAAATACACATTATCAGAACGACCAGCATCTTCAGCGTAAAACTCTACATCCTCGACATATTTCTTCGCATATTTTACGGCAGCAATAGCACGCTCAATAATTGCATCGGGATTCGAATTAAATTTCGATTGGATATGATACGGCGATGTACCAATACCGGTATGGATACGACCGCGTTTGGCATATTTCAGGGATTCAGCAGCTACATCAATATCTTTCTCTACAGCACGAGTTAGTGCGCAGATCACCGGCCAAGTTACAGCCTTCGATATTTCCACAACGGACTTAAAATCACCTGGACTAGATATTGGGAATCCTGCTTCAATCACATCAACGCCCAATTGCTCCAATACCTTTGCCACTTCAACCTTCTCGATAGTATTCAACTGACAACCTGGAACCTGCTCGCCGTCGCGTAAGGTGGTATCGAAAATAAATACACGATTATTATCCATAACTACTAATTTTAATCTATTTGTAAGCCCTACAATAAGGCCAATTAACTATTTTTTTTCGCTTCGATCGCATCAAAAAGCGAGTCGCGCTCCTTTAAGAATTCAGATAAACGTTCGATCGGAGAGCGAGTGATTGCGATTCTTCCCGAACGGATAAATTGCAAAACGCCAAATGAGTTAAGACCTTCGAAAAGCTCTTGCGTCTCTTCTTTATGCCCAGTCTTTTCAATGACGGTATATTCTTTAGTGATCTCTAGGATACGAGCATTGTGTGAGCGGATAAGTTTCTCAATCTGATCACTCTCCATCAAAGCACTAGTCGAAACTTTATAAAGGGCAATCTCTTGAGAGATCATCTCATCGTCAGTGTTGTAAAATGCCTTAAGTACCTCAATCTGCTTGTCGATTTGCTTCACAATGTTAATCACCTTATCGGTTGTTTCATTGACAACGATTGTAAATTTACTGATCCCTTTTAACGCAGATTCAGAAACAGTTAAGCTCTCAATATTCACTTTACGACGTGTAAAGATAATGGTAATCCGATTAAGCAAACCAATATGGTTTTCGCTGTAGGCTGTGATAATATATTCTTGTTTCATCGTACTATTTTTTAGTTATTCCTGATTCGAAAACACTTATTTCAACTCATCAGAGCTTAAAATGATCTCTGCAACTGATTTTCCTGCCGGTACCATCGGGAAGATATTATCCTCTTTCTCGATCATTACCTCAAGTAAGTATGGTCCTTTATGAGCGATCATCTTCCTCATGGCAGGTTCAAGTTCCTCGCGGGTGTGAACTACAGCCCCAGGGATACCATAAGCATCTGCAACCTTAACGAAATCAGGACTTAAGATCTCTGTGAATGAATATCTTTTTTCGAAAAACAGCTCTTGCCATTGACGAACCATTCCCAAGAAATGGTTATTCAAAATGACTGTTTTAACAGCTAAATTTTCTTGTGCAATGGTACCCAACTCTTGAAGGGTCATTTGCATTCCACCATCGCCGGTAAAGATAACAATATCGCGGTCAGGTGCACCCATGGCAGCACCCATCGCTGCAGGAAGACCAAAACCCATCGTTCCAAGTCCACCAGAGGTCACCCATGAGCGAGAACCCACAAACTTAGAATAACGAGCAGCAGCCATTTGATTTTGACCCACATCGGTAATGACAATTGCATTATCCTTGGTAATATCAGCAGTCATGCGAACCACTTCAGCCATGGTTAAACCAGGCTTTGTTGGATTCAGTTCAGCATTTACAACTTTTCTGTTTTCGATCTCATCCGCAGCTTTAAATTCAGCTAACCATTCTGGATATTGCTTCTTCTCGACTAGATCATAAAGGAGAGCTAACGTATGCTTAGCATCACCAATGACAGCCACATCGGTTTTAATATTTTTATCTATTTCGGCTGGATCAATCTCAATATGAATGATCTTAGCCTGTTTAGCATAAGTCTGAGTATTACCCGTTACACGGTCATCGAAACGCATACCGACAGCAATCAATACATCACAAGCATTGGTCTTAATGTTCGGACCATAGTTTCCATGCATTCCCAACATACCCATATTGTTGGGATGATCGGTTGGAATTGCGGATAAACCTAACAAGGTTCCAGCGGCTGGAATACCAGATTTCTCCAAGAACTTGATCAATTCTTGCTCGCCGCTTGAAAGCATTACACCTTGACCATAAAGCAAGAAAGGTTTCTTCGCTTGGTTGATCATTTGCGCAGCCTTGGCAATCGCAATTTTATCAGATGGATATTCAGGAACATACGAACGAATCTTGGTACATTTCTGGTATGAATAGTTCAGTTTTGAAAACTGAGCATCTTTAGTGATATCTAAAAGCACTGGTCCTGGTCGTCCAGTTGATGCAATATGAAATGCCTTAGCAATGGCTTCAGGAATCTCTTCGGCGCACGTAACTTGATAATTCCACTTCGTGATTGGCATAGTAATACCGATCACATCAGACTCTTGAAACGCATCGGTTCCCAATAAGCTTGAGATTACCTGTCCTGTAATACAAACCAATGGTGTTGAATCGATTAACGCATCTGCAATGCCGGTTACTAGATTTGTTGCACCTGGACCTGAAGTCGCCATACAAACACCCACTTTACCAGTTACTCGCGCATACCCTTGAGCGGCATGAATAGCACCTTGCTCATGACGCGCAAGCACATGTCTTAGCTGATCTTGATAATCAAATAAAGCATCATATATTGGCATGATCGCACCACCAGGATAGCCCCAAACCAGGTCTACGCCTTCAGCGATCAGCGAGCGAATTACCGCTTCTGAACCAGTAATCTCTGTTGTTTTGTCGTTTGAACTTGTTGTCATATCTTCTGAAATTATTTAGTCTATAATACGTACTGCACCCATATCTGCCGAAGCCACAAGGCTAGCATAAGCTTTTAAGGCTTTGCTGATTATTCTAGTTCTATTTGCAGGCTGATAAGCCATCTTACCTCTCGCCTCTTCTGCTTTCTTACGTGCTTCCAGCTCTTGATCTGAGATGATTAATTCTATTTTACGTTGTGAAATATCAATGTCAATGCGATCGCCATCTTGAACAAGTGCGATCTCTCCTCCAGCTGCTGCTTCAGGAGACACGTGACCAATTGACAACCCTGAAGTCCCTCCAGAGAATCGTCCGTCGGTAAGTAACGCACACACCTTATCAAGCTTTGAAGCTTTAAGATAAGAAGTTGGATAAAGCATCTCCTGCATTCCTGGTCCACCTTTCGGACCTTCGTAACGGATGATCACCACCTCTCCAGCTTTAACTTGGCGTTTAAGGATCCCTTCACAGGCATCATCTTGCGACTCATAGACTCGCGCTACACCACTAAATTGAAATACCGAAGGATCAACACCTGCCGTTTTAACAATGCACCCTTTACGGGCAATATTGCCATAAAGAATAGCAAGACCACCCTCTTTGGTATAGGCATTCTCCACACTACGGATACACCCTTTCTCACGATCAAGATCAAATTCAGCAAAGATTGCACTTTGAGAACCCATCACTAAATTTCGACCAATATTTCCAGGGGCCGAACCATATACATTTTTAGCATCATCCACTGCGGTAGAGCGAAGAAGATCCCAAGCTTTAATAGCCTCACCAAGTGTCCCTTCAGTCACACGCGACACCGAAGTGTCAAGTAGCCCGCCTCTTTCGAGTTCCCCCAAGATACCCATGATACCACCAGCGCGATTTACATCTTGGATGTGGTAGTGAGAGTTAGGAGATACCTTGCAGATACAAGGAACTTTTCTCGATAAGTTATCAATATCTTTCATGGTAAAGTTGACGCCCGCTTCATGAGCGACGGCCAACATATGCAACACCGTATTGGTTGATCCGCCCATCGCGATATCGAGTGTCATGGAGTTCATAAAGGCAGCGCGAGAAGCGATTGCACGAGGCAGCACACTTTCGTTCCCATTTTTATAATAGTCAACAGTGATCTCGATTAAGCGTTTAGCCGCTTTTTCGAAAAGTTTCTTTCTGTTGGAGTGTGTAGCCACAACCGTTCCGTTACCGGGAAGTGAAAGGCCTAACGCTTCAGTAAGGCAGTTCATCGAGTTAGCGGTGAACATACCAGAGCATGAGCCACAGGTTGGACAAGCATCTTGTTCGACTTGAAGAAGCAATTTTTCGTCTACCGAAGGATCGGCAGCCATCACCATTGCATCGACAAGGTCGTATTTTTTACCATCGACTACGCCAGCTTCCATCGGACCACCCGAGACGAAGATACAAGGGATGTTAAGTCGCATGGCAGCCATCAGCATGCCCGGAGTTATCTTGTCGCAGTTCGAGATGCAAATCATCGCATCGGCTTTATGACCATTGATCATATATTCGACGCTATCGGCGATCAGGTCGCGTGATGGAAGCGAGTATAGCATCCCATCGTGACCCATGGCGATACCGTCATCGATGGCGATGGTATTAAATTCGGCTGCGAAGCAACCCTCTTTCTCGATTAGACCCTTCACCATTTGTCCGATATCATGCAAATGGGCATGACCGGGTACAAATTGAGTAAAGGAGTTAACGATGGCGATTAGAGGTTTCCCGAAATGTTCTTCTTTCATTCCATTAGCTCTCCAGAGGCTACGAGCCCCTGCCATTCGACGACCCATTGTTGTTGTTTCGCTTCTAAGATTAAACTTCATAGTCTTAAAATTTCAATTTAAAAAAAAGCCCTTCTCGGTTTTGAGAAAGGCTTTTATATGTTTCATCATACAAATAGTAAACCTTCCTCAGCCTGGATAGACGAGAATTAGGATGACCACGAGTAGAAGGTTATGTGAAAGTATGTTTTTCATTCTTTTTTAACAGATAACGATAATCAAGTTTATTTTGTTCAATCACAACGCTTTTTAAGTGTGTTAATTCTAAACTTGACGACAAAATTAAGAATAATATTCTGACCGCAAAATAAATTCGTAAGCAATTTTGATTTTTTTCAGTCAATTCGACATCTATTTAATCATTTTGCTATTATTTGAGAATTTCGAGTTTTTAAAGTGGTATATTTAATAGGTTTAAGTAATCAGCTAATCAAGGGACTAAAACCTCAACAATAAAAGTCGAAGCACAACGGAATCAATTGCCCAACAAGATCTAATCAACTAGCTATTGTACAGACTTTTAACTGAGTTCAGGTTCGCCGCTCAGTGAGTAGGTCACAAGAATTCAACTTTCAATAGATGGCAACTCTGAGAATCAAGTCAAAAGAATTGGTTAATACGATGCTTGATTCTTCATCAAATGAAGAACCCAAAAACCTAGCAGTTAGTCATTCCTTGCCCACATTAGATTTTGACACTCTTCAGGAAATCGCAACATTTAAGCAATGGATGGAGCAAAAGAGATATAGTGACTCTACGGTGAAGACGTATATCATGGCGATCACAACATTTCTTAGGTTTATCAAGCCAAAGACTAGTTCAGAAGCGACGAATAATGACATGCGGCAATTTGTTAATTCATACATGATTCCTCGGAATCTAAGTTTTTCGTACCAGAACCAGGCAATAAATGCAGCAAAGTTATTTTTCAAAACTATCCGAGGGTCCTTATTGATAACCGAGCATTTAGATCGTCCACGTCATGAGCACAAGCTACCGAACGTGCTGAGCAAGGAGGAAGTTGGACTAATTTTAAAGGCCTCAACAAACATGAAGCATCGGATGATGTTAACAGTAATCTATGCTTGTGGGTTGAGACGAGGTGAGCTATTAAATTTAAGGCCAGTGCACATCGATTCTAAGCGACATTTATTATTAATAATTAATGGGAAGGGGAGAAAAGACCGGGTGGTGCCTATTTCCGACAATCTAATTGAGCTTTTGAGGGAATACTATCGGTATTACCGGCCTAGGGTTTGGTTATTTGAGGGGCAGTATCCGGGTGAGCAGTATAGTGAAAAAAGCATCCAGAGTGTTTTAAAGATAGCGCTTCGGAAGGCGAGGATATCGAAGCCGGTAACGTTACATTGGCTTCGGCATTCGTATGCCACCCATTTATTAGAGTCGGGTACGGATTTAAGGTATATTCAGGAATTATTAGGTCACAGAAGCAGCAAGACGACCGAAATATACACGCATGTAACGGAGAAGAGTATACAGAAGATCAGGTCTCCGTTTGATGATTTGTACAAATAAATCACTACTTTCACCCTTAAAATAAGAATGACACCTTTACAGGCCTATTCACCCTAAATATGGTGCATACAACTGACTTCAACAGACCTATAAACGAGTTGTGCCTCATTGTAAAAAAACCGTCTACGATAGGAAAGCGATACTTAACTAAACAAGAAACAATTAAGAAAGTCTATCTTTGACACTTTAAAAATATAATGGACAAAATAAAGAAAAGCAAATTCAAAATAAAGCAAATAGAAACACTAATTCGGACAACCGAATATGCTGAACTGTTGGCTGAAGTGAGTAACGATATTTATACAGAATCAAAAAAAGCTGAAAACGAAGCAAGTATCGTTTCAATTTTTGAACTTGAACTTTTTTCGTTTATAAAGGATACTCTTGGACTAAAATACTATCCAGAAAAAGAAAAGACAATCAATACCGAAAGGCATATTTCTAAAGGTAGAATTGACAGTAAAATTGGTGCATTGGTAATTGAATTTAAACATACATCTAAACTCTTATCAACAGAACATAAAGACAAGGCTTCCTCTCAACTTATTGACTATCTAAAGGGCTTAAATAAAAAACATACTTTAGATTATTTTGGTCTTGTGACTGATGGTACTCAATGTAAATTAATCAATATTGAAAATGGTCTTATAAATGAAGGCGCGTTTGAAAAACTATCTTCAAAACATATAGATAGAATTATTAAAAGTATTGTATTACTTGATAAAGTTGCTTTAACGCCAGAAAATTTAGTAAAAGACTTTTGCGAATCAGACAAAAGTCTTTCAAACAAATTAACGCTTTGTTTATTCAACACTTTGAAAAACAGTCCAACTGGGCGTTCCCTGATGCTTTTTAATGAATGGAAAGAGTTATTCAGATTAGCACACGATGATAACTCAAAGCAAAAAGCAATTGAAGATAGAAAGAAATCGTTAGAAGAAACAATAGGCGAAGAGTTAAAAACAAACGAAGATGAATATTTAGCATTATATGCTATTCAAACTACTTATGCTATTATTGTTAAGATAATTGCGTATAAAGTTATTAGTAAAATCAGGTTTAACAAAAGCCTAATTGACTTTAATAAATTATCCGAAACTGACTTTGATACATTAAGACATCAAATGAATTCACTTGAAGAAGGTGCAATTTTCAGAAGTCTTGGAATTGGTAATTTATTGGAAGGCGACTTTTTTGCTTGGTATTGTTCATCAAACCAATGGACAAACGAAATTGGTGGATTGGTTCAAGAAATCTTTAAAATTTTAACACAATACGAAGACAAAGCACTATTTCAAACAGGCGAAAATGTCCAAGATTTATTCAGGGAATTATTTATGAAAATAATACCCGACAAGGTTAGACATAGCCTTGGTGAGTTTTATACACCATCTTGGTTAGCCGATAATTTAATTAGGGAAACAATCAATCTAAACCCGGCTAAGCAGAATTGGACTGCACTTGACCCTTGTGCAGGCTCTGGTACTTTCGTTACTGTTTTGATAAAACACGTTTTACTTGAAACAATACAACTCAATAATAAAGAAAGATTGAATGCGGTCTTAAATAGGGTTAAAGCAATAGACTTAAACCCATTAGCCGTTCTTACATCAAGAATTAATTACTTTATTAATATATCTCACCTAATTTCAGACGATGATGAATTTGAAATTCCAGTTTATCTTGGTGACTCTTCATATGTACCTTCTAAAGTTGTAATTGATAATATTGATTGTATCAATTACAGCATCAAGACCATTAAAGGTTTTATTAATATTGACTTGCCGAAAAGTGCTGTTTCAGACCCAGTTTTGTTTTCTAAAACAATGACAAGTATTGAACAAGACATTCATAATTTAGATGCTGTTTCAATACAAGAAAAGTTGTCGGCAATTATCCCTGAAAAGGATTTAACTACTGAAATATCTAATAGAATTAATTCATTAGCAGAGCAATTTGTTGACCTTGAAAGAAATGAATGGAATGGAATCTGGGCAAGAATTGTTACAAACTTTTTGACTACCGCAAACCTTGGTAAATTTGATTTAATTGTAGGTAACCCTCCTTGGATTGATTGGAAGAACTTGCCAGCAGGTTACAGAGAACGAGTAAAATCTATATGTATCGAAAGACATTTATTCTCAGGCGACAGTTTAACTGGTGGAATTAACTTAAATATTTGTGCATTAATCTCTAATGTTTCAGCTATGAATTGGTTAAAAGAGAATGGCGTTTTGGCATTTTTAATGCCTCAAACAATCATTTTCCAACAAACCTATGAAGGGTTCAGACAATTTAAACTTGAAGAGAATAGAAATTTGTATTTTCAACAACTCTATGATTGGACAAAAGCTGGTCATCCTTTTGACCCAGTTACCCATAAGTTTTTAACATTCTTTTTTTCTAATAAAAAGGTTGATTACAAGCAGGGTATTCCATTGAAATACTTCATAAAGAATAAAGGTTATGACTTGAAAACTTATTCTAATATTACGGACTATTCATTGTTAAAAGATGTATTCACGGAGTCAATAGAGCTGGCTGGACAAGCAAATGAAAATAGCACAATTTTTTCTTGTGCTAAAAATGAAGTGGAACTTAACTCTTTTACTAAAATATCGGGCGTTGCCAGCTACAAGGGAAGAGAAGGGATTGAGTTTTATCCTCAAGAATTATTTTTGTTGGAAGTTGACAACGATATGCCTGTTTCAAAAGATACAGTTATCATCAAGAATTATCAAAACAAAAAATCGAAATATAAAATACCATTAGAATCATTTCCTTTAGAGAAGAAGTATTTACATCCTTTGATTAAAGGTGTGGACATTGAAAGATTTCATTTGTTGAAGTCAAATTATATAGTTCCGTTTCCTTATGAAAAAACAAATACAAGAAGTCCAATAACAATTAAAGAATTAACTAAAGGTTCAAAATTATTAGCGACATATTTTAATAAATTCAAAACGGTTTTTGAATCCCAAACCCAATACAACGAAAAAATAATTGGAGAAAAGCATAATACAGAATTTTATGCTTTAGCTCGTGTTGGTGAGTATAGTTTTGCTGACCATTATGTTGCATTTAGAGACAATTCAAAATGGCAGTCTTGTGTGGTAAGCTCCGTTTTGACACCTTGGGGCGAATTGAAAAGGCCTCAATTTCAAAACCATGCCGTTACAATTTCACAAAATAGTTCTGGGGGTTTCATAACACTTGAAGAAGCCCATTATATTTGTGCTATCCTAAATGCTCCAGTAACTGAATCGTATATTTTAAATTCATCTGATTCAAGGTCTTTTAAAATTAACCCGCCTGTTTTTATTCCTGATTTTGACAAAAACAACAAAGTACATAAAGAGCTTTCAGATTTGTCTATCAAAGCACACAAACTCTTTGATGATAATGCCGCAATAAACACTATAGATAAAAGTCTTAACGAATTAGTAATTAAATTGAAGGAATAAAAAAACAACGAAGGCACAACAAAGGCTCATAAAACATAGGGGTTTAAGAGGTTTAGCAACATTTTATCCCGCTGGCAAGGTTTGTATCGGTTGATACATTCGCAAGCACGCAAACCCCTACGTTTTATAGCCTCGAACGTTAGCACCAATAAAAAACGATACGCCCAAATTAACGAATTAACGAAAAATTGATTAATTTTGCAGAAAAGCAAAAAATATGAACGGAACGCAAATAAAACAAAATAATACAATAAAGTCGCCATTAAATTATATTGGCGGAAAGCAAAAAATATTAAATCAAATTTTGCCTTTATTTCCCAAAAATATCAATCAATTTATTGATTTATTTGCAGGTGGATGTAATGTTGGAATTAATACAAATGCAAATAAAATCTACTTTAATGACAATTTGATTTATTTGATTGAAATGTATAAAGCATTTTATAAATCAGATTTACAAACAATTATACAGCATATTCAAAATAGAATTTCTGAATATAATTTGTCTTTGACAAACGAAGAAGGTTTCAAAAAAATAAGAGAATTTTACAACAAGACTAAAAATCCGTTGGACTTGTTTCTATTGATTTCGTATTCCTTTAATCATCAAATAAGATTTAACAACGACCACGAATTTAATAATCCGTTTGGTAGAGAACGCAGCAGTTTTAACGCCACAATGAAACAAAATTTGGAAATGTTTCATAATCGTTTAAAACAGAATAGTATAGAATTTACTTGTAAAAGTTTTGAAGAATTTGATTTTTCAATTTTAACCGAAAATGATTTTGTTTACGCCGACCCACCATATTTAATAACCACAGGTACTTACAACGACGGAAAACGTGGTTTCAAAGGTTGGACAGAAAAAGAAGAACGAGAATTATTGAATACATTAGATAAACTAAATAGTCAAAAAATAAAATTTGCTTTGTCTAATGTTTTGGAACACAAAGGAAAATCAAACGAAATCTTAAAAAAATGGTTAAATACTAATTAAGAATATAGAATTAATTATATAAACATCAATTATTCAAATTCAAATTATCAAACTATAATTAGAGATAAAGACGCAAGTATTGAAGTTTTAATTACTAATTATGAACCGATTGAACAGCAAAAAGCGAAAACATTATTTGATAATTTAAATTAAATGAAATGCGATTTATTGGAAACAAAGAGAACTTAGTAGAAAAGATTTATCAAATAATGCAATCAAAAGCAATTAATGGAAATTCGTTTTTTGATTTCTTTGCAGGAACGACAAATGTCGGAAGATTTTTTAAAAAATTAGATTATCAGGTATATTCATCTGATTTATTGTATTTTTCATATATTCTACAGCGTGCATATATTCAAAACAATCAAGATTTGACTTTTGATAAATTATTGAAAAATATTAATATAAAAAGTAATTCGTTATTTGCAACCCCATTGAATTTAGTTGTAGAATATTTGAATAATTTAGATATTACAGAAGGTTTTATTTATCAAAATTATACGCCGGAAGGAACAGCAAATTTGGAATTACCAAGAATGTATTTTAACAACGAAAATGGAAAAATAATTGATACCATTAGACAACAGATTGAAAATTGGAAAAACAATGAATTAATTATTGAAAATGAATATTTTGCATTATTGGCTTGTTTGATCGAAACAGTTCCTTTTTATGCCAATGTTTCAGGAGTTTACGCAGCGTTTCAAAAACAGTGGGACCCAAGAGCCGTAAAAAAAATTCAATTAAGACCGATAGAAACAGTAAAAAATAACAAACAAAATTTTTCATATAATGATAATTCTGTCAATTTATTAGAACAAGTAAATGCAGATATTTTCTACCTTGACCCACCATATAATCAACGACAATATGCACCGAATTATCATTTAATGGAAACGATTGCAAAATATGACAATCCTGAAATTAAAGGAGTTTCAGGGATGCGAAATTATGAAAATCAAAAATCATTATTCTGCAATTCAGAAAACGGTTTACAAGAATTGCATAAAATTGCTAAAAATGGTAAATATAAAACACTGATATTAAGTTACAACACAGAAGGAATTATGCCAAAACAAAAAATAATTTCAGTTTTGGAACAATTTGGAACAGTTGAATTAGTTGAGTTTGATTATTTACGTTTTAAAAGTAATAGCAACAGCGACAGCAAACACAAAAAATATATTCAAGAACAACTCTTTATTTTACGAAAAAATGAAAAATAATCTTTGGTTTTTAACAGAAGAACGCCCTAAAAAAGAAGTCTTACAAACTATATTTCAAAAGTTTGCCAAAGATTATAGATTTGCAGTTTTTGTGGACACTTTGCGAATATTTCCGATACTTGAAAACAACAAATTTACATTCACTTATGAAGTTACAGGTTTTCGCTGTAACAAAGTTGATAAGGTTTACATAAAAACTGTTTCAGGAAATTCGAGTTTCACAGATTTTCTAATTTTTTACCAAAAAGACGAACCAACAATCAATGACCAACCAATTTACGCAATTGAAGAAACAAAGACAGACGACAAAGAAAGCAGAAATACAGGAGTTTATCAACGTTGTTCAAAATTTGTATTCATTCAAAACTATTATCCAACTGTAAGAAAAATAATGCTTTACAGTTTGCAAATTGAGCAAAAGGAAAATCCAACCGACACGTATATTTTTGGAACACGACTTTTATTAACTTTGGGTGTTGAGATTTTGGGCAAAAAATTAGATTTCTCTATTTTTAAGCCATTTGAAACAGTAGACGAAATTATTGAATTAAAAGCAAATATGCGAAAAGCACCAAAAGGAAATGTTCCAATTACGCTTACAAAATCGAAAAATAAAATCGAAATTTCGGGCAGATTATTTAAAAGTGGCGGACTTTCACACGACCCCAATATTGGAGCATTGAGCATAATTTGTGCAGTTTTACGTAAATTAGAATGGAAAAATCAACTTGTTATTACTCAACATGGTTTAAAACAAGAACATGTAGGAAAAACAAATAAATTTGTTCAAATAGCAAACAAGTTAAATATCTCATTACAAGGACTAACTGTTCCAAAAGCTGAATTAAATTCAGATTATTGGAAATACGACATTGACGGCGAAAAATTAGGAACGATTTTCATTCATTTGGTTGTTGAAAATTTTACAGAAGGTTACTCTATATTTGAAAATCACGCAGGATGCGAAAAGGGATATTTTTATACGAAGGAAGGAGAACCAGTTCCATTAGCAAAATACAAAGACAGAGCCAAATACAAAGACGGCGATAAAGAACAAATAATTTATATTCCTGACTTAATTTTGATAGATTTTGGACGCAGTGAAGTTATAAATGTAGAAGGTAAGAAATATAAATTCCGCAAAGACGGAATAAAGGAACTCAATAATTATGAATACATTGAGAAAAATTACATACAAAAACATTACCCCAAATTCAAAATTATTAGAACGGTTGTTCTATACGGCAGTAAAGAGCAAGAAATCATTGAAATAGAGATTGGATTTTTGCTAAACGAAAACGGAGAATTGATTTTGGGTATCAAAGCACCAAAATTGTTTAACGAGGCGATAACCAATTTATTAGACTTTTGGAATTAACGACAAAAAAAAATGGTGCTAACATCACACATAGCGGCTATGCTGGCTGTCGGAACTTTGAGCATTTTACGTATTTAGTAGCTTTGGTGCTGGTTGATACTTGCTTGCTATTTAGATACTTACAGCCAGCACAGCGCATGTGTGTGTCCGTTATAAGCAACCTTAAAATAGAACTTGACAAGTTGAAAATTAAAATCTATATTTGATTATGCCTAAAATTGCTATTTATAAATTTCTGACTTTTTTTATTTTCGCCTACGATGCGCTTAATGAGCCACCGCATTTGCATATTGTTAAAGAAAAAGGAAATCGACAACGTTCTGCAAAAGTTTGGTTGGAGACTTTTAAAGTTGCTGAAAAAGGTACACTAAACGAGAAGGAATTAAATCAAGCAATTAGTTTGATTAAAAAGAATCAAATAATACTGATTGACTCATTTAACAAGGTGAAAAATGGTCAAAAAATAACTACTATAAAATTAAAATAAATGACAACTACACTTAAAAATACCAAAATTTGTATCGAAAAATTAAATTTCGATAGCGTGGGAAAAATATCACTGAAACTTGAAGATGGTCGTGTAATTATTGTTCCATTAAAATATTTTCCAGACATACAAAAGTTGCCGGTTGAAAAAAGAAAAAAATACACAATTGTTGACGACCGAACCATTCTTTTCTCTTATTCTGACTCTGTGTATCATTTGGAGGATTTTATGGGATTAGAAAGCAAATGGCGAGAACGATAAGAAAGGCAGCTTATAACAGCACCTACAAGAAATTGGCGGTTCAGTGGTTATATCAAGCTTTGTGCTTCGTATCAAGTTCAGTGCTGGCAGACAGTTTTCGTCTCCGAAATCGCCAACTTCTTGTAGCTGCAAACCGTTGTGCGCCATGCTATGGGAAACTGCACTACCATAAGGGTTTGACAATAAAAATGAGTATATTTGTGTTTAATAAATTGACTAGATGAGAATAACTGAAAGAAAATATTTAGACACTTATATTCAGACTATTGGAAATAAAATTCCCAGATTAATTCAGGATTTTGATTTTTCTGAAAACAAAAGAAGTTTCGACTATTTGACAAAATCTTCAGCGATTTATTCTTCGAATATTGAGGGAAATAGCATTGACTTGAACTCATATATGAATTATGAATTAAACAAAGATAAATTCAAAATTGGAAAAGAGATAGAAGAGATAGAAGATTTGATTGAAGCGTACGAATTTGCCCAAAAAAATAATTTGAATGAGGCAAATTTGTTGACTTGTCATAAAATCTTTTCAGAGACCTTACTAATTAAAAGCAAAAGAGGGAAATATCGGATTGAGCAGGTAGGCGTTTTTGGTAAGTCAGGCTTAGCTTATATGGCAATTGAACCTGAATTTGTTAAACAAGAAATGAAAACATTTTTCCACGATATTGAAGAATTGATTTCTTCAAGCCTTAGCGAAAAAGAAGTCTTTTATTTTGCCTCGTTGATTCATTTAAGATTTGCACATATTCATCCGTTTCGAGATGGAAACGGCAGAGCTGCCCGATTACTTGAAAAGTGGTTTATTACAGAGAAATTGGGTCGTGATTATTGGAAAATATCATCAGAGGAATATTATAAAGTAAACCAAGCCCGATATTATGAGACTATAAATTTGGGAGTAAATTATTATGAATTGAATTACGACAAATGTTTAGGATTTTTAGAAATGCTTCCAAATTGTTTAAAATAAAGCACGAACGCACAACTTCAGCTACCCGGCAAGTGCGGCAGCGGTGGTTTTCGGTGTGCATCTTTAGCTTCGCTGATCTTCGATTCCGCCCGGGCTGCTTTTCGGCTTGATCCCGAGGATTCGGGACCCGCAGTCCGCCCCTGCGTGTAGCTTCCTACGTTATGCGGCATTTAAAAGACGAAACAACCATCACAAATGAAGGCATTTAAATATCTAGTACTTTTAATTTCCATTATTATAATTTCCGAAAAATCATTCGCTTGTTCTATAATTTACTATATAGACAGTAAGACTGGTAAAATATATTTTATAAATAATGAAGATTACTGGTATGATGTAAAGCCATATATACAAATCAACCCAAGTTCAAAAGACGAATTGGGTCGGATTTGGTACGGCTGGAAAAATTTTGGACAAGGAGGTATTAATGAGAAAGGATTGGTAATTGACGGAGCTGTAACACCAGAACAAAAAATCCCCTCAGGTTATTCATCTCCAAAAGGCAATTTCACGGACAAGATATTGGCAAAATGTAGGACAGTAGATGAAGTAATCCAGTACTTAGAACAAGAAAAAAATGCTCTAAATAACGCACACATTTTATTGGGTGACAAAAATGGTAAAGCGGTAATTGTTGAATGGATAAATGGTGTTAAAAATATTGTTGAAATCAAAAACAATCGACTTGTTTCGACAAATTTTAATCTGTCAGACACTATTCAAACTGAAATGACTTGCTGGAGATACCCGATAATTCAGAAAGGTTTAGATGAATTGGACGCAAGAAATCCAAAGGACACTATTGACCTAAAAGCTGTAGGTAATGTAATTGGAAAGGCAGTTCAACTACCTCAAAAAGACTCGACAGGCAAAATAGGTGGAACTCTTTATACTACATTCATTGACTTGACAGAAATGAAATTTATTTTAGTTTATAAACTTGACAATTCAAAAATTCAGAAGTTGGACATACTAAAAGAATTACAAACAGGAAAAACAAGAAAGATTAAGCTGGAATAAAAACGAACGCATAACAGCCGTTTGGCAAAAAAGCGGGTTCAATGCTTAAATGAAGCTTTGTGCTTCAAATTAAGTTCAGTGCTGGCAGACAGTTGAGCAGCAATTTATTCCCGCACTTGCCATAGCGTCAGCCGTTATGGCGCATAATAAATACCCCGACACATCAATTTCGATTTGGAAAATTGTAACTTTAAAGTTACCTTTGGGTTTATTTTAATGACAGATGGAGAAAATTCGAAAAGTAATTGCATACAAAAACTTTTTCGTAGATTTCTTGAAAAAGCAACCAATCAAGGTTCAGAACAAGATCTTCAAAATCATTGAAGCCATCGAGACATTAGAGAGAATTCCGACAAATTATTTAAAACAAATTACTGGGACAAATGGACTTTATGAAGCGAGAATTCTATTAGGGACAGACATTTGGCGTGTTTTCTGCTTCTTCGATAAAGGAAAATTAGTGATCCTTCTAAATGGATTTCAGAAAAAAACACAGAAAACGCCGAAAAACGAAATTGAGAAAGCAATAAATTTAATGAAAGAGTATTATGAAAGCAGAAAATAACAACAAAGACATTGCGACCTGGCCTCAAATTAAGGATCAGGTTTACGGAGAAAAAGGGACTGAAAGACGCGATAATCTTGAGAGAGAAGCCGAATCTTTTAAAATCGGACTTTTATTAAAAAAGGCAAGAGAATCGCGACATATGACTCAAGAGGAATTAGGACAAATCATAGACAAAAAAAGAACCTATATTTCTCGTGTTGAGAATGATGGCAGCAATATAACATTGAGTACGCTTTTTGACATTGTTGAAAAAGGACTGGGTGGAAAAGTAAGTATTTCAATAGATGTTTAGTATTGAATGAATTACGCGCCATAACAAAAACTATATGACAATTGCCGTTTCTGTGCTGATTGTGAAGTTTACAGCCCGTAACATCGGTGGTGGGATTCGACATCCGCCAGCTGGCGGACGCAGTCGGCAACTGCATATAGTTTCAAACCGTTATAGCCAATTTAAATTACATTACAATGATACATCGAAACAATAATCTACAACTACTTAGTGAAGCTCTAGGATTAGCAGATATAGATCATAGTAACCCACACAATTACGAATTAATAAATCAGCATTCAATTCAAGTAATTGCAGATAACAACGGAGTATTATCAATAGTCCCGCCATTTGAAAAACATCCTTATTTAGAGGAAATTCATTGCGCCACTACTACAGGTTTAATGATAGGAACATTTCCACCAATATCATATCTCTGCGACCAATTAGGTTTACCGAACTTATCATTTAACGGAAATATTTCTCCACCAGACCTTCCCTATTTTCATGGCAATTATTCTTCTTTATGGAAGTATTGTCCTATAAATTTTGATAACATATTACAGTTTGCTCGAAATGAACAACCCCTCCAAATTAAAAATGCATTACAAGAAAACCTTATTGCATACACAGACATAATTGCCTTTTGTCAAAGAGAACTACGAGATTTTGCATACACTGCAGAGGACAAGCTTTTGAATAATATTGTTTTAAATAATTCAGTTTTCTCGCTTATTTTCAGTTGCGCCCACATTGACAGACTATATTTTACTAACGCTAGCTTTTTTGGCTCAAATAACCGTAATAATCATTTATTTGATAGACATGGAAATTATATATTAGATGATCGTGATGCATTTAGGTTATTTTTAAAAGGGGCAAATGATCAGGGGTACAAAATTGAAATTTCAAGAAATGAAGATCCGGAAAATTGGAGTCAAATCAATGAGGGACCCAGAACAAATATTGCAAGACGCGAACTAAATAAATTACTTACGACAAAGGTTATTTTGAGAATGCGACTTTCAATAGACGGTCATATTAAAATACTGCAATTATACTCAGCGGTTAGTCCGGCAGCAGTTAATAGAGGGATGGTTAGAAGAAATAATTGCGTTATAAAGTTTCGAGAAGATCAAAATATTGCTGAAGAGAATGCGCCAAGGGAACTATTGCAAAGAATCTTATTGTCATTTTTTGAAAATACAATTGATGGATTAATTAATTACAACGACAATGCAGATTAATAAACTAGCTATAACAGCGTTTAAGCAATATTGCCTTGCCGCAGGCACAACACAAGGCAAAATCGCCTACACGCAAAACGTTATAAGCAAGCGTAAGAAAACAACTAAGAAATTATGACAGAACAAGAAATTAGAGAAAAATATCGACACTTGCTTAACGACCTTGACTTCGACAAAATAGAGTTGCAGTTAAAGACACCTAATATTTTTCAAATACTTAATATTTCACGGGCTGAAATTCGACATTCAAATTTTTTAGCTTGGCTTCTTGATCCGAATGGAACTCACGGACTTGGCAAACTCTTCCTTACAAAATTTCTTCGTGATATTGCAACATCAGAAATTGCAAGTGATTTGGACGAATTCGAAATAGAAGAACTAAATTTTAATAATGTAGAACTTCGTAGAGAATGGAAAAACATTGACCTTTTAATTGTATTCGACACTATTGTAATTTGCATTGAGAATAAAATTGATACGCAAGATCATTCAAATCAGCTTGCAAAATATAGAACAATCGTAAATGACACATTTATAAAACACAAAAAAGTTTTTGTTTACTTAACGCCTACTGGCGAGACACCATTAGCACCAAAAGAAAGGGAATTTTACGCACCATATTCATATGAAGAAATTATTGAACAAGCCGACAGAGTTCTTCAAATTCACGGTAAATCTTTAAATGTCGGAGTTCACCAGTATATCTCTGACTACCTAACAACTATAAAACGAGAACTAATGAAAAATGATGAACTAAATGAACTTGCAGTTAAAATATACAAAAATCACAGGGAACTTTTAGACTTTGTATTTGAAAACAAGTCCGATATTGCTTTAGAACTTTATCCAGTTTTTGTTGATAAAATAACCCAATCTGATTGGGTTATGGGTTCTAAGCATAAAGGTTATGCAAGGTTTTTAACAAAAACACTGAATGACATCATCCCCAAAAAAGGACAAGGTTGGCCTTTAAAAGAAAATTTTCTTTTTGAAATTGACTTTATATGGTCTAAAAAGAAAGCAGTATTTAAGACAGTAATTTCTCCAGGTGATAGTGAAATTCAAAATTTGTTTTGCAAAGCTTTTGAAAACATTCCAGGACACAAAAAACCAAGCGGGAAAAAATGGCTTGTTCATTTTCAACACACTTGGAAATTTGAAACCGATGAAATGACTGAAGTTGATGAAGCTGAAGTTAAAAAAATCCTTGACGCTGAATGGTCAACAATTACAGACATAGTAAATAAAGTAGAAACGGAGCTTTTAAAATATAGTGATGAACTCAAACGACTTGCAAACTGAAAGAACGCCAGCCTGTAACAGCGTGTAAGCAATATTACCTTGCCGCAGGCGCAACACAAGGTAACATCGCCTACACGCAAACCGTTAGCAGCAACTCTAAAAAAATGACATGGAAGAAGAATTGACAATAATTAATCGAAACAATTTCGCTGAAGAAATTGAGGACCTATATAGGTTACACTACATTACGGATAAATATGACCATATTGTTGAATACGAAAGAGGAGCGTGGAAATTATTTGAACCCTCCAAATTCATTTATGCTTACTTTGCTTTTAATTCATTCTATAATTTTGATTGGGAAGAAAGTTTGAAAAAAAGTGAACTAACTGCATTCCATAAAAAAGTCGAAGATGGAAAGGAAATTGAGCCATCTGAAGGTCAAAAGTACAAAGCAATGATTGACTTTATCTTTTCAAAGGTCGACAATAATGATAAAGAGTTGTTTATTAAAATAATAAAGGGCAAAGATGCTATTGAAAGGACTATTGAAACAATTTCAAAGATAACACCAGACAATCGCATTACAGAATCTGAAAGGGAAAACTTTAAAAAAGAATTTGAAAACTTATTAAAATCTAATGAAATTAAAATCGGGAAATTAAAAAACGATATTATCCGATTTATTTACATTGTGCGTAATAATATTTTTCATGGAACAAAAAACACTATTGAAATGTCTGAGGTATTTCAAAGAAAGAGGTTAGATATCTATTCAAATATTATTATTGCTGTTAATGAACTTCTTTTTAAAGTTTTAGAAAAAAACACAGACTTTAGACCTCATGACAGATATAGCTTATCAACTCATTTTTAAACTATAATGAGAACTTTAGTTTATTTTGCATCTGGCCCTGTGTTTTCTATTTACATTTGGATCTCTGGTCATTGCGACAATAGCGGGAGTGTTTGAAAAGATTTTGCAAAATGGGATAGACCTAAAATCAAATATTGAATAACGATTCAACTAATAAATTAAACTATAAGATGAAGAAACTATTTATTAATTGCCATTTGTCGAACATCACATTTAAGCTATTAATCTGTTATTTAACTCTAGGAGGAATTTCAACTAATACTTTTGGCCAGCCAGATCCAAAAGGACAGAAGGTAAGCACGGTATATAGTTCAAATCGCGAAAATCCCCACTCAACCAAGGGAATAACCATGGAACTCCAAGGGGAGAGTCTAGTTTTGGCTGCTACCAATCCAGGAAAACTAACCTTCGACTCATTGGTTAGCAGAAGTGTCATTGTTCGGAGCACCTATCAACGGTCTAATTCGGCTTGTAAGATTTATGTCGAAGGTGTTGACTACACAATTGATTATGCAAAAGGAGAGATACAAAGGACAGTAAACTCAACCATTCCCGATTATTCGAAGAATGTTCTTTATGGCAAGAAAGATTTTAATCATTCAAAATTCACCGACTTCTCGAACCACCCCTATTTTGTTTGGGTAGACTACATGACAAAAAATGGCCAACGTCTAGCTGAGCTAAATGACCAACGAAAATACTTAGTTAAATTTCGAAAAAAACTAGAGAGTGGTGAGCCATTATCAATTGTATCCTATGGAAACAGCATCACGGCAGGTGGCGAGGCTTCTGCTAAAGAATTTAGATTTCAGTCCCTTTACGGCAATTATTTGAAAAGCATCTTCCCCAATGCTAACTTTAAAATTGAAGATGTTTCAATACCTGGGTATTCGTCCAAGCAAGGGATCGAATGGTGGGATACCTATATCGGGAAAACGTCACCCGATCTTGTCCTCGTAGGATGGGGCATGAACGATCATAACATAGGTGGAAATAAACCTGAACAGTTTAAGAAAAACCTGATCAAACTTGTTGGGATGATAAAAAAGAGGAAAAATGCCGAAGTGGTTCTCTACTCCTCTTTCCCTCCCAATAATGATTGGCATTATAGCAGTCATTCTATGGAGCTTTATGCCGAAGCAACTAAGCAGGCAGCCCTAGAAGCGAAATGCGCCTATGTTGACGTCTATTCAACGTGGATGAAAGTCCTTCAGCGAAAAGATCAATCGTCGTTGCTTGGAAACAATATCAATCATCCGAACGATTTTGGACATTGGTTGTATGCTCAAGCCTTTGAAGCGATGACCTTCTAAGAATTCAAGAAATCCCATTCATTTGTCGAAATAATTTAATCACTTCGACGAGAAAACAAACCTCTTTAACCGCCAATTACGAATCAGAAACAGCGAGTATTCCCATAACTTGTATCAACAAAAAATAAAACAAAATCAAATTAGCCACAACTAATTGCGCACGCAGATTGTTTAATTTTTATAAACAATTTAAAACGATACAAATGAATGAGTTTACAATTGCTGCGCAACTTCTAGTTGCAGGTTCTATCGCATACGTTTGGATTTTTCGATTTGGCAATATTGTGAAGGAATTTCAGCAGTATGGCTTAAATGAATTAACCAGAAGCCTTGTTGGGGCGGCTAAAATAGCATTATCAACTTTGCTGGTAGCGGGTATTTGGTATCCGGAATTAAGACTAGTCCCATCACTACTATTAGCTTTTCTTATGGTAGCTGCTCAATATTTTCATTTTAAAGTAGGTAATCCGTGGGCAAAGCATATCCCCTCTTTCCTTCTGCTACTTGCTTGTCTATTTATTGCGGCAGAGTCTTTAAAATGCATTGGTTAATGAGCTTACTTCATTTCTTGATTCTTGTCTCAAGCCTCTCTTTCCTAGGATATGGGATTTCCTATTTTAGTTCAACAGACATGAAACTTGAGTTTAAACGCTTTGGACTTGAGAAGTTTGGAGCTCTTACCGCAATTCTAGAGGTACTTGGAGGTGCGGGGCTGTTAGTTGGGATAAAGTACAATCCTATTTTAATGCTTTCTGCTGGTGGTCTTTCAATTTTGATGCTTCTAGGAGTTGTCGTAAGAATAAAATTAAAGGATAGTATCTGGGTATCCTTGCCTGCATTTATTTTTATGGCTTTAAACGGAACTATATTTTTCATGTCACTGCTCAACTAATCAACGCTGATCAAAAGGTTACAAGGAGTGAAAAAATCAAATTACGACTTAAACTAAATACTTTTTCAATTGTTTTTTATTTAAAAACCTTGAAACAACTATGAAACATTATTTAATCATCGGGGCCTCAAGCGGAATAGGAAAAAATTTGGCCTTAAAGCTAGCTGAATCTGGCAACCAAGTAATTGGAACCTATCATTCAACCAAGCCAACAATTGAGCATCCTAACATCCTGTTTCATCAGTTGAATGTTTTGGAAGAGCTTACGGATTTTGAATTTCTACCTGAAGTATTAGACGGATTTGCTTACTGTCCTGGCAGTATAAATCTCAGGCCTTTTGAACGAATTAAACCTGAGGATTTTGAGTCCGATTACAAGATGCAAGTAGTTGGAGCCATCAAGCTGCTTCAATTTATAATGCCCAGATTAAAGAGATCTGATCAGGCGTCAATCATTTTATTTTCAACGGTTGCAGTGCAAACAGGCCTACCTTTTCATACACAGGTATCAGCATCTAAAGGGGCTCTTGAAGGATTAACTAGAGCTTTGGCGGCAGAGTTTTCGCCGAAAATAAGAGTTAACTGCATTGCGCCATCCTTAACCGACACACCCTTAGCAGCACCTCTGCTAAATAATGATCAGAAGAAAGAAGCCAATGCGCTACGGCACCCTCTCAAACGAATTGGCACTGCGGATGATATCGCCAATATGGCTGAATTTTTGCTCTCCGATAAATCAAGTTGGATAACAGGGCAGATTATGCATGTAGACGGGGGATTTTCTAATTTAAAAACATAAATACAATGGCATTTTATCAATTAACAAAGACGCAAAAACTACCTGTCTCGATCCATGAAATATGGGACTTCATCTCAGCCCCAGCGAACCTAAAGGAGATTACGCCGCCTCATATGGGCTTTATTGTAACCAGCAATACGGGGACAGAAAAAATGTACCCTGGAATGATTATTACCTATAAGGTTAGTCCACTATTGGGCATTAAGTTAAATTGGATGACAGAAATCACTCACGTTAAAGAAGGTGAATATTTTGTTGACGAACAGCGCATTGGGCCATACTCCTTGTGGCACCATCAGCATAAAATTGAGCCTATTGACGGTGGTGTTTTAATGACAGACATTGTAACGTATGAACCGCCAATGGGACCACTTGGGGCCATTGCCAATTCACTACTAATAAAAAATCAACTTAAACAAATATTTGACTTTCGGACCGTTGCCTTAGAGAAAAAATTTGGTAAATTCATCTAATCCACAACAAGTATTTTTGACTTAAAATACAATCATGAAAAAGGTATTACTTACAGGTATTTCAGGCTTTATTGGTCAGCACTATGCTGTTGAATTACTAAAACAAGGTTAGGCTTTAAGGGGCACTGTCTTGATTGTGGTTTTTTGGGTACGTTATGATGGCAAATGATTTAAGGGTTGATTTCCATATTACCGAAATAACCTTTATGAAACATAAAATGGAAAAGGAAGATCTGATATTTTCAAAAAAAGAAATTCAATACACATGAAAAATACTGCATTAATAACAGGCGCCTCTAATGGCATAGGATGGGAGTTAGCAAAAATTCACGCTTCAAAAGGTGGTGATTTAGTCTTAGTGGCCAGAAATAAATCTAAATTAGATGAACTAAAAATAGAGCTAGAGAAACAATTTAATGTCACTGTTTATAATATCTCCAAAGATCTATCTGCAACGAACTCAGCGCAAGAAATTTACGACGAAACAAACAAACAAAATATTCAAATCGATGTTCTAATTAACAATGCAGGCTTTGGTGATTTTGGAATGTTTGCAGAAACAAGTTGGGATAAAGAGTTACAAATGATCAATTTAAACATCACAACCTTGACCCTATTTACAAAGTTATATCTTAAAGATATGATTAAACGAAGGAGTGGTAAGATTATGAACGTTGCCTCTACAGCGGCATTCCAACCTGGACCCACACTTGCCGTATATTGTGCAACAAAAGCGTATGTCTTAAGCTTCACGGAAGCTATTAGCAATGAAGTGGGGGACCAAGGGATAACCGTAACTGCTCTCTGCCCTGGTGCCACTGAAACGGGATTCAAAGCGGCAGCAGGCATGGACGAAAGCAAAATCTTTAAAGGGAAGAAATTACCCTCCGCTAAAGAGGTTGCCCAATATGGATATAGTTCGATGCTAAAAGGGAGAATAGTTGCCATTCACGGCTTACTCAATAGCGTGATGGCCAATTCAGTTCGGTTTGCACCTCGGGCTTTGACTTTAAAGATTTCACGTATTATGCTCAGTAAAGCCTAAAATAAAATTTAAGGCCTAATAAAAACACCCTCAATAGTAACTTTTAGTATTTTCGTGCCCACAGAAATACCCCAATTATCAATTTAGAATCTGTTGCAATGAGCAGATCTTTAACCTACAAATCATGAAAAACCTAACCTTAGCAATCCTATTAGTGGCAATCACTTGTTCTCTTGCATCCGCAAAAAAATCAAAAACACGTTCATTATTTAACGGAGTCGATTTAACCGGTTGGCATGTCGATGTTCCAGCGATGGACAAGAATCCAAAAGCCATCAACCCATTCATTGTCCGCAATTCTTTGCTGGTGAGTCTGGGCAGTCCCGGAGGCCATCTGATTACCGACGCGGTCTACGAAAATTTCCGCATTGTTGCTGAATACCGTTTTGCCGGAACTCCAGGCAACTGCGGACTGCTCGTTCATGCTTCTAAACCTCGAGCATTATACGGAATGTTTCCAAAGTCTCTTGAAGTACAAATGGAGCACCAAAATGCAGGCGATTTCTGGTGTATCGTTGAAGATATCGTTGTCCCAGATATGGAAGCCCGACGGGGTAAAAAAGAGAATTGGGGAATTACTGAAGGCAAATTACGCCGGATCCCAAACCTTACCGATGGCACTGAAAAACCCCTTGGTGAATGGAACCGCATGGTTGTTGAATGTTTAGGAAATGTCGTTAAAGTATGGGTAAACGATGTCCTCGTAAATTATGGAACAAATTGCACCGCCAACCATGGTCAGATTGCGGTGCAAGCCGAAGGTTCAGAAGTAGAATTTAGAAAACTGGAGTTAACTCCAATCAAAAAAATCACTAAAACAAAGTAAAAGGCACTAACTAGAACAGCTAGCAACTGATTGGGAAAATGGCAATTAACATGATCAAAGCTATAAATACCGTTGACGAATATATTTCAACTTTTCCATTGGACACCCAATCAAAGCTTCAATTAATGCGTCAGATAATTAAAGATAATGCGCCTGAAGCAGTTGAAACGATATCGTACGGAATGCCAGCGTATAAAACGGATAAAAAACAATTAGTCTACTTTGGAGGTTATGCAAAACACATCGGATTTTATGCCATGCCGACAAGCCACGAGAAATTCAAGAATAAACTTTCAAATTACAAACACGGAAAAGGATCTGTTCAGTTTCCCCTTAACCAACCGCTGCCTATCGAGTTAATTGCTGAGATCATCCGGTTTAAAGTAGCCCTAAATAACACTACCGCGAAATAACAAACCCATGGAATACCCTAAAGAACTAACAACAGATCAGGCAACTAAGCTTATCACAGTTTTAGAAGGCCGTTTTCACCGATACATATCCCGTCATGAAAACTTGCAATGGGAGAAACTTAGGGTTAAGATCGAGGCCAATAAATCAAAATTGTGGTCGCTTTACGAAATGGAAAGAACAGGCGGAGAACCAGATGTAATTGGATTGGATCAGATTAGCGGAGAATATATTTTTATTGATTGCTCACCAGAGAGTCCAAAAGAACGACGAAGTCTTTGCTACGATCGCGCAGCACTTGAATCAAGAAAAGAATTCAAACCTGTAAATAATGCCATTGACATGGCCCAAGCAATGGGTATTAAGCTACTCAGCGAAATCCAATACCGAGAATTGCAGCAACTAGGAGTGTTCGACACCAAAACATCGACTTGGATCAGCACCCCTCCAGAGATTCGAGAACTGGGGGGAGCTCTATTTTGTGATCGCCGCTATAACACGGTCTTTACCTATCACAATGGGGCAGAGTCTTATTATGCGGCCAGAGGATTCAGGGGTGTTCTTAGGGTATAATTATCAAGCGATATCTAGAAATTCAATTAACCAGTAACGAGATTTATAAACTATGACATCAAAGATTTTCCCCTGTTTATGGTTTACTGACCAAGCTAAAGAAGCAGCCGAATATTATTGTTCTATCTTCCCAAATTCAAAAATACTTTCAGCGAATCCGATGGCCGTGGTCTTTGAACTTAACAGCACCAAATTTATGTCTTTAAATGGCGGGCCTAACTACCAATTCTCGCCAGCAAATTCATACGTTATATCGTGCGAAACGCAAGCTGAAATCGACCATTATTGGGATAAACTGGGAGAAGGCGGAAAATATAACAGATGCGGATGGCTCGACGATAAGTTTGGAGTGACGTGGCAAATTGTTCCATCTATTTTAGGAGCACTCATGAACGACCAAGAGAAAGCTCCTAAGGTCATGTATGCCTTTATGCAGATGACTAAGTTTGATATTGAAACCTTAGTAAAAGCGGCTGAAAATTAAAAAGTATTCCCTAGCGGGGAACAGATTAATTCAGACAACCAGCTAGATTTTCCTAACAAATTCCGACTTTAAATACATCGCACCGATACCATCAATCTTGCAAGAGATATTATGACCATCGTTGCTTTCAATAATTCGAATACCCTTTACTTTGGTTCCAGATTTCACACCTGAGGTAGAGCCTTTAACCTTCAGATCCTTGATAACAGTAACTGAATCACCACTATTTAGGACATTGCCGTTAGCATCCAACGCAACATCGCTTAATGTTTCCGCATCGCTAGCCAACTCCGACGGATCCCACTCCTCATTACAGTCGGGGCAAACCCATAAACTTCCATCTTGGTAGGTATTCTCAGATTTGCAGGATGGACAATTATTTTCAGTACTCATATTTTAGTTTTTAATCATTACAGTAAATTCTTCGGCAAAGGTAGTGATAACAATGTTAAGTTATTTTGCAGGGACCAATATCAACAAATTCAGAAAGAATTACCCAGCCATTTTTGAAGCCAATTCTGAAGCAAAAGATGTATCAAACTGCTGTTTTACAGCGAGTCTATTTGAACAATAAAAAAAAAATAACCATCTTCGTAAAATAAGATAACGATCAAACAACCGACTAAAACTTTAAATCCTTACTCTATGATTGTTAGAAATTTAATCTTCTCGAGCTTAATATTCCTAATCTCATTTGGCGCTCATGCCGTTCCAAAAGAGCAAAGCAAGAAAAAAATCATCATGGCAGTGTTTGCCCATCCCGACGATGAGGCTGGGACTAATGTGACCCCATTATTAGCAAAATATGCACGTGAAGGACATAATGTCTATTTAGTTTTTGCCACCAAAGGGGAACTGGGGGTAGCCAAACATGCCAATATTCCGCCAGGCGAACCATTAGCACTTACACGGGCAGAAGAGGCAGCTTGTGCCTGTGAGCATCTTGGGATAAAACCGCCTATTCTGCTAGGTTTAGGTGACGGATCACTTTCCAAAACTTTCACAGGAAGACCGCTGCATGAGAAGCTAGATAGTTTGTTTCGCACCTACAACCCCGACATTGTGATCACCTGGGGACCGGATGGTGGCTATGGCCATATGGATCATCGTATCGTGCATGATATCGTGACCGAACTTGTGCAATCAGGTCAGCTCTCAAAACCCAACCAACTATATTATTCTGGCATTCCCACCGAAAACTGGAAACAGACCCCTAACTTCAAAACACAAGTGCGCAAGATTGTAGAAAATTGGAATACGGTGAAGAAAGAGTATCTCACTGTTCGGATCAAATGCACTCCCGAGGATACAGAAAAATCGATCGCCGCCATGTATTGTCATAAGTCGCAATATACCACAGAACAACTAGACGACATCAAACTTTGGATGCTCAATACAAATAGAGACACAGTCTATCTCCGCCCATTTAAGGCACAAGAAAAAATAATATATCGATTGTTTTAAAAGCTAATATAACTGATAAGAAAATCAATTAACTCCATGGCCAAAACAGTAGTAATTTTAGGCCTATTAGCCATCTTATTTATCACAAGTTTAAAATCCCAAACTTTAAAATTTGAATTTGAAAAAACCGCACCTAACAGCGGATTTCAAATGGAGGGGTATTGGGTCTGGTGCGGATCGGCGATAAAAGTTGGATCTACGTATCATCTCTTTGCCTCGAGGTGGCCTAAGACAGGTAAGTTCCCAGAGGGCTACCGGACAAACTCTGAAATCGTGCGTGCCTCTTCAAAATCACCCTCTGGACCTTGGAAATTTGAGGAAGTGGTCATTGGCGAACGAGAGTCTAAATTTTGGGATTCCAATATGGCTCATAACCCGACCATCCATAAAATTGGGCATGAGTATGTGCTGTTTTATATTGGAAGTGATTTCTCAACATTACAGAATAACTCCAAAGCACTCTTGCGAAGGGTAGGATATGCAAAATCAAAATCTATTGCTGGTCCATGGAAACGTTCCGACGAGCCATTGATCGAAACAGAATCGAATAACCCCGCTCTATTGGTTGAAAAAGAGGGAGTAAAACTGATGTACCGCGACTCAAAATTAAAAGTACATCTAGCACAATCAAAAAACTTTCAAGGGCCATACAAACTTTTAAATGACAACTGCTGGCCTGATGCACCGCTAGAGGATTTCTACCTTTTTAGTTTCAACAACCAAACCCATCTGATTTGTGAAGATAATGTTGGTCAAGTTAGTGGTCATGTAAGATATGGAGTTCACCTAACCTCAAAAGATGGCGTTAGTGCCTGGGCAAAAGAGGAGCCCGTGATCGCTTATAATCATGACATTGAACTTACGAACGGCGAAATCCTCCATTGCAACAGACGTGAACGACCTCAACTATTAATCGAAAACAATAGAATTACCTATTTAATCACTTCCATATTTGATGGGAAGAACTCCTGGAGTCAGCCTGTTAAACTAAAACATCCTCTTAAACTCAAATAAGGCAATAAATTTTGAGCCAACGAATTAGAATAAACTTTTAATTAAAACCGTTTCCGATCTTAAGGTTCAGCAAATTATTAATTTTGCAGCTATGGATGAGCTAGGACCAAAACCACTTCGTCGGATTCGTTACAAAGGGACGCATCCCAAAATATTTCAAGAGAAATATAAGGAACTTAAACCTGAGCAGTACGCCGACGACATCGCCAAAGTGATGCAACAAGGGCGTACGCCAGCCGGAATGCACCGTTCGATTTGTGTGAACGAGATTATGGAATTTCTGCAGGTAACACCTGGCCAGACTGGACTGGATGCCACATTGGGTTATGGAGGTCATAGCCTAGAGATACTGAAGAAATTAACTCCTGGCGGAAAACTTTATGCGACGGATGTTGATCCCTTTGAGCTGCCGCGAACAAAAGAACGACTAGCCTCATTTGGCTATGGATCAGACATACTGATTACAAAACAGCTAAACTTTTCGCAGATTAATCAGATCACGGCTGAAGCCGGACCGTTAAATTTTGTCCTTGCCGACCTGGGTGTCTCCTCGATGCAGATCGACAATCCGGCACGCGGGTTTTCCTTTAAGTTTGAAGGACCATTAGATCTGAGACTGAATCCTCAAGTGGGACTATCGGCTGCAGAACTTTTAGAAACCCTTAACCAGAGAGAGCTAGAAGAACTATTGGTCTTAAATTCTGACGAACCTTATCACGAGCCTATCGCCACAGCTATTCTGGCTAAATTAATAAAGAAGATACCCGTAAACACAACCATACATCTGAAAGAAATCATTGCTGAAGCGCTTGATTTCCTTCCGGAGGAGACGCACAAAGAAGAGGTTAAAAAGGCATGCCAACGGTGTTTTCAAGCGTTACGCATCGAGGTCAACAATGAGTTTGGCGCCTTGGACCAACTTCTTGAAAACTTACCTGATGCATTGATCTCAGGCGGACGAGTAGCCATTCTCTCTTTTCATTCGGGCGAAGACCGACGTGTGAAAAAATCATTTCAACGATTATTCAGAGAGGGGATATATCTGGAAGTGGCACCAGACCCTATTCGACCAACGGTGGAAGAGTGTAGCACAAATCCCCGTGCGCGTTCAGCAAAATTACGATGGGCGATAAAAGCCTAAAATTGATTACTTTCCCCAAAAATCAGACAACTGGAAAACCTCATAAAACACACTTATGAAACGAAGAATTAGCCTCGTCCTATTAGTTATTGTTCTAATAAATAGCATAACCTATAGCGCAACACCAGCTCAGGATAAGATGAAATGGTGGAAAGATGCCAAGTTTGGGATGTTTATTCACTGGGGACTCTATAGTATCCCAGCGGGCGAATGGAAAGGGACAAAGACCAAGATTGGAGAGACAACTGAGTGGATTCAAACTTATATGAAGATCCCCGTTGCTGACTATAAAGCCCTTGCTGCGCAATTTAATCCAACTCAGTTTAATGCCGATGAGTTTGTCCGGATTGCCAAAGATGCTGGGATGAAATATATGGTACTAACCTCTAAGCATCATGAAGGTTTTGCCATGTTTAAATCGTCTGACCCCTTTAATGTCGTGGATGCCACTCCTTATAAACGAGATATTGTAAAAGCTCTTTCTGAAGCTTGCAAGAAGCAAGGAATGCATTTCGGACTCTATTATTCACAGGCACAAGACTGGAATCACCCGGGAGGAATTGCTTGCGCAGGCCACTGGGACAAAGCGCAGGAGGGCAGTTTCGACGACTACCTCGATAAAGTAGCAGTCCCTCAAATAAAAGAGATCTTAGCTAGCTACAAACCTGAAATACTCTGGTGGGATACCCCTTGTGAAATGACCTTAGCCCGTGCGGCAAAATTTGCTCCGACCTTAGCACTCTATCCAAATCTAATTGTCAATAATCGACTTTGCGAAGGGATAGCTGGGGATTTAGAGACCCCAGAGCAGTTTATCCCTGCCACAGGCTTTCCAGGCAAAAACTGGGAGTCGTGCATGACCATGAATACCACCTGGGGATTCGGCGCCAACGACCACAACTGGAAATCGCCAGAGTCCTTAATCCGCAATCTTATTGACATCGCCTCTAAAGGGGGAAATTATCTTCTGAATGTCGGTCCAACTTCAAAGGGCTTAATCCCTACCCCATCTATCGAAAGACTTAAAGAGGTTGGAACCTGGATGAAGTCAAATGGAGATGGGATCTATGGCACCACGGCAAGTCCATTTCGTAATTTAGATTGGGGCCGTTGTACCGTTAGAAAAGTTGGAGATAAAAATCTGATCTATCTTCATATTTTCGATTTTCCGAAAGACGGAATCCTTCAAATACCAGGCTTAGCAAGCAAAATTGATGCTGCTTATTTATTAAAAGATAAGGCGATCATGTTTAAGACTGAATTAGCTGTCAATTACCTAAATGTTTATCTTCCAGAAAACATCAAACAACTATTTGCAACAACGATCGTGTTAGAAACTAGCGAACAGGTTCTGGTTTATAATGGACCTAAGATAAAGGCAAATTATGCCATTTTCAATGATCTAGCTACATTTGAAATAACCTCCGATATCCCAGAAGCGAGTATTCATTACACCACGGATGGTTCAATACCAACAAATAAATCGGCCATTGCCAAAGGACAAATATCCTTTAGCTCTCCCTCAACATTTACGATTAAAACACTCTGCTTTAAAAACGGGAAAGCCGTAAGTGGACTGACTGAAAAGACACTAATCAAGGAGAGTCCAATCGCCAGTACTAAGATTCAAAGTTCTAAGTCTGGATTGACATATTGCTATTACGAAGGAGTTTGGGGTCAACTGCCAGATTTTAAAACTCTAAAACCCATCAAATCAGGAACAACTCCAGATCTAGACTTAAGTGTAAAAAAGCGGAATAACGACTATGCCATAACCTTTAAAGGTTTTCTTAATGTTCCTGCGACTAAGGTGTATAAACTTATACTTAGCTCGAATGACGGATCGAAGTTGATTATTTCAGGAAGAACACTTTCAAATGATGGCTTACATGGACTGGAGGCTAAATCGATCGATGTCGTTTTGGAAAAAGGTCTTCACCCTCTTGAAATCGAATTTTTTCAAGCAGGTGGCGGTGATGGACTGAAATTAGAATGGGAATCAGAAAGGAATAAAAGGGAGATTCTACAACCATCAAATCTACTGCATTAAATTTCTCAGGTCATTTTGCATTACCTACATTCGTGTATTTATCACTAATCTAGGCCTTCAAGGTTTGTCTTTTGCAAAGTAAAATTCAAATATCATGACATAGACGCTATTATTTCGTATATTTAACTGACTGGAAACACGTTGCAAGAACAACTTCTACTAGGCAACAACCCACTCCTTTCAAGTGCTACTTAATACTGGCAGAACATGAATATAAGAAGGACATTCATATTCCTATTTGGGTTCATAATCGGCATTATGGTGATCTTGTTTTTTACCATGCTATGGGTTATTGGTAACCGTATAAAAATACTACACAACCAAGAAATTAGATATAAATCGTATGTTATTGCCGATGAATTAAGACAAAGCTCTGACAATCTAACCTTATATTGCAGGATGTATGTCATGACAGGCGATTCAACCTGGGAAACAAAATACAGAAAGCTGCTTGATATTAGAAATGGTAAACTTTCTCGCCCTGATGGACGAACCATTGCGCTAAAAGATTCGATGGAAAAGCTTGGTCTAACGAATAAAGAATTAAGCTTACTGCACACCTCTGAATTTCAATCAAATCGACTTGTACTCACAGAGAACATTGCCTTTGAAGCCATTAAAGGCAAATACCTCGACACCCTAGGGCACCAAATTAGCAAAGGTGAGCCCGATCCAATATATGCACAAAAAATCCTATTTGATAAACACTATTTGGATTCAAAGCGCAGAATCATGGAACCTATTGACCAATTCATAGTCGCTATTCAAGAGAGGAATATGCGTTTGTCACAGAAATACATCAAAACAGGCTACATTGTTTTGATTACCTCCACAAGTTTAATCCTACTTGTCATCTTAATCTCCTTATTTGCCTATCAGTTAATTCGAAAAAAAATAGAAGAACAGCTGGCAGGAGAACTGCTTTTAGTCGAAAAAGTGAAAGAATTAGCAATTGCAAAAGAAACAACGGAACAAAGCGATCGGCTAAAGTCCATTTTCCTAGCCAATATTTCGCATGAAATTCGTACGCCCATGAACGGGATACTTGGGTTTATTGATTTACTTAAATACCAGAAATTAGATAAAACAAAGCAACAATCCTATCTTGAAATAATTTCAAAAAGTAGTTTGAGGCTTCTTAATATCATCAATAATATTCTAGACCTCTCAAAAATTGCCTCTGGCTCAAGCCGAATCTCGATAACCAAAGTCAACATTCAAGAGCGATTAAACTACCTCTATCATTTCTTCAAGGAAGATGCAGATAAGAAAGGTCTAGAACTCATTTTATCCTGCAATATTTCAGATGTTGAAGATTGTAATATTCGAACTGACAGCAAGAAATTTTTAGCCATAACAATTTGCCTGCTGAACAATGCATTTAAATTTACAGACCATGGAACCATTGAATTAGGATGTAGGAAATGGGAAGAGAACCTCGAATTTTACGTAAAAGACACGGGCATTGGAATTCCTAAGGAACGACATGAGGCCATATTTGAACATTTCGTTCAAGCCGATTTAGAAAATAAAATGGCAAGGCAAGGTGCAGGAATAGGCTTATCGATTGCTAAAGGGTTTGTTGAGCTACTTGGAGGAAGAATGTGGGTCAAGAGTGAACCAGGAAAAGGATCACAGTTTTATTTTACCTTAAAAGACATGAAAGAAACTATCGCAGACTCGAAATTTAATGCCAAAATTCCATTAGAAGATAATGGTTATAAAATATCAAATTTAAAAATCCTAATCGTAGAGGACAATGATACCTCCGAAAAACTATTAACCATTCTAGTTAGACCTTTCAGTTTTGAGACCTTGGTTGCCAGAACTGGATTTCAGGCTATTGAGTCATGTCGAAATCATCCAGATATTGATCTCATTTTAATGGACATTGGACTTCCCGAATTGGATGGGTATGCAGCAACGAGGGAGATCAGGAAGTTTAACGCGGAGGTAATCATCATCTCACAAACAGCGCATGGGTTAACCGGAGATGTAGAAAAATCAATCGAAGCAGGTTGCAACGACTACCTACTCAAACCAATTCAAAAAGAGACACTCTACTCGCTTATCCATAAATACTTTGATAAGTATTAGCTTAGTTGTATTTGGCAAAGCTTAAATAAAGCACAATCACTTCAAAAACCTAGGATTTAAAACGAAGCCAAGGCTTAACTATTTCGGATTGAATTATCTTTATCTTTAGGGTCTTTAATCCAATCTCAAATCAGCAATTAATGAGTAGCATTCCTCTTTCCGTTCTAGAATTAGCAACAGTGATAGCTGGTGGTAATTCTAGGTCAGCAATTAGCAATACCGTGAAAGTCGCTCAGCATGCGGAGACCTTAGGATTCCAACGAATCTGGATGGCTGAACACCATAATATTCAACACATTGCTAGTTCTGCTACTTCTGTAATAATTGGTCATGTGGCCGGTCAAACAAATAAGATCAGAGTTGGATCAGGTGGCATTATGCTCCCGAACCATAGTCCATTAGTTATTGCCGAACAGTTTGGAACCCTAGAAACTATTTATCCGGGCAGAATAGATCTTGGTTTAGGACGGGCTCCAGGAACCGATCAGCTTACAGCTCGAGCTCTTCGACGTGACAACATGGAGACCTCCATGAACTTTCCACAGGATGTGAAGCAGCTTCAAGCCTATTTTAGTTCAGATAATGAATCTGCCAAGGTGCGTGCTTTTCCAGGAGAGGGACTTGAAATTCCAATTTGGATCTTGGGCTCGAGTACCGACAGTGCCTATTTAGCTGCAGAATTTGGATTACCGTATGCTTTTGCAGCCCATTTTGCCCCTCAACAATTTCGGGCGGCCATTGACATTTATCGAAATAACTTTAAACCATCTAAGGTCCTTAAAAAACCATACGTTATGGCTTGCGTCAATATCTTTGGGGCAGACACCGACGAAGAAGCCGAATTTCTAGCCACGAGTCTGATCCGCTTGTTTATAGGGATCATCACCAACGAGAGAAAGCCTCTAATGCCACCTGGAGACCTCCCTACCAGCTATTATATGCCTGACGTGAAAACATACGTTAACTCAATGCTTGCTTGCACCTTCAAAGGAAGCGTCTCAACCCTTCGAAAAAATCTTAGGACTTTTATTGCCGATACCGGCATCGATGAATTGATGGCCACTAGTCACATTTACGATTTCGACGCAAAACTAAAATCATTTTCGATTTTAAAAGAAGCTCTAAAAAAGGGTTAAGTACATCCTTTAAAAAATATTTACTCCCATTTCTTAAGAGATACCCTACTTGATAAATAGGTCCTATTTATTAAAATTAGGTATTCACTGAACATATTTACCTTTCTACTTATTCAATAATCTAATTAACCCTTAGCTACTTAGTTTTGGGTTATAGATATGTTAAAAGCGTTAAATGAAATGAACATTATATATTGTTCTTATTTCTAAGTATAACCAACAACTTAAGGTAAACTAAGATACAAACCCAAAATGCCTCGCCATGAAAAGATCATCAAAATTTACAGCCATCTTAATTTTCTTAATTGTTTTTAGTGCAGGCCTTACTTCTGCGCATCAAGGAGGTCATTTTCACAAAGGAGATGGCACTATATTCTCCCAATGGCATTTAAAAAATGGAACCCTAATATCAGGCAACTATCACACGGGAAATAGTCGATTTATCGAATTAGAACAAGAAGAGGGTAAGCTATTGAAAATTGAATTAGAGAGCCTTAAGGATCCAGACAAACAAACTGCAACTGCTAGAATCGAGCATTTTAAAACCTTCAACGATCCAGTCCATATCTATCCAGATTATACTATTCCACATCACCGCACCAACTACAGATTTCTTTGGATTTCGATCGCACTTTTCATATTAACCCTGCTAATTGCCAAAGAAAGTTTGGTTATCCTAAAACGATTTAGGAATGGTCTGACTAAATGGGTCTTCGCAACCTGCAGTTTTTCAATATTGCTTGTTTTAGGATTTGCCTGTAAAAAAAGTACGGAGAGTGTCGTCGAAACAATCCCATCAACAATACCCAAAACCTCGACAACCTTTATAGATTCAGCCTTTGCCCCTTTTAAGGCCACAGTAACAACAAGTTCAGACAATACCTATTACTATGTCTCCTCGAACGGAGTGCCGACCCATGGCATGATGGTCGGAATTACAAGCTGGCAGCAACAAGTCCCTATCCCGCAATCGTATACCGGAACGAACAGTTGGTCTATTCCGCTTCAACCTGTCTATGCTGAGACTCCATTACCCACCACAACAAACCTTATGAAGGGTGCCGTAGCCATTGCAGTAAATGGAATTCCAATCTTTAATGCCTTGAACAATCGAGGTGTGGACTCCTATTTAATTGGGGAATTGGACACCTGGGGTGGACATTGCGGGCGAGCCGATGACTATCATTATCATGCTGCACCCCTCCATCTCTCCTCAACGTCAGGAGAATTGCCCATTGCATTTGCACTTGACGGATTTCCAGTCTTCGGCAGCAAAGAACCGGACGGGTCAATTATGAAAGAGTTAGATGTATGTCATGGACATGTAATTTCAAATGGCGTCTATCATTATCATGGGACAACCAATTACCCCTATGTTGTTGGATCCATGAAAGGGAAAGTAACTCTCGACCCGACCACCACGGCTCCAGAGAATCAAATCATCCCACAAGCCTTTGCTTCTCCATTGCGTCCAGCCACTACTCCATTAAGCGGAGCAGTTATCACAGCTTTCGCTTCAACGGGAACAAATGCCTATAAACTGACTTATCAGATTGGATCTAAATTTGGATATGTGGAGTATAACTGGGATGCCTCAAATAAATATACTTATAAACTTACCGATGTTTCGGGTGCCGTGTCCACCACAACATACCAAAGAAAATAAATCAATAAATTCTCAAGAAAAAATTATAATTATGAATACACGTAAGATATTTCCACTCGTACTGATTTGCTTATGGTCCCTTGCTAATTGCAAAAAAGAGAGCACAACAACGACCACGACAACAACCACTGGATCAAAATTCACTTTGACCAGTATAGCCGTCGCAAATGGACTTCTTTTAAATGCATATAAATGTGAAACCAAAGTGAATGGTGCTGAGAACTCTATTCCATTGGCCTGGTCAAATGCCCCAGCAACTGCCAATGCTTTTGCGATAACGATGATACATTATCCCAATCCAAATGATCTGACAAATATCAGTAGCTACCTAGAGCTTTGGGGTATCGATAAATCAGTTACAAGCATAGCCTATGGGAAAGCTGATGAAGGACCTTGGTTTATGGGCCCGAACAAGGATTTGAATACCATTTCATATACTTCCCCTTGTTCAGCTGGGGCTGGGACGCATCAATATACGATAACTATTTATGCGCTATCAGCAACACATGCATCATTGCCAAAACAAAATTCAATGAATGTCACCTATAGTACTCTAGTGAATGCCCTATCTACTGTAACGATCATAGACAAGGCAACGCTTGTTTTTAATGCTGTAACACCTTAACCTTTAGTTATCATGAAAAAAATATTCAACTTTAGCCTGTTCTTTGTTTTATTGACAGTTGGGTTTTGTCAATGTAAAAAAACAACGATAGAAGATACAACAGGATCTGCGAGCACCACTTATTCAGGAACTGCATCGATTACACAGGGGAAGGCAACAACTACAACATCCAATCTTTTCACTGCGGGTATGCGACTAGCTGGGCTAGGCACTATAACGTCGAAAGATGCTAAAATTTGGACCGTACCAGCGGAGGTAAACTTTACAAATTCGTCCTTTCCTTTTGCTTCAGACTTATACAACAGTTATGTTTCAGGACATTCATATGGCACAGCCTCGAGTGCCACTGCAGCATTAAATGGAACAGATGTTATTACGATAGACAACACAGGTGAAATCTACACGGCCTACGTATTTTGCGACAATTATTTTGAGATGTATGTCAATGGCACACCAGTGGGTAAAGATGCCATTCCATATACAGACTTTAATGCTTCTATCATACGTTTTAAGGCAAAGAAACCATTTACGATCGCGGTTAAATGTGTTGACTGGGAAGAGAATCTAGGTCTGGGGACCGAAATGCAAGGCTCTACAGCCAATCATATTGGCGATGGAGGATTTGTGGCGGTGATAAAAAATGGAGCAGGAACAATAGAAACTACGACCAATAACACTTGGAAAGCACAAACCTATTACATTTCACCTATCTCCGATTTATCCTGCCTAGTTGAATCTGGAAACTATCGTTATTCGAATACTTGTTCAACCTCAACAGCTTCAACAACCAGTTATGGAGCCCATTGGAGTCTGCCGGCAAACTGGTTTAGTACCTCATTCGATGACACATTGTGGCCATCAGCAACAACATTCACCAACGAAACAGTCGGTGTTATAGGAAAACCATCGTATACAAATTTTGCAGATATTTTTGACAATAGCAGCAACAATGCAAGTTTTATATGGTCGACAAATTTACTTTTAGATAACCTTGTGCTGATTCGAAAAAAAGTTGAGTAATAAAATTCGAAGTCAAATCCGAAACATACTTATCTTTGCGACTTAAGAACGTGCAAAAGATACGATGGAGCATCACGAAGAACAGTCAAAGAAATTAACAAACATCGAGGTCGATAATTGCATATCGGTCTTGGAACACTTGTTGGAAAATGGCGATCAACTCGTGCATCTATCTAAAGAGCAGATCTTACGACTAATGAAGTCAGCTGGGCAGCTCACACGTCCAGACAAAGTTGAAATTTACAAACGGAATAAGAGTGTAAAAGTCGCTAGAAGAAAGGCAGAGATCGAACAGAATAAACTAGCGAAGGCCTCCACAAGTATTCGTAGTGCTCGAACAGCAGCGATCTTTGAAGCCCCATCACAAATGGCGCTTCCCGAATCAAATGCCACAAAAGATAAGAAATTCTTGTCATCGGCCCAAAACTGTTACGTTTGCAAGAAACTGTATACCGAGATTCATCATTTCTACGATGCGATGTGCACTTCATGTGGTGATTTAAACTACATGAAACGATTTCAAACCTGCGATCTAACTGGTCAGATTGCTTTGATCACTGGTTCAAGGCTAAAGATTGGCTATCATGCCACCTTAATGTTACTTCGTTCAGGAGCTACCGTGATTGCGACAACGCGATTCCCTGCAGACTCGGCCATTCGGTTTGCAAAAGAAAAAGACTTTACCACTTGGGGAAATCGTCTGCATATCTATGGTCTTGATCTGAGACATATCCCTAGCGTGGAATTATTTGCAACCTATGTGGAACAAAACTATGAGAGACTCGATTTATTAATTAACAATGCAGCTCAGACTGTGCGCAGACCATCGGGATTCTATACTCACCTGATGGCCAATGAGCTTCTCCCCCATCACGAACATTCAAAAGAAGTTCAGCTCTTACTCAATCACCACCAACAATGTCTGAAAGAGCTTGAAAATTTTGACCATTCAGAGGCTTCATCGCAAAAATCAGTTGCTGTAACTTGGAGTGGACAAAAGCCTGGAATTGGTATTCGAGCTTCGGCACAACTTTCGCAGGTACCTTATAAATTTGATAATTCCATTGAGGCCAGAGAGGTTTTTCCAGAAGGAAAATTAGATGCCGATCTTCAGCAAGTTGACTTACGCAAAACAAACAGCTGGAGATTGAAACTTGGAGAGATTGAAACGCTTGAGATGGTAGAGGTTCAGCTTGTGAACGCCGTTGCCCCCTTTGTGCTTTGCAACAGGCTTACCGCCTTGATGAAAAAAGATTTTACAGGGAAGAAACATGTGGTTAACGTATCAGCGATGGAAGGTAAGTTTCATACCTTCACAAAAGCCGATCGTCATCCGCATACCAATATGGCAAAGGCAGCTCTCAATATGCTCACCCATACTGCCGCAAGTGATTTAGCAAAACATGGCATATATATGAATGCGGTAGATACAGGTTGGGTGACCGATGAAGATCCGATCGAACTATCAAAACATAAGCAAGAGATTCATGATTTCCAACCACCTCTCGATATCGTAGATGGTGCTGCACGGGTATGCGATCCATTCATCGACGGCATTAATACAGGCAAACATTGGAGTGGCCAATTTCTAAAAGATTATTTTCCAATAAGCTGGTAATTCGAGCTCGACATTTAGAGTGTCGTCTGCCTTTAATCCATTATCCCACAAAGAATTTCTTGATATGTCGTTTAATGTCACAAGAGGGTTTAAGCGGAGCTGATTCAAGTAAAAAATCAGCAAAGTGTTGACTGTACCATGGTATTTGCAGACTCCCTTTTGATCCAAAGCCGTTAAAAATCGCAATTTTATTATTTTCAGGATGGAGTCCAAGATATGGGTTACGATCAAGCGTGGTAGGCCGAACATTTGCTTCATGACGTATAACGCGTGACTCGAATGGGACAGTCATTAATTGATTAATTGCAGAAAACAACTCATCTCTAGCTGAAACCGTTGGAATAGCGTTGAGATTTTCGCGATCAAAAGTTGCACCTATTCGAGCTTGATGATCATTTAAGGGGATAAGCCAATTTCCAAAATTTAGCATTTTATCGGCCAGCTGATGTGAATGTTCAACTGTTATAATCTCACCTTTCACTGGCTGAAAGGGAAGCCAAGAGAACCAAGGATTCTGAATCGCCTGATACCCCTCGCAAAAAATAATTTTTTTGGCCTCAATATCTTTCCAGCGCAAAGTTGGTTCTAATTGAAGCTGATCGATGTCAAAATCAGCTTTTAAATAAACCCCTTTATCAATAAAAAAAGCTTTCAAGCACTCCAGCAGAGGCTGAGTTAACAAGTAACCGGTTTGCTCTTGCTCTACAACACCTAATGGAGCATTCAGACTGCCAGAAGATTCGATTTGCACAAGACCTTCTTTGATGTAAGAGCTATAGGCAATATCATCAAAACGTTTGGTGACATTTTCGATCTCTAACTTATCTTTTAAAATTCTCACCATTGGCTTCTCAACATAAAACGTCTGTCCAAAAGTCTGTTCTAAATGTGAATAATGAGCTTTGGCAGCAGGGAGTAAAACATCCACGTCGGTTGTTTTAACAAAACGCATACCTGTAATGGGATTAATCAAGCCCGCGGCCACCTGGGAGGCATTCGGCATACCGTTATCAACTAATAACACCTTAGCACCTCGCTGCATAAGTTCCCAGGCAAGTAAACTGCCTGCTAAACCTTGTCCAACGATAAGAAAATCAACCATAGGGTAAATATTGCGTCGCTAAGATCTTAAAATCAAAAATCCAAAGATACACTTTGAAAACAAACGCAGTAAAAATAAGATTACTTATCTTTGTTGCAGATTCAATTTTAATTAGTTCAACACGCTATATTGTGCTTTCTACAATGACAATAAAACAACTGAATTCAGCTCTCTTCTTTCCATTTTCAATTTTACTAATCGCTCTTTTGTTCGTAATCGCCCCATCCCGAAGTTTTGCACAAGAGGATTATGAGATTCAAGTCTATCCTTCGCAGACGATAGAAAAAGGCTTTACCATGGTTGAGCTGCACAGTAATACTTCGTTTAAGGGTAGAGGAATAATAGATGGTGTTCGGCCCACGCAAAAAGCCTTTCGTGAAACATTTGAGATTACGCATGGCTTTACCTCAAATTTTGAAGTTGGATTTTATCAATTTATAAATATTCAGAGTGGGTTTGGTGCACAATGGGTTGGAACGCATATACGGCCTCGAATTAGCATCCCAAAAGAGTGGAATTGGCCTTTGGGCATTAGTTTGTCCACCGAAATAGGATATCAACGAAGAGAATACTCAGCAGATACCTGGACAACTGAGATTAGACCAATCTTTGATAAAGATTTCAAAAGTTTTTACATCTCTTTTAATCCTGTATTAGGCAAATCATTCAGAGGATTAAATCAGGGTGAAAATTTCGATTTTGCCCCTAGCTGTAAGGTAGCCGTTCATTTAAGTCCAAAGGTTGATTTAGGAGCTGAATATTATGGTTCCATGGGTCCCATTGGCAGTAAGACTCCAGTTAAAGAGCAAAGCCATGCCATTTATGCCGCTTTAGACTTAGATCTGCACCCCGACTGGGAATTTAATCTTGGAACAGGATGGGGTCTAACTCAATCGACAGATGGCTTTATTATGAAACTTATTTTCGGATATCGGTTTGGTAGCAAAGCCAAAAAGACTAAAGGACAACCGGAATCTTAGGTTTTATTTGGATTCGACCTTTAATTTCTCCCCATTAAACCAACGGTTAAGTTGATCTTCAAATAGGTGCCCAGCATTTGCTTGAGAACCTTGGAAATTATTCAGCATCACTGCAAAAATTATCTTCTCGCCAGATTTTGCAGCAAACAAGCCAGCTAAACTTCTAACTCGGGTCATTGAACCTGTTTTGGCTTGAAGATTAAGTTTTAGTGGGCTACTTACAAATGAGTTTTTCAACGTTCCACTTTGACCCGCAAGAGGAAGTGAATTGAAAAATATGGTTCGATTAGGATCGGCATACATGAAACGCAATATTTCGACTAAAGTGCGAGGACAGATGCCATTTGAGCGGGACAATCCGCTCCCATCGGTTTGATAAAATCCATCGAGAGAAATTTTCCGATCAGTCCAAAACTCACGCACAGCCTCCAAACTCTTCGTCAATGTAGAGGATCCCTTTTGTTTGCGTCCAATCTCACGCAAGAGATGTTCGGCAAATAGGTTAATACTCTCTTGATTCAATGGAATCATTAGCTGTTTTAATGGAGGTGAAAGTTTATCCGCAACCACAACCATTTCAGACGAAATATCTTGATTTTTTAATACGACAGTCCCTGCTAGGGTAACCCCTTGTGACTTTAAAATACGTATAAATTCAAGTGCGGCTTGTCGGGAAGGATTTGGCATAGCAGCTTTGACAGAAAAATCGTGCTGATCAATGGGGATCGTCCCCTCAATAACCTGATCCGTTGATCCAGGAGCCCCAAACACCAAGGTATGATCTCCATTCTCGATACTTGAGTGCACCTGGTTGCTGAGTAACAGGTTTTCAATTTGAGGTGTTGTGCTTAAAACCTGAGCCGGGCTACCTATCTCATGTGATGTAGAAAGGTGGATAGAGTAAGTATTATCGAGATAACTCAAAGCCGAAACTGGAGCGCCGTAATAATTTCCAATATCTTCCCAAAGCCAACCGCCTGGCACCATCGGACCTTCCAGCGCAGATAGGTCTACAATTAAATCTCCGGTGATATTTTTCATGCCCCCATCAGCGATAGCCTTAGCCCATTGCTCGAAAGTTCCCCTGTAATGATCTGTAAAATACTCCGAATAAAATGCCGGATCACACCCCCCTTTTAGTATTAGATTTCCTGTTAAAGTTTCATTTTGCCGATCAACTTTTCCAGAATATCCCAATCGGGTATGAAAAGTGAAATCAGGACCTAGAATCTGAAGAGCCGTAGCCGTTGTAATAATCTTCATCACTGAAGCAGGGACCAAGCTAACCTGCGAAGTTTGACTAACAACCTCTCCTGTTTCGGCATTTAAGGCATATGCGCCATAACTTGCATGATCTATTAATTTAGCTGCCGATCCTTTCTTGGAAGAACCCAAAGCGGTTAGACCACAAACGATTAAGAAAATATATATTAAAATTCTTCTCATTTATAAGATATAAATCAGTTACGAAGCAATCCTTTTTTGTTAACTTTAGATGACCCAATTAAAACGTCAAACGAAGTTTTAAAGCAAGTTAAATTTTTTTGAAATTGAGTCACAAAATAGCTATAATAAAACCATATCGCAAGAAACACAATACACTTTTAGCAAAGTAAGTTTCGAAAGAAACATCCGATAATTTAAACTAAAAGATATGACAAAGAACTATTCGTGCTTCACAACACTATTGCTTCTATTAGAGCTATTCATCTTTTGCACAAATACCGAAGCTACAAACGATCACAGCACTAAAGATCGCGCTCAGGCAACAGACACACTGACCTATTATCAGTTTAAGAGCTCGGTCATCGACCATCTTTCAAAAGAGCCGTTGGCCTATGCTTCAGTATCGGTCGATGGAAGCAACATCGCTACTGTAACTAATTCCGAGGGTGAATTTTTATTGAAGATCCCTAAGTCAACGCGAAAAAATTCGATTACAATCTCCTTTATTGGCTACAAAGACAAACTAATTGATCTTGACTTTTTCAAAAACGAAAAGATAAAAATAGAACTCGAACCGATGATCATTACGCTGCATGAGATTAAGATCACACCTGAAAGTCCTGAGCTAATCATCAGAACGGCGATGCACAACAGAGTCAAGAACTACCTAGACGTGCCGACAGAGATGATTACTTTTTACCGCGAAACAATCAAAAAAAGAAAAACGTATGTTTCATTAGCGGAGGCTGTTATTCAGCTTTCGAAACAGCCCTATTCATCGATAAAAGAGGATGCTATTCAGCTTTATAAAGCCAGAAAAAGCACAGATTATACGAAGCTAGATACCTTAGAATTCAAACTGCAAGGAGGTCCCTTCAGTGCCATCTACCTTGACATTATGAAATATCCTGAACTAATCTTTACGGAGGATATGCTTGGCAATTATGAGTTTAAACTTGACAATATGACAAAAATAAATGATCGACTTATCTATGTTTTATCATTCAAGCAGCACTCCTTCACCTCCGATCCGCTGTATTTTGGGAAATTATATATCGATACAGAGAGTTATGCGATCACCAGTGCAACTTTCAACTTAAACATCGCGAACAAAGTTCTGGCTTCTGAGATGTTCATCAAAAGGAAACCCCAAAGCTCAAGTGTCTATCCAACCTTAGCGAGCTATCATATCGATTACCGTGAAAAAAATGGGAAATGGCATCTTAGCTATGCCAGAGGACATATCATGTTTAAAATAGATTGGAAAAGACGCTTGTTTAATTCTAATTATGAATCCACCATCGAGATGGCTATCACCGATTGGAAAGCGGATACGGCTATTGATATGCCATTAGTCGATAAGATAAAACCAAATGCGATTTTAAGTGATCAAATATCTGGCTTTGCAGATAGAAGTTTCTGGGGCGAATACAACGTCATTGAGCCCGAAAAGCCAATAAGTAATGCCATAAAGAAGATCCAAAAGAAAATAGAACAAGAAAAATAGTCATTTGTAAGATCAATAAATTCCATACAGGCTTAACATAATAGAGCTGATTGCTTCGAAATTTAACCTCCTCTTAACAGTTGATTCTAAATTTTATTTCAGATCAAAAGATGAATGATTATCTTTGTGCGGTTTTTACGATTTTGTATACCTTTCATAGTTAATACGATCGGCTCAAATGAATATTATTGTTTAATAAAATAAATACAAAAAACGATGTTAATCGACAAAGTAATTGGAAGAGAAATTCTTGATTCACGTGGTAATCCTACTGTAGAAGTAGAAGTGACCCTTGAAAGTGGTATCATGGGGCGTGCTGCTGTACCATCAGGTGCCTCAACAGGTGAAAACGAAGCGCTAGAACTACGTGATGGCGACAAGAAAAGATACCTTGGAAAAGGTGTTTTAAAAGCTGTTGAAAATATCAATACTACAATTGCCAATGAGATCATGGGCATGAGCGCACTTAATCAAGTTGAATTAGATCGCAAACTTATTGAGCTTGACGGAACAAAAACAAAATCAAACTTAGGAGCTAACGCGATTCTTGGAGTATCAATGGCCGTGGCTAAAGCAGCTGCAGCATACCTTGAAATGCCTCTTTACCGTTATATCGGTGGAACAAATGCAAAAACATTGCCAGTTCCAATGATGAACATCATCAACGGTGGATCACACTCTGATGCCCCTATTGCGTTCCAAGAATTTATGATTCGCCCAATTGGAGCAACATCGTTCCGCGAAGGATTACGTATGGGAGCTGAAGTATTCCATAGCCTTAAAAAAGTTCTTCACGATCGTAACTTAAGCACTGCTGTTGGTGACGAAGGTGGATTTGCACCAGCTTTAGATGGTACTGAAGATGCTCTAAACAGCATTATCCAAGCAATCAAAAATGCAGGTTACAAACCAGGTCGCGCAGAAGATGGTGGTGATGTTTCAATAGGACTTGACTGCGCAGCATCTGAATTCTACGAAAATGGAATATACAACTATGCTAAATTCGAAGGTGCTAATGGCGCCAAAAGAACTCGTGAGGAACAAGTTGAATTCCTTGCAACCTTAGTAGCTAATTATCCTATCGACTCAATCGAAGATGGCTTTGACCAAAACGACTGGGATGGATGGGTGATGTTAACGAATAAAATCGGAGACAAATGCCAATTAGTTGGCGATGATTTATTTGTAACAAATGTTGAATACCTGAAGAAAGGTATTGAACTAGGAGCAGCTAACTCAATCCTAATCAAGGTTAACCAAATTGGAACATTAACTGAAACGCTTGATGCTATTGAGATGGCACACCGTGCAGGTTATACCAGCGTTACATCTCACCGTTCAGGTGAAACTGAAGATGCAACGATTGCAGATATCGCAGTGGCAACAAACAGTGGTCAGATTAAAACTGGTTCACTTAGCCGCTCAGACCGTATGGCAAAATACAACCAACTACTTCGTATCGAAGAGGAGCTTGGAGAGTCTGCTATCTACGGAGTAAAAAAGGTTATCAAAGCTTAATTATAGCTATCATATAAAAAAAGGTGCTCCAATGGGGCACCTTTTTTTATTATCGTATATCGCAAATCGCTTAAACGATCAGATTACCGATTGTCTATTTTCTCAGGTGATAGATCGTGGTTCATCAAACGAAATTGAGCCATCTCTTCAAATTTTGTTTTAGGTTTGCCATAATTGCAATATGGATCAATGCTTATGCCTCCGCGGGGAGTAAACTTACCCCAGACCTCAATATAACGAGGATCCATTAAGGCGATTAAATCTTTCATGATTTGGTTAACACAGTCTTCATGAAAGGCGCCGTGATTGCGAAAGCTAAATAGATAAAGCTTCAGACTTTTACTCTCAACCATTTTGATGTCGGGAATATAGCTGATATAAATCGCTGCAAAGTCAGGCTGACCTGTAATCGGACACAGCGAAGTAAATTCAGGACAATTAAATTTCACGAAATAATCATTGCCTGAATGCTTATTCTCAAAAGATTCAAGGACGGCTGGAGAATACCCAAATTCATAGATCGTCTGTTTTCCCAAATGTTTTAAATCATCCATTATTCTTAGATTTTAAATAGTTTACTAGTCCTCTATTTCGAAGTTTACACGAAGGACACTCACCGCAACCTGCACCAATTATCCCATGGTAGCAAGTGATGGTCTGATCTTTTACCAAATCAAAAATAGCTAAATCATCAGCCATCTTCCAAACTGCCGTCTTGTCTAGCCACATCAAAGGAGTATGTATTTTATACTCATAATCCATCGAGAGATTAAGAGTCTGATTTAAGGAAAGAATAAATTCATTCCGACAATCGGGATAGCCACTAAAATCAGCCTGACCCACACCGGTAATTATATTTTTTATCTCTTTCGTCTTCGCAAAAACTGCAGCATACGTAAGAAACAACATGTTACGACCCTCAACCAAGGTGTTAGGTGGTCGATCGTCCTCCGATAATTCGACAGTCATCGCGGGATCTGTTAATGAGTTGTGAGAAACACCACTCATCAGATCAAGATTAAAAATAGTCAAGGAAACTTCTGCTTTTGCTGCAATTTCTTTGGCAGCTGTAAGTTCTGTAAGATGACGTTGCCCGTAATTAAATGCGATTGCTTCTACCGATTCAAAATTCTTCTTAGCCCAGTATAAACAAGTTGTTGAATCTTGACCACCGGAATAAACGACTAATGCTTTATTCATAGCTAATCAACTTGTTTAGTCCGAAATGGATTATATGACACATGATGATCGTACGAATCAACCCCTTCAATCTTCTTCACCCAGCGAACAACAACAATTGTAAGCGGCAAGACAATAATCTCATAAACAGTCTTGATACAAGCCTGAGTGAGAATCATAATTAACAAAACGTTAACAGGCAGATTTCCAGCAAAAGCTATCGTAATAAAGATTAACGAATCAGCAGTCTCCCCCACTAATGTTGAAAGAATTGCACGAACCGAAAACTCCTTTCCTTTCATCAAAACCTTCATCTTGCTCATTACATATGCATTAAGAAATGACCCGATCAAATAGGCCATAAGACTAGCCAAAATAATACGTGGAGTGCTTCCTAAGATGGTAGCAAAAGCATCCTGATTCGTCCAGAATGGTGCAGCAGGGACGACAATGGCCAACGAAAAGAATAAGACAGCTAATAAATTAACAGCAAAGCCTGCCCAAATAATGAGCCGAGCCTTATCATAACCCCAAACCTCCACAATGACATCGTTAAGGATATAGGCAATTGGAAAAATCAGCACTCCAGCAGGAGCAGCCCAAGAACCAATCAAAATGATTTTTGTAGCTAAAATGTTGGCGATCAACAAACAGATTGCAAACAGGATGCCTGCAAACATAAATAGGACAGATACTCTAGTTTTCATATTTCTTGTTTTTTACGTGGTATTCAAGCACACGGAGTTTAACCTCGATTAAGGCCACAAAGTTAATAACAATTCTAAAACATTAATAATTGCCTCTTGCAATAGCGGTCATTCAATTTTCTTTTACTTTTGAGGAAATCTAATGAGCAAACATTTTTAATAGCCAGATATGAGCACTCAAAATATCACCACATTAATCGAAGTTTCTAGACAATATGGGAAAGACAAGAGCTTTGTCATTGCCGGAGGAGGAAACACCTCGTATAAAGACGCAACGCATATCTGGATTAAGGCCAGTGGTGCAGCACTAGAAACGATCGACGAGAATGGTTTTGTTTGTCTCTCCAGAGAAAAATTAAAAATTGTATCGACAAAAACTTATGCGCAAGATGCTACGCAACGGGAGGCTGAAGTGAAAGCTGACCTTACCAATGCAATTGTCTCTACTGGTAACAACCGACCATCCGTAGAAACGTCCATGCATGAGATTATTGATTACCCATTTGTTGTCCACACCCATCCAACCAGAGTAAATGCGGTGATGTGTGCGAACAACGCCCAAAAAACCTGCACCGATTTATTTGGCGATCAAGCCCTATTCATTCCATATACCGATCCAGGCTATATTTTATTCAAGAAAGTTCTAACAGAGATTGCCAACTATACAGCAAAATACTCGAAAGCACCGCAAATAATCTTCCTTGAAAACCATGGAATATTTGTCGCTGGAGAGACGACAGACGAAATCAATGGCTTGTATTCAACGATCATGGAGAAGATAGATCATCAAATCAAGGGTGATCAATTGAATGCGTCACAGCAAGATTTAAAATCCGTGCTAATTGATCAGGTTCAAAACCTGCACCCGGGATTTAAAGATTTTGTGGCGATCGGAAAATCAAGTCAACTCATCTCCCACTTTGTGAAAGATTCAACCTCTTTTCAAAAAGCCAACACAGCATTTACCCCAGACGATATTGTCTATTGTAAAGCTTACTATTTATTTTTGCCGGCTTGTAACACCGACCAAGAGCTAGTTGCTTCTGCACAAGAGCGAATAGATGCCTATTATAAAAGCTACGGTTATTTACCAAAGGTGTTAGCACTTGAAGGGAAAGGAATTATTGGTGTGGAGGAAAATACGAAATCAACGCTTAACGTATTAGAAGTCTATTCAAACATACTTTTGATTAGTCAGCTGACTGAAAATTTCGGTGGTCCAAAGTTTATGAATAAGGAGCAGATCGAATTTATCGATAACTGGGAAGTGGAAAACTACCGCCGCAAAATGGCCAAATCCTAATAAAAGGATGGGTTGGATCAGCAAGCTTACTTCCTATTGCTCAAAAATAAGATTAAACACATTCTTATTTCTGTTGATTGGAGCTATTGTCTTAGCTTGGCTTTATCCCCCAATAGGGGTCTCAGAAGGGATCTTGCATCTGCCTAAGATTGCTGGCTACGGAGTTTCATTGATCTTTTTCTTTTATGGAGCAAAGCTAAGTACGGAGCAATTACTTCATGGCATAGGAAAATGGCGCCTACATCTAGCCGTTCAATTGGCCACCTTTTTGCTTTTCCCACTAATTATCCTTCTCGCACGACAACTGTTTCCAGAATATTTATCAAGTAATCTAGGCATTGGTATATTCTTCCTTGCAACACTACCATCGACGGTCTCTTCATCCGTGGTAAAGGTTTCGTTGGCAAAAGGAGATCTGGCCTCAGCAATCTTCAATGCCAGCATATCCAGCATCATTGGCATTTTCATTACACCTCTGTGGATGAGCCAGATTTTGGTAGATGCACAACCCGACTTCGAACTCGCACACACCATTGGAATATTGTGCCTACAAGTTTTAGCCCCATTAATACTGGGACTTCTTGCGCATAAAAAGCTTTACAACTGGACCATTAGGAACAAGAATAACCTACAAACCTTCGATCAGACAGTTATCTTACTTATTATTTACACCTCATTTTGCGAATCATTTTCAAATGATCAGTTCGGCAATTTTGCAGCTATTGAAATTCTCAAATTAGGATTGCTGATGCTCCTATTTTTCCTCGGAGTATTTTTCCTAATGAATCAACTGGCAATTTTGTTTGGATTCAAAAGGGAAGAACGCATAACATTAATTTTTTGCGGATCGAAAAAGTCACTTGTTCAAGGGGCCGTCATGGGGAAAGTGTTATTTCCAAATCAAGCCATTCTTGGTGTTGTGCTGCTGCCACTAATGATTTACCATGCGCTTCAGCTATTAATTGGAAGTACAATAGCCAAAATCATGGGTGCTAAAAAGGATGAAGTATAGGCTAAACTAAAATACATTTTCATTCTCGAAAATGTGGCTGTATTTAGAATGAATATACTAGTTAAAGGGGGAAAAACTTAATATTTTTGTTGCTGACTACTCCCCTAAATCCAACAAAATGAAGCAACTCTTTTTCTTTTTAATCGTTGTCGTGTTGGCATCCTGCCAAAATGGCCCCCGCAGAGGACAATTAACCAAGATTGATCCAAGTAACATCGAAAGCTATGGACTCCTAAGAGGGGTCTCAATAGACCAAGAGGGATTTTTACTTCAAAAAAACAACTCGTCCTTATCTTCAAGATTTAAAGTTCGAAATTTTGAACTAACCCTTAATGTTAAAACCACAGAAGGGGCAGAAGGAGAACTTATTTTTGCTACCGGAGATGCCTTGAAAAGGACGGATGGCTATGAGATAAAAATCAACAATAGCGACTACCGGAATGGAAGTGCACAAAAAACAGGAAGTTTATCGAAAATCAGGAATAATTTCGTGCGTACTGCAAATGACAACGAGTGGTTCAACCTGTCGTTAGTCGTCCATGGTAATCATATTAAAGTGAAGGTAAAAGATAAAACAATTGTTGACTATTACCAACCCAATAATCCAAAACGATCTAAAGCCCTAAAAGACAGAAAGCTAATAGAAGGTTATCTGAAAATCGAAAAAACAAGTAAAAATGGGTCGATATTCATTGGTGACATGACCATTGTTTCGCTTAGTAAGGAGCTCAAAGAGGAGGACCTTACGCAGTATAAGCCCGACAGCACCACAGCAATGATAGACTCCCTCAACGAGGCGGAATTTCCTCTGATCGATTTTCATGGCCACCTCAAAGGGGGATTGACGATGATCCAAGCCTACCAGCATGCTCAAAAACTTGGGTACAACTATGGGATTGCCGCCAATTGCGGACTAAAATTCCCCGTCACTAACGACTCAACCCTGATAAGCTATCTTCATGGAATACAAGACGAACCAGTACTTAAAGCCATGCAATGCGAAGGACGTGAATGGGTTACCCTATTCAAACCATCCTTGATCGCACAATTCGATTATATATTTACCGATGCGATGACCTGGACTGACCTGAAAGGTCGACGAATGCGTCTATGGATACCTGAAGAGACTTTTGTCGGTAACCCAGAACAGTTTATGAATTTATTAGTCAGTAAAATTGAGTCTATCTTAAGCCAAGAGCCAGTTGACATACATGTGAATCCTACGTTTCTTCCTCCTCAACTGGCAGCCGATTACGATAAATTATGGACTCCTGAACGGATGGATCGTGTGATAAAAGTCTTAATCAAAAATGACATTGCTCTTGAAATAAACTCTCGATTTAAAATTCCTAGCATAGCCTTTATTAAAAAAGCAAAAGAAGCAGGTGTAAAATTCACATGCGGCACAAACAATGGCTCGAACAACGATCTTGGCAAGCTGGAATATAGTCTGAAAGCGATTAAAGAGGCTCGATTAACCAATTCAGATATGTTTATACCGCAAGCTAAAAATCAAAAAAAGGTATTGAAAGTAGGTCTGCCAGCAAAGATTACAGGATAATAACCTATTTTAGTAATCTAAAACTAAATTAGCTACGAATTATGTTTGATAAACAGATCTATACAAATCGACGCAATCAGCTTCGTAAAGCGATGGGCAGTGGGGTTATCCTGATTCCGGGCAACATCGAATCACCGATGAATTACACCGACAATGCCTATCATTTCCGACAGGATAGCACATTTCTCTATCTTTTTGGACTTGATGCACCAGGGTTATTTGGCATTATAGATGCGAATTCAGGGCACGACACCATTTACGGTGATGATCTAACCATGGAAGACATTATCTGGATGGGCTATAATCCGTCGATGAAAGATTTAGCAGAATCTGTAGGTGTAACTCGAACATTCCCCTCGAAATCATTGTTTCTCGAATTGTCGGTTTTAAAATCTAAAAATGCAGCCTTGCATTTTACCCCTCCTTACCGAGCAGAGAACAAGCTTCTTTTACAAGAGCTTCTGGGCATTCAAGCTGCAGAATTAAAAGCTAAAGCTTCAATAACGCTCATTAACAACCTAGTAAAGTTGCGTTCTGCAAAAGAGTCTGTTGAGATAACCGAGATAGAACTAGCGTGTCAAACGGGTTATCAAATGCATGTAACCGCCATGGAAATGACTAAATCTGGAGCCAACGAGCAAGAGATTGCAGGTACAATTGAAGGGATCGCATTAGCGCATGGGAAAGGAACCTCATTTCCCATCATCTTAACTCAGGATGGTCAAACGCTACATAACCACAATCATTCGTTTCAGTTAAAAAAAGGGAGACTTTTGCTCGTTGATGCTGGAGCAGAATCTAATTTGCATTATGCCTCTGACTTTACTCGGACCATGCCCGTAGATGGGGAATTTTCGCAGAAACAACTCGAGATTTATAATATCGTGCTGGAAGCAAATAATACAGCGACTGCCTCAATGCGCCCTGGGGAGACTTATCTAAGTATTCACCTAAAAGCAGCCGAAGTCATTGCGAATGGGTTAAAAGATTTAGGCATCATGAAGGGTGATGTTAAAGAAGCAGTAGCCAATGGAGCCCACGCCCTCTTTTTTCCTCACGGGCTTGGTCATATGATGGGCCTAGACGTGCATGACATGGAAGACTATGGCCAAATACATGTAGGTTACGATGAGGAGATCAGACCTATTGACCAATTTGGAACTGCATACCTTCGATTTGGCCGCCGATTGCAGAAAGATTTTGTGATTACGAATGAACCAGGGATCTATTTTATCCCGGCACTGATCGAACAATGGGAGGCACAGAAAACCAATGAAGTGTTTATAAACTTCAAGAAAGCAAAAGAATACCTTGATTTTGGGGGAATCAGACTAGAAGATGATATTTTAATTACTGAATCTGGAGCTCGAATCTTAGGACAGAGAATCCCAATAAATCCTGAAGAACTAAAAGTGATACAGAAATAAAATTTTCAATTAAAAGAAGGAACCTTGTATTGATATTCTTATTGATTTTGAACCTTCTAGGCACTTTCTGGTTAACTAAAAAAGGATAATTTTGAATCAACTAAAATCTATACTCAATGAAAAAGAAATTATTAATTATTCCATTATGCTTATCATTAGTAATTGTATTAAGCATGGGTTGTAAAACGACAGCCTCAAAAGAGACGCCAGCGATTTCATTAGCCGATCTAGACAATACGGTTGATCCTGGTCATGATTTTGATGCCTATGCCAATGGCGGATGGAAAAAACTCAATCCACTTCCAGGAGATCGCGCTAGATTCGGATCATTCGACAAGCTTGCTGAACTGGCAGAGAAGCAATTAAATGGCTTAGTAAAAGAGACTGCAGCTCAGAAAAACGAAAAAGGCTCCATTGCTGATAAAACGGCTACACTTTTCAACTTAGGTATGGATACCGTGAAAATCAAAGAGCAAGGGATAAAACCTTTAGCCTCCTATTTTCAAGAGATCGAGAATATCAAAACAATCGATGATGTAGAAATTGAGGTTGGCAAATTTCACCTGTATGGCTTTACTGCCTTATTTGGATTTTATGGATCCTCCGATGCAAAAAACAGCTCGTTGGTTATTGCTCAGATAAGTCAATCTGGAATTGGAATGCCTGATCGCGATTACTATGTCAAGGATGATAAAAGGTCTGTTGACTTAAGGGCTAAATATGTCGTTTACATGGAGAAGTTACTTGCCTTACTGGGTGATAACGAAGCTACCGTTAAAAAATCGGCTCAGACAATTATGTCCATCGAGACTCGTCTTGCAAAAGCATCGATGACCCGTCTGGAACAACGCGATCCAAATAAAACCTACAATAAAATGACCACGAAGGCACTTGCAGAACTTGCACCAGCCTTTAATTGGAACCGCTACTTTGTGTCTCAAGGAATTCAAGATCCAGGTGAAATAAACCTAAGCCAGCCACTATTTCTAAAAGAGGTTAGCTCAATTCTTAAAGATGTTCCGGTTGAAGAGTGGAAAGTATACCTAAGATATCATTTGATAAGTGGAAATGCGTCATACCTATCGGATGATTTTGTCAATGTTCAGTTTGACTTCTATGGCAAAGCCATGACAGGGGTTGAAAAAATGCGACCACGTTGGAAACGAGTATTAGGTGTTACCAGTGGAGCCTTAAGCGAAGCCATTGGTCAACTTTATGTTGCTAAATATTTCCCAGCTGAGGCGAAGGAAAGAATGGTGAAATTGGTTGAAAATTTACGCGTTTCATTGGGTGATCGGATTAAGAACCTAGAATGGATGGGACCAGACACGAAAGTCAAGGCACTAGAGAAACTACATGCAATCAACGTGAAAATCGGCTATCCTGATAAATGGAAAGATTACTCAGCTCTTGATATTGTTGATGATTCTTATGTTCAGAATATCATTCGATCAAATGAATTTGAAACTAAATTCAACTACGCTAAGATCAATAAGCCTGTCGATAAGTCACAGTGGTTTATGTCGCCGCAAACTGTAAATGCATATTATGCACCCGACATGAATGAGATCGTGTTCCCAGCAGCAATCTTACAACCTCCTTTCTTCTTCCTTAAAGGTGACGATGCGGTTAACTACGGTGCTATTGGGGTGGTAATTGGTCATGAATTAACTCATGGCTTCGATGACGAAGGTCGTCAATTTGATAAAAATGGCAATCTTACCGATTGGTGGACGGCTGAAGACTCTAAGCTTTTTGATGAAAAAGCGAAAGTGCTATCTGACCAATTCAGCAATTTCATTGTGATTGACTCACTTCACGCTGACGGCAAACTAAGCCTAGGTGAAAACCTTGCCGATCTAGGTGGCTTAAACATTTCACATCAAGCCTTTAAATCCGTAAACAAAGAGACAGGAAAAATCGACGGATTTACTCCTGATCAAAGATTCTATCTTGCTTATGCTCACGTTTGGGCTCAAAACATTCGGGATAAAGAGATCGAACGTCGCACCAAAGAAGATCCACATGCGCTGGGTCGACTTCGTATTCTTGGACCATTGAAAAACATCCCTGAATTCCATCAGGCCTTTAACATTAAGCCATCACAAGAAATGTTCTTAGAAGAGTCGAAAAGAGCTAAAATCTGGTAGACGATAGATTAAAACTAAAAAGAGCAGATTCGTCAATGAATCTGCTCTTTTTGTTTGCTATTCATAGATTGCAATAAATAGGTTATTTGCAATCCAGATATTACATTTAAAGGTTCGCCTTACTGTTTACCAACCAAGGTTTGAGTCCGTTTTCCAGATTGAATCGGGCTCTAGATTATCTTTTTCAATATCTTTAAAGTAACGATAAGTACCAACCTTTAATTCATCGGTCGAGTCATCGTCACAAACGATCATTCCCTTAGGATGAAGTTGCAAAGCTGAAATAGTCCACATGTGGTTCACACCCTCCTCGACAGCGTGGCGAAGTGCCCGTGCCTTCGAATGTCCGGTAACCAATATTAGAACTTCACGCGCATCCATAACGGTACCCACCCCAACTGTGAGAGCTGATTTTGGTACTTGATTTACATCGTGGTCAAAGAAGCGACTATTCACAATGATAGTGTCGTTATTTAAGGCTTTATCCCTAGTACGAGAGGTCAAACTTGAACCAGGCTCATTAAAAGCGATATGTCCATCTGCACCAATACCACCCATAAATAAGTCGATTCCGCCTACAGACAAAATTTTAGCTTCATAGGCAGCGCATTCAGCTTTTAAATCTGGAGCGTTTCCGTCTAGAATATTTACGTTAGCAGGAAGGATATCGATATGGCTAAAGAAGTTATCCCACATAAATGAGTGATAGCTCTGAGGATGATTTTTAGGGATACCCACATATTCGTCCATATTGAAGGTGACAACATTTTTGAAAGAAACTTTGCCTGCTTTATAAAGTCGAATTAACTCAGTATATGTTCCTAGTGGTGTACTTCCGGTAGGTAATCCAAGAACAAATGGTTTACCAGAAGCGCTAACTGATTCATTTATTCTACGAGCGATATAAGCAGCAGACCATTTTGATACTCCAACTGCCTCTGTCTGAACGATAAGTCGCATATTTTAAAATTTTATTATGAAGCCTTAAAAGTGCTAAATTTTTACAAATAAACCATTAGATTCTTCTAAAAAGGAGTTAGGATTGGAGTTTTATGATTAATTCAGTCAATAATCTAGCTGGGATCATTACATTTGTAAGGATCCACAAAACGAGATGCAGATAAGTCACATAGGAGAAATAGCAGGCATTATTACGGCCATTTGCTGGACCATTTCAGCGCTTTCATTTTCTTTGGCAACTCGAAGAGCTGGACCGTTAGCTATAAACATTGGTCGATTGGTGATTGCTATGATCATGTTTTTGGCTTGGTCGAGGATAGCGAAAGGTCATTGGACACCTTCTGACGCTTCATCGGAGGCCTGGAAATGGCTCTCTATATCAGGTTTCTTAGGTTTTGTAGCAGGTGATTATTGTCTCTTCAAATCCTATTCCTATCAACCTGCAAAATTATCGATGCTAATCATGTCATTAGCACCTCCTGTTGCAGCGGTGATGGGAGCCCTAATTCTTCATGAAAAGCTAACCTTACTCAACGGGGTCGGCATGGCGCTTGTCTTATCAGGAATAGCGATCGTGATCCTCAAACAACCAGATCCAGATGACAATAGTTCGCGTTTGCACTATCCCCTTAAAGGATTATTATTAGCATTAGGAGGAGCCGTTGGCCAAGGTGCTGGGGCTGTCTTTTCGAAATTAGGCATGGGTGATTACGATCCGTTTTCGTCTACACAAATAAGAGTTTTAACAGGAATCATTGGGTTTGTGGTGATCATAACTTTTGCTCGACAATGGCGATCAGTAGGGTATTCCTTGAAAAACAACAAAGCTTTAACCCCTTTATTTATTGGCTCATTTTTTGGACCATTCCTAGGTGTTTCATTAAGCTTATTTGCCTTCCAATATACCACTGTAGGGATCGCCTCTACATTGATTGCCACTGTACCATTGTTCATACTAATCCCCTCTGTATTAATCTTTCATGAAAAATTAAACTGGAAAGAAATAATTGGAGCGATTCTTGCTGTGATGGGGATGGTTGTCTTTTTTATCTAACAAAATGCACCCTGAAATCTTTTGAAAATTTAGGTGTTTAGATGCTTAAGATGATAGATTGGGCTATTCGCACTGAATAATGGAATTTTTCGGGTTTTATTTTCAATAATAAATGTAATTTTACAAGGTTTATAAAAAAGTAAGAAATTGGCATGCAACACTAGGATTTAAAAGAAATCAGATTGATTTTGAATCGTCTTGAACACCGATTGACTAACTAAATTTTAATAGCTTAAAAGAATATATATGGCAGGCACCGAGCTCTTCGGAGATGAAGAACGGAAAGAGGTTATGGACGTACTTGATACCGGTATATTATTTCGGTACGGACATGACTCACAGCGCAATGGCGTATGGAAAGCGAAGACTTTCGAACAAGAATTTAGCGCTTATCTTGGAGTAAAACACACCCATTTCTGTTCAAGTGGAACAGCAGCAGATTCCCTTTCATTAGCATGTTGTGGTATTGGGTATGGCGATGAGGTGATCGTGCCTCCCTATACATTTATCGCACCCATCGAAGCCGTTTTAGTGGCCGGTGCAATACCTGTTTTTGGAGAGATTGACGAAACATTATGCTTAAGTCCAGAAGGGATTGAAAAAGCAATCACGCCGCGCACAAAGGCAGTCATGCTAGTTCAAGTCTTTGGCTCGATGGGTCGAATGGATGAGATTATGGCTGTTTGTAAAAAGCATAACTTAATCTTAATTGAAGATGCAGCTCCTGCACTTGGAGGAAGTTACAAAGGAAAGATGCTTGGTAACTTCGGTCATATGTCGGCATTTTCATTCGACTTTTACAAGATTATTACGGCAGGTGAAGGTGGAGCAGTAGCCACCAACGACGACGAACTTTACGATAGAGCTCATAAATATTCCGATCATGGTCACGATCATATTGGAAGTGCCAGAGGTGCAGAGCAGCATCCTATCCTTGGATATAACTTTAGAGGCTCTGAATTAGGAGCTGCGGTAGTGCTAGCTCAATTGCGAAAACTACCTTATATCATTGAAAAACAGAGAGCACATCAACATCGGCTAAAAGAAGTTTTGCGCGAGTTTCCAGAAATCAGACTAAGACATGTTCCTGATGAAGCGGGTGACTCTGCAACTTTCTTATCGTTTTTCTTGCCAGATCCTGCGAAGGCTATCAAGGTCTTTGATGAATTCCAAAAAGAAGAATTAAGCGCATCCTATTGGTACCGCAACAATTTTCATTACCACCGGCAATGGGGCCATTTCAAAGAGATGAAATCGATTTACAACCTACCGGTGATGGAATTAAAGAATGTTCCAGATTACACCAATTTAGAAGTTCCACAATCGGATGAGATCATGCAACGATTAATGATGACTCAGATTATGGTTAATTGGAGTGAAGAGGAATTAAATACGATTGCCTCAAAAATGAGGTCAGCATTAAAAAAAGCACTTAAATAATTGCATATGTTCAGAAATTTAAAACCAGTCGGTAGAATTTTATATGGTCGAAACAGTTTCGATCAGCTTGGAGATGTACTTGATGAATTAAGAGTTGAAAAAAACTCATTCGTTCTATTTCTTGTCGATGAATACTTTGAAGGAAAAGATTTCCTAAAACGTATTCCGATGAAAGCGCAAGACATTTTAAAAATTATCGATATCACAGACGAGCCTAAAACAAAGACTGTTGACGAGATGGTTGCTGAGATTAAAAATCTTGGCATTGGATTCCCCGTTTCAGTGGTCGGCATTGGTGGTGGAAGCGTCATGGATTATGCGAAGGCTATTCGTCTAATGTTCACCAACGAAGGCTCTTCAGTGCAATACCAAGGTCTTGATTTTATTAAAAATAAAGGTGTTCATTGCACCGTTATCCCAACCATATCTGGCACTGGTGCTGAAGTATCGATTACAACTGTACTTACTGGTCCAGTAAAAAAGTTAGGCATCAAAGGAAACTTTACCGCTGCCGATCAGATCGTTTTAGATCCAGAATTGATCACCTCTGTTCCTGAGCCACAACGATTCTACACCGCGATGGATTGTTACATTCACAATGTTGAAGCCTTAAACGGATACAGAAGATCTGTTATGGGTGATTCATTAGGTATTGAGTCGCTTCGTATATTCAGAGAAATTTATCTAAGTAAAGATACGCGCACACCAGAAAACGAAGAAAAACTGATGGTTGCATCTTATCTAGGAGGCTTATCATTAACCTATTCGGAAGTTGGTGCTTGTCATGCCATGTCATATGGTTTAGCTACAGTGACCAACATACACCATGGAGTTGGAAATTGTGTGGTATTCAATCAGCTAGATGAGTTCTACCCTGATGCTGTAAAAGAATTTAGAGAGATGATGACTCTTAACAACATTGAGATCCCTAGAGGTGTAACAGCAAATTGCACTCCAGAAGAGATCGACATTATGATTGATGTTTCACTAACCTTGGTCTTTATGTGGCAACACGTTTGTGGTCCAGAGTGGCAGAAAATCATCACACGCGACAAGCTTCGCGGACTATTCATGAAAATGTAATTCAAAAAGAATGACTAAAATAATTAAAGTAGGAAATATTGATTGTGGAGCTGACAAGCTTTTTCTTATCTCAGGACCTTGCGTTGTTGAGGATGAGAAATTGATGATGGAGACGGCTGAATTTCTAGTCCGTCTATCTGAAAAACTTGACCTCCCATTGATTTTCAAATCGTCTTTTCAAAAAGACAACAGAAGTTCTTCTGAGTTCTACTCTGGTCCAGGGATCGATAAAGGACTTGCCATACTTCAGAAAATCAAAGAGCAATTTAAAGTTCCGATCCTTACCGACATCCATTATCCAGATCAAATTGCTGCAACGGCTCAAGTTGTTGATGTTATTCAGATACCGGCTTATTTGGTTATGCAGACAACTTTAGTTGTAGAAGCAGCTAAAACAGGAAAGGTGATCAACCTAAAACATGCTCAATACCTTTCTCCTGAGAATATGATCAAGCCTGTTAAGAAAGTTGAGATGGCAGGCAATGAAAATATCATGGTAACTGAGCGCGGGTATGCTTTTGGATACAACGATCTAATTGTTGATCCACGAAGTTTCTATCATCTGCGCTCGACTGGTTATCCGGTGATTTTTGATGTGACCCATTCAATCCGTAAGTATGGCATTCCAAGTTCTGACCCAAGAGGTGGATCACGCGAATTTATACCTACTTTAGCTCGCGCTGGAGTGGCAGCTGGTATTGATGGACTATTCCTCGAAGTACACCCTGATCCTTCAAAAGCGTTATGTGATGCTGCGAGCCAGATGTGCATTGATGATGTGACCGAATTCCTTAAGCCATTGCTCGAGATTCACAATACAGAAGTAAAATATAGAACTAAAATTTAAATCATTAATTATATGGAATTTTTTCTTGACTCCGCAAATCTTGCAGAAATTGAAGAAGCCCTTAAATTGGGAATCATTGATGGTGTAACAACTACGCCAACATTTATGCATAAGAACGGGATTACCGACATAGACGGTGCAATCATTAAGTTATCTAAAATGGTTCCTGTGCTGATGATTGAAGCACTTGGTGAAACTGCTGAAGAAATTGTTGCAGAGGCTCATCGCTTATTAAAACTTGGACTCGACAAGAAAAAAACGGTCTTCAAGATCCCAGTTAATTTCGAAGGTGTTAAAGCATGCAAGAGACTTCACAACGAAGGATTTTTAGTTAATCTCCATCTTGTTTATAATATCCAACAAGCTTATATGGCCTTAACTGCCGGAGCTAACTATGTTTGTGTATTGGTTGGCCGTATGCAAGATCAAGGTCACGATGCGCTATCGCTAGTTAAGCAGATTGTTGACGTGATCAAAGAGTACAAATACGATTGCAAAGTGATGTTCTCATCAGTTAGATACCCTGAGCATGTAAAAGATGCGTTAACACTAGGAGCGCATAACATAACATTGCCTTGGAGTATCATGAAAAAGCTAGGCGATAATCACCTTACAAAACTAGGTACAGATCAATTCTTCCAACATACACGTCTGATGACCATTCAAGTGAAGAGTGTAATCTCCGATGTGAATCCAACAGTTGATATCAACTGTAAGGTTACTGATGCATTGTTGAAAATGACTGAATCAGGCATGGGTGCAGTATCTGTTATCTCTAAAGATGGTAAGCTTGCTGGAATCTTTACTGACGGAGATCTTCGTCGTCAATTGCGCAATTTAGGCGATAAGATCAGCTCTGCGACTGTGGGAGAATGTATGACTCCAAATCCAATTTCAGTTGAAGGAGACGCACTGCTTCAAAAAGCAGCTGATATTTTCAATGCCAATAAAGTAGACAACATCATTGTTACTGAGAATGGGTTACCAATTGGCATGTTAGACATTCAAGATTTGGTGAAACTAGATCTATTAAACTAGATGAGATCCACTTATAAAAAAAGCGAAACATTTTGTTTCGCTTTTTTTATAAGTTAAAATCAATGTTTTATCACCTCGTCGATCACCTTACCAGACACCGAAGAGGGTGGTGTGATTCCAAGAAATGCAGCAATAGTTGGCACTACATCTGTTGCATTTGTTCTTCGAGTTAAGGTTCCTTTCTTAATCCCAGCTCCATACCAGACTAATGGAACTTGATTATTATCGGTATAATCTAGCGGATTGTATTTATCTTTTGGCTGCCAGCCATCTTCGTATTTTATCAATACATCGCCAGACCTCTTAACATGAAAACTATTTTGAAAAGGAGCAGCCTCAGAGGTCACAAAATTATTCGCATCTATTTCCATGGCCGACTTAGCCGATGAAATACCTTCAAATTGATTTAAGAATGAAGCTACACTATTTTGGATCTCCTGAAGATTGACTTTCTTTTTATCTATGAGCTCATGATCAAGATAGATCATTTGATTTGCAAATAACTCAATCCAGTTAGCCTCTCCATATTTAATATTCAAATATGATTTCAGCAAAGCAATGGCACTTTCCGGGTTAAATATCCCCGCAGTCATACGATACTTCTCCTTTAAAAGATTAGCAGAATAGGATACGCTATTTAAGCCAGTTAGATAGATCAAAATCTCATTGGTTCCGAAACCTGTCTCCAGGTACTTTAATACTTCGGCAATATCGCGATCTAGTCTCAGATACGTATCTTCCATCTCAACTGAGAAAGAGCCAAATGAATAACGGTAATAATCCATTGAAGAAAACACCAAAGTAAGCATATCAGGTGAAAGATCAGCACCTAACTGCTCTTTGGGAATCATTTGCAAGGCAAAATCTTTCACTAAAGTATTTCCCCAAGGGGTTGACTTAAGTATCTTATACGATCCTCCCGCCTCTTTCTTTAATTTGCCGAGATCGTATGGGAAACTCCGTTGGCGACCCGGGTAGCCATTCTCCTTGGGTAAATCAATACTCTCTGAATAATAATTTATGTCCTTAAGTAAGGACCAATCGGCTCCGATATAAATATCAGCCATCTTAAAGCCGTTGAAATCAAAAGCCCACTTGGGAAATGTCTCGACATAATAAGAGCTTGAAATCATTTTGCCAGATAAATTATCAAGCCAATAGGCGCCATCAGCAGCATGACCTGCAGCTAGAACAGCAGAATTATCGTTCATGGCGATACTAAAAACTTTTGACCGACCATTCGTAACAATCTTCAGTTGATCCCCTAAAGTTGGCGTCATTAATTTCATAGCAGATCGATCACCTTCATCGGAATCGGATCCAACAGTGGTATAAAATTCATCTCTGATCGCATTGACCTCTTTATTTTTTAATCGATCAATCCAGCTATCGTTTACAATGCCATGCCTGGAAGGATTTGTTCCGGTCGACAAAGTTGCCATGTTAACAGAAGGACGCTGAATTAAATGGTCGTAATGATGATTTGTGCAGACATATCCAGAGCGATATAGCCGTTGGAAACCACCTTCACCAAACTTATCCCAATAGCGATCGATGTAATCGGGATTAAAATCTTCAATAACCAATCCAATCACCAGGCGAGGTAAATTTGTTGATACGGTTGTATGCCCTTGCGAGAAAGTCAAGATGGGCAAAGAGAGAAAAAGAATAAAAGAGAATACTTTATTAAACATTACTATCGTTATTTATCTAGATTAGGCTACCAATTCAGGTATGGATTAAGTGCCAACTGCGAATTATAATAGCGACGATCACTCGTTACTTCAGCTCCAATCCATGGTGGAATATTAAAAGATTCATCTTCCGAAGTTAGTTCAATCTCTGCGATCACAAGACCATGATTTTCACCTAGAAATTCATCCACCTCCCAAAGTTTGCCATCAAAAATCACCTCCGTACGAAATTTCTCAATGATCGGCAAGGCACATAAGTCAAATAATTCCATTGCCTCATCTGCGGGAATCTCGTATTCATATTCCGATCGACTGGCACCGGTAGTCGGACCTTTGATTGTGATAAAACCGTGATCACCAGCCAATCTAACACGGACTGTGCGCTTACCATCTGAAACAAGATAGCCTTGTTTATAAGGCACTGGCAGGCCTAAATCTCGCCAAACATTCTGGGTAACTAAAAACTTTCGTTCGATTTCGATACCCATAAACTATTTAATTATCAATGCTTTAAAATCAATTTCCTGAAATCTAGAGACCTCATTCATCCACCGATCTTGAACAAATAAAACGTGTGCAGGATGATTATTATAGTTTTCAAAAGCATCTTTATGATCAAAATCCATTGAAAAACCATACCTAAAATCGTTCTTCGGACTTATCTGATTAAAGACTTGGAAATTTTTAACTCCTGGGATTTGACTTAAAATAGTCAAACCATCTTTAAGAAACTTATCCGTTAGAGGTGATTCTGCCGCATGTTTTAAATCAAATATCACCATATGTTGTATCGCTTCCATCACAAATATATCTTTGATTTAATGTCGTATTTTCTTTAAGATCTGAAAGATCGCAATTGAGCTTCATGATCCTTCAAGAAAAAAAATTATCACTTGTTAAAACTATTCAATTTTGTGGTATAAAAAAAGTGATACTTCAAGTCAATAAACCAGTCTCTTGCTCCTACCAAAGCAAAGGATTTGTATTTTTACAAAAAAACAATTATGAATCGCACGATTGAAGTTTGCGTTGAGACATTCCAAGAAGCAGAAGCAGCGGTGAAAGCAGGTGCAATGCGAATCGAGTTATGTGCTGATCTATTCTGTGGAGGCACCACCCCATCCTTTGAGATTGTAGATCGAATAATTAAAGAACTTAAGGTTCCGATTATGGTTATGATAAGGCCACGAGGAGGTGATTTCTGTTATACCCAAGAAGAGTTTAAATTGATGTGCGATGAGTTAGCTATGTGTCATCAGCATGAAATAGACGGCGTGGTTTTTGGAATCTTAAACACAGACCAAACCATTGATCTAGATCGAACGAAAAAACTCGTCCAACTAGCCAGTCCAATGCAGGTAACTTTTCACAAAGCGATTGATGAAACTCCTGACTTAGTTCAATCCGTGCAACAATTAAAAGACCTAGGGGTACACCGAATACTTACCTCAGGTGGCAAGCCAACGGCCTTAGAAGGGAAGGAGAATTTACTTCATATGATTGAAACAGCCGGGACTGAATTACAAATCATTGTAGCGGGCAAGGTAACTTGGGAGAATCTCGACACAATTTTCCAAACCATTCCAAACAAGGAGTACCATGGTCGCAGGATAGTTAAGTTCTGATTAGTGTTGATCGTGGTCCTTTAATGCAAGATTTCGAAGCACAGGGGCTTTCCAAGCCGTAACTGAAACGATTAACAAGGTCATTATACCGCCAAAAACCACCGAAGGGATAATACCCATAAAACGAGCAGCAACACCTGATTCAAAAGCTCCTAGCTCATTGGAAGAACCTATAAAGATGCTATTAACAGCCGCCACACGTCCTTTCATCTCATCTGCCGTATAGAGTTGAAGAATACTCGAACGGATAATTACGCTTACATTATCAAAAACTCCGCTTAAGAAAAGGCAAAATGCCGATAAGATGAAGCTTGTCGACAAGGCAAACACAATCATACAAAGGCCAAATCCGAACACACTGATTAGCATATGATATCCTGATCTGGAAACGGGTGGCTTAAAAGTTAGAATCACAGACATAATAATTGCGCCAATAGCTGGACAAGCACGCAAAAATCCTAATCCTTCGGGACCCACATTTAAAATATCAGAGGCAAAAACAGGAAGCATTGCCACAGCACCTCCAAAAAGGACTGCAAACATATCTAATGCAAAGGCATTTAGCAGAATCTTTCGCTCAAAAACATAGTAGATACCCTCTTTAATCCGAGCAAAGATCCCTTCAACTGCACCCTTAACAAGTGCCACTTTTCCTGGACTCTTAATCATCAAAAGCAAGATGGAGCAAATAAGGTACAAAGCAAGCACTAAGCTATATGCAGGCACTATGCCCCAAAATCCATAGACTAAACCGCCCAATGCTGGTCCAACCACGGCGCCGATGTGCCAGACAGTGCTGCTCCAAGTAGAAGCAGCAGTTAGCAAATCGCGTGTCACTAACTGTCCTAACAAAGCAGTATGCGCTGGCATCAATATCCCTCGGACAATTCCAGTAATAAATATGGTTACGAAAATTGGAGCTACGCCATACAATTGCTGCATAGACGAATCTGGCAAGCTGTAAATTGTAAGTATAACAGAGCTAATAAGCAATAAAAAGGTGGTGTAGAATATTATCTTCTTACGATCCCATACATCCACAAAATGACCAGCAAACAAGGCGATACTCACTTGAGGTATGACCTCCGTCAAACCAATCATTCCAAGTGAAAGAACATTCTTAGTGATCGAATAAAGTTGCCAACTGACAATAACCGACTGCATCAAGTTAGCCACAGTCAATAAAAAACGATACGAAAGGAAAAGACTAAAATCTTTATTCCGTAAGACTTTAAATGCTTCTCCCGAAAAGTTGTTATTCATTCTTATAATGGGTTATTTTAAATATCTCTTCAATTGATCTAATGTAATTTCTTCAAAAGATCCAATCGAATAATCAGCTAAGATTAATTCCTCCGCTGATACTGTTTCAGTGCGCAACACAATACAAGTCATGCCGGCTCTTTTGGCAGCCAACAAACCATTGGGGGAATCTTCAAAAACCAAACATTCGTGGGGCACTACACCTAGTTTATTAGCTGCAGCCTGGTAAACAACTGGCTCTGGCTTGCTTTTCCCTGCTTCACTTGTTGTCATAACCACTTCGAAATATGATTTAATATCTCCTCGTTCGAGTAAGATATTAGCGATTGAGGGTGAAGAAGAGGTTGCTACGCCCATTTTTATTCCAGCGTTTCTTAACTCATTTAAAATCACACGAACACCTGGATTTAGAACCAAAGAAGGCAAGGAGTTAAAATACTCACACCGAAATAACTCATCCAACTTTAGCAGATCAGCAAGAGTTTGAGAAAGACCAAATCGTGCTATTAAGTCGAGATACATAAAATCCGTCGCAGTGCCTAAGTAGGTTCGGTGGATCTCTGGGGATACATCAAGTCCTAATTTTTCAAAAATCTCACGTTCGATTAGATAATGAAGAGGCTCACTATCAATCAAAACACCATCCATGTCAAATATTACTGCCTTAAGTTGCGTCATAACAAAATTGAAATTCTCACAATGTACAATCTCTTTAAATATATAACGGCCAATTTAGTATATTGTTTCTATATTTTTTCTTTTAAATCATAACTTTGAACTGAAAACCATTTAAAAATTCAGTCTACTACAGATCTCTCAAAGTACAGTTGAAAATTATCATTCGTAAATATGGTTTTTTGGTCATTCTATTTGGTATGACTATCATAAGTCCGACATTCGCTATAGACTTATGCAGTTATCGTTATGGGCTTGATACAAGCGATAAATTTGAAAATAAATCAGTTTTCAAAGGTGATAGTTTACCGGAGCTGCTTTTACATAAAGAAGAACTTGCCAATCCTAAAGTTACGAAGCTAGAATACACGAATAGTTCAAAAGACAGCATTCGGATGTCAAGTGATAAAAACAGTGATAATCTAAAAATTAATGGGCTTTCAAATTTCAAAACAAAAGGAGATAGAAATTTCTTGTCTCGCAATTTGCTGGCAGCCATTATTCGAGAAAATAAAAGCACAAAAGAACTTCTTGGTGTCAATAGTTCACTTTATTTCACAGAGTACAATGGCAAGAAAATTGGCAAAATACGAATATTACAACTCGATATTTGGGGGCCAACTTTGCAAGACACACTTGGGAAGACCACTCAATGGCTCAGTAAAGTAGGAAATAGAATTCACACAAAAACTACCGAAAAGAGATTAATGAGTCAGCTTCTATTTAATCCAGGAGAGCTCATAAACCCTAAATTAATGGCAGAGAATGAAAAGTTTATCAGAGATTTACCCTACATACAAGACGTTGCCATTACCTTATCTTATTCAAAAGTCGAGCCTGAGACTGTCGATGTTTTAGTGATTATAAAGGAAAAATTTGAATATGGGCTAAGAGGAGACTTGAATAAAGATAATCAAGAACTTGAGCTAACGGATCAGAATATGTTTGGCTTAGGGCACCAATTTTCAGCAAGAGGTGACTATTATCCCAATGAAATAAATAAATGGGGAGGCAGCTTCAATTATCATATCAGCAATTTAGATCGCAAGTTTATCCAAATAGGGCTTGAATACACTGATGATTATCGCAAAAATGAACTTATAACATTTGTTGAGAAACGATTTATCGCTTCCAAAGAAGACTGGGCAGGTGGGATAAATGTCGACCGCGTTTTCTCAGATCATTTCGCTACACCTTATTCCTATACCCGACTTGACACCGCAGTCTCTTACCTGCATTCGGATGCATGGTATGGCCGAAGACTTAAAAGTAATAGTCCAACATTAGGAAATACTATTTTATCGGGTAGATACGTCCATGAAAACTACTTTAAGAATCAGAGCATTCTTCCAGAGAACAGCATTTTTAGAAGTCATGACTTTTTCCTTGGGTCCATTGGTTTTAGCAAACGAGAGCTATTTAAAGACAACAGAATATACGGCTATGGCGTAACTGAAGACATTCCTTATGGAAGATATGCTGAGCTGGCAGCAGGATTTGACCTAAATGCCACGAGGGTGCGGCCATATATACATTTCAACTATTCAAAAGCTCACATCGCAAACGGGGGGAGTTATTTCAAATGGAAATTAGGCTTAGGTGGGTATTTTCACGACTCTAGTATTGAGCAAGGTGCTATTCTGATCAGCGGAAACTACTTCTCTAACTTTGTCTACATCAATAGTCATCCTTATCGTTTCTTTATCAATTTTGAACTCCTGTCAGGAATCAATCGTTATCCCGAAGAATACCTGATGGTTAACCATAAATTTGGGATACGTGATTACTTCTCGCTTCAAACCAAAGCTACCAATAGACTAAAGTTTAATATGGAGACCGTGCGATTCTGGGAATGGCATCAATCGGGTTTTCGATTTGCGCATTATTTCTTTGCTGATGGAGCATGTTTATCAAATGATATGAGCAAAATCTTCAATGACAGTTTCATTGGTAGCATTGGAGTTGGAATGCGCATCCACAATGAATCATTAGTTTTTAATGTGCTCGAAATCAGACTAAGTTGGATTCCCATTGCTCCGCAGGGGACGACACCTTACATCTTTAATATCTTCGGACAGCCCAAAGCAAAATTTGATGATTTCTTAGGAGGTAAGCCAAATGAGATAAATTACGAATAAAACATGTGATGGCTAAATCACCCTCTTTTTGATGATTACAGCCTCCTTGTGACTTCCTTGAAATAACTCATAACAACGGTAGCTGCAGGCTAATGCACCATTGAAAAGATCAATTTTCTTTGCAGGCTTAAGTCCCACACTCTTCAGCCCATCCATTGAACTGGAAATAATCCACGCCTCATAACCCGCAAACTTATTCTTAAGGTTATCACCAATTGCAGCATAAAGTTCAACAATCGACTGTGGTTTCATCCGTTCTCCATAGGGTGGATTCGTGATTATAATCCCTGGAGCCGAAGGCGGCGTAAGAATCAGGAAATCCTGAACTTCTAGGTCGATTACTTTCGTCAGGCTAGCACTTTTTATATTAGCTCGTGCGATAGCAACATCCTTAATGGAAATGTCAGAACCAATAATCTTGCAGGAACTCTCCTTTTCATAATCACCATTACAAATCTCCGCAAATAATTCCTCATTAAAATCTGGCCATGTTTCAAAACCGAAAGAGGTCCGATACATCCCAGGAGGTATACCCTTTGCGATCAGTGCAGCTTCAATTAAAAGGGTGCCTGAACCGCACATCGGATCAATAAAGTCGCGTTCACCATTCCATCCCGTCAATAGGATCATTCCGGCTGCTAACACCTCATTGAGTGGAGCATCACCTTGTCCAATACGATAACCCCTTTTGTGAAGCGATTCTCCCGAACTATCTAAGGATAAGATGCATCGATTGCCCATTAAATAGACGTTTATACGCACATCAGGATTCTCTGGGTCAACAGAAGGTCTTTTACCGGTCTGCTCCCTAAACTTATCGACGATGGCATCTTTAACTTTCAGCGAGGCATACATCGTATTGAGAAACATCTCAGACTGAACGGTACTATCAAGTGCGAACGACTTTCCTAAAGCCAGATATTTGTCCCATGGGATTTTTTTAGCGTGATCGTATAAATCATCTCGATTTTCAACATCGAATTCAGCAATTGGCTTGAGGATTTTCAATGCTGTTCGCAAATGAAAATTGGCCTTATACATCATCTCTTGATCCCCAAAAAAGGAAACAGCTCTTCGTTCAACAGTAACAGATTCACCACCCAGGGCCTTAATCTCTGTTGCTAAAATATGCTCAAGCCCTGCAAAAGTCTTTGCTACGATTTTAAACCTACTCACTTGTTTTTTATTAGTTATCTCCTCTAAAGGCTAAGATAAGACCTTTAAGATCAATGTGAAATTATTCTGAATGTTGAAGCATACATTATACTGAAAAAGGCTCTAAATACCACCTCCATGAAAAAACTCGGTGCTTTTATTCTTAGTCTGAACAACTTTCGAATAAGGAACTAAATCGTTTGTTACCCACACGTTTCCGCCAATAACTGAGTCGTGACCAATTGTGATTCGTCCCAAAATAGTGGCATTTGAATAGATGATCACATTATCTTCAACGATAGGATGGCGAGGAATACCCTTGACAGGATTTCCGTTTTCATCCAGAGGAAAGCTTTTAGCGCCCAAGGTAACACCCTGAAAAACCTTCACATTTTTACCAATTATACTTGTGGAGCCAATGACCACTCCAGTACCATGATCGATTGTAAAATATTCTCCAATAACAGCTTCTGGATTAATGTCTATACCGGTCTCAGAATGCGCCATCTCTGTAATTATCCGAGGGATCAAGGGAACTCCAAGAGAAAATAGACTATGTGCAATGCGATAGCTAGAAATGGCTTTTATCGCTGGGTAGCAAAAGATCACCTCTCCCATGCTATTAGCAGCAGGGTCGCCCAAATAGGCAGCACTTACATCCGTAATCATAACGCGTCGTAGCTCGGGCAGAGCTCGAATGAATTTATCAGAAACACTTTCTGCATCAATCCTTTTTCCTGAAAGATCACGATTCGCCTCTTGTTCACAAACAAAACAAAGGCCTGAAAAAATTTGATCAGTTAAGATAACATTAACTTCATTTACGAGGGTACACATGAACGATTCGAGGGTACTAGACTTCAGATCAATTTCGCCAAAGAACCCTGGAAATATAAGCTGTCTAATTTTATCTACAAGAGTTTTTAATTTCTTAGCAGAAGGCATTGATTCACCAGCTCGATGCTGATGCGATAAAACATTAAATGAACTAGCATCGAGTAAAGGTCTAACGGTCGAATCGATCCAGAAATCCTCTTCTTTCATGTTTTTTTCCATTAATTTAAGCGTATAATATGGTATTTATATTTTAAAAGTTTCAAAATTATTCTTTTATTTCCACTTAGAAACCATGTTTTTTCAAAGCAATCAAAGCATTTGCAAGTCTAGAATTTCCGAATCCATTTACTAGTTCATATTTAAACCCAAATGATTCAATCTCTTGGCAATAAATCCTCAACAATTCCTCTCTTCTTGCTCCACCATTCTCCCGAACAGAATCGGCTACCCATTCTATATCGGTACTACAAACTAAAAACAAATCGACCTTTGATGACTTAATCTTGTCAATCAACCAATTAGGGCATTTTTTAAAAACTAAGTCAAACCAAACTTTAGTCAGAATAAGCCAAGTGTCCAGGAACAAAATCTCAACATCGCCTTGCAAAGCTAATTGTTCCTCTTGTTCGATCTGATGACGAGCAATAACGACAACATCATCATAATCATAGGATCTTCCTAACTTCTCAACATAAGTCCTAGCAAACTCTGGCATCCAAACTGTATTATAGGCTTCGGCCAATTTTTGCGCCAAGGCAGTTTTTCCCGTTGATTCGGGTCCAGTGATTACAATTCGAATCATACCGTCTGAGTTCTACTGGCAACTAGATCCGGCTCTTTTCGCCATTCGTTATAGCCGACAACAGCCATTATTGCATATACAAAGAAAAGAAAAACAGTTGGATAAAGGCCTAAATAAAGGTACAATATGGAGGAGATAAGATCACCAACGATCCAAATCAACCAATTTTCGAGCTTCTTACGCGCTAACATCCAAGTTGCGATAATACTTAAGGAGGTAATAAATGCGTCGGCCAAAGGTATTGGAGAATCGGTAAATCGACTTAAGATAGCGTACATAAAGCTTAGTAAAGCTAATTCAAGGAATACAAGCTTAAGCCAAAGTGCCTTCGAGCTCCGAGAAACTTTCAACCGTTCCTCTAGATTCCCTTTTTCAGTCCAACTATACCAACCATAAACACTAATGATCAAGTAATAGCCTTGCAACGACATACTTGCATAAAGTTTAGAATCTAAGAAAACGCCAAAATAAAACAAAGCAGTAAGTATCCCAGCTGGCCAAGTGTAGATATTTTGACGGATCGAAAACCAGATATAGATTAATCCGAATAGAGTCCCCCCTATTTCTAATTTATTTGAGTAGACCCAATCTAGAATCACAGGCATAAAAATACAAGATCAAACGAAGTTAAGAAGATCTGTCGCGAAGAACTATTTACCCAGATAACGATTAAAAGCTTGCTGATCAGAAAGAATCTCTAACGCTTTTTTAAGCTCTGGATCATCCTCGCTAACAATCTGATAAAAGGCACTAGTATTAAACAGCTCACGTGCGATGAAGGCCTTGATCTGACGTTTGATTAAAACACTAGAAACCTGCAAACTCTCCGCATCTTTTTTAATTTTTTCTTTCTCCCCTTGTCGAATTAATTCAGCCATCATCTCCTCCGTTACCTGAAAATTCTTCCGGAAGTCGTCTAAGGAAGCATAGTTGCTCTTTAAGATATCTCGATTATGATCTAGGTACCCCACTACAAAAGGAAATACGATATTTTTGCGAACTAACGTATTGAAATAGCGATAGAACCTAGAGGTGTCCATTGGAATAAAGATATCTGGCACGATGCCACCACCAGCATAAACTTTTCGTTTACTAACCAATGTTTTCATCATCAAAGAATCAGGCAAAGAGATACTATCTTTATTAAACATCTCCCCCTTAGTAAATCTCTTCTCATAATCGTTCCGATAATCTTTGAGGTCATCCTTGTATGGCTTTTGAATATTCCGTCCAGCAGGGGTATAATAATGTGCGGTAGTAAGTCGAATTAATGAGCCATCAGGCATTGGGAATGGCTGTTGAACCAGACCCTTTCCAAATGAACGACGACCAATTAGGACCCCTCTATCCCAATCTTGAATAGCACCAGAGACAATTTCAGAGGCAGAAGCAGAACCTTCATCGATCAATAGAATCAAATTTCCATTCATAAAATCACCGCGCATGGTAGAATAATAATCGCGTCTTGGACTATGGATCCCTTCGGTGTAAACAATGAGTTTCTTTTCATCTAGAAATTGATTTGCCAATTCAAATGCTGCGCCAAGAAATCCGCCACCATTACCTCTTAGATCTAACACCAGATTTCGAATTTTCGACTTTTTATTCAACGTAGTCATAGCCTCTTTATATTCATCTACGGTAGTAGCAGCAAACTTATTAAGTTTGATATAGGCTGTTTCTGAATTCAAAAGGAAGGCAGCATCGAGACTAAAGATAGGTATCTTGTCACGAATAATTGTGAAATCAAGCAAGTCCTTTTCACCTTTTCTTAGGATATTTAGATTCACTTTAGTCCCTTTATCCCCGCGAAGCAATTTAAAAACTGCTGGATTTTTCAATCCAATATTTACAATTGATTTTCCGTCGACTTTTATGATCCGATCACCTGGCCTAAGTCCTACCTGCTCCGATGGACCTCCAGGTATTGTCGTTAAAACCATCAAGGTATCTTGGTAGATATTAAAAGATATTCCAATCCCCTCAAAATTTCCTTCTAGAGGTTGGTTCATCTCGGCCACTTCATCTTTGGTGATATAAACGGAATGGGGATCTAAAGAGGAGAGCACCTCGCTAATCGCATGTTCGGTAAGCTTATTCACATTTGTCGTGTCGACATAGAAATTATCGATCAGATTTAAGACGCGTCCAAATTTAATTGCCTGCGTTTGAACATCCTGTGCCCTCAAAGGGGCATGGATAAATAAAGCTAGACCCAGGAATATGCCTAGGGATTTTTGTATTAGTTTAGAATAAATCATGATCGTTTACTTAATTTCGAAAGCATATAATGCTCAATAAGAAGATGGATACGGGTATTGATTTCTTTCAATTATTGAGTCGTGAATTTCCTTGGATCAAAAATATAAAAAAAAGATGAACAATTGGATTTGATCATCTTTTCTAAAGCTTGAAAATGTTTTGTTGATCTTAGACTAGCGAAAGATTTATAGAATTTCGATAGTCGTTAAATTCATTAATTAATGCCGTGAACAACTCCTTGACTGTTATTATTCGATCTGTTTTCCAGACATTACTTCCAGCAAAAGCGTACCCATGTTTAAAGTTTCCTTTTAGAGCCGCTGAAAGAGAAGCGATTATACAATAAGGAGCAGTACTAATATCACAAGTCTTGATGCAATTAACGGGGCAATTTTTGGGTTGTTTAGTTCCAGCGTCGACTTGGTCTAAGAACAAACTTGAGATCGCTCTACCTGGCATTCCAACTGGGCTTTTGATTATGCGTACATCTTCCTTTTTAGCATCCAGGTAGGCTTGTTTAAATTTATCAGAAGCATCACATTCGACTGTAGTAACAAAACGAGTGCCCATCTGTACTCCGGCAGCTCCCATAGCCAAAAACTTATCGATATCAGCTCCAGTATAAATTCCACCAGCAGCAATTACAGGAATAACTACACCATTCTCCAAGCCGATCTCATTTGCAATGGCTATAACTTCAGGCATAATATTTTCGAGCGTGAAAGCCTCATCATCTATTTGTTCAATTTTAAATCCAAGATGACCACCAGCTTTAGGGCCTTCAACTACAATAGCATCTGGAAGATAATCGAAATTAGCTTTCCATTTATTACAAATCAAGGCGGCACCGCGTGCTGATGAAACAATTGGAGCTAGGCGTGTTTTACACCCTGGCGTTAGATATTTGGGTAAATCAAGAGGCAAACCAGCACCAGAAAAAATAATATCAACTCCTTCTTTAATGGAAGTCTCAACCAGATCGGCATAGTTCGTCAGGGCAACCATGATATTTACGCCAATCACACCCTTGGTATTTTCACGAGTCTTCCGAATCTCTTCGGTTAAACCGTAAATGCAATTTTCAAGATAATCGGAAGAGTGATCTTTATAAAGAAAACCGATCCCTGCAGGAGAGATAACACCTACGCCACCTTCATTCGCAACAGCCGTTGCCAATCCAGATAGGGAAATCCCAACGCCCATTCCACCTTGTATAATAGGTAGGTCAATTTGAAGTCCACCAATATTCAGATTTTTCATGTTCAGAAATTTTCGTAATTAGTCTATGTGCAAGTAGCAAGAAGTAGCTTTGATATTTAAAAACAGTACAATGATAAGTACTAAATCAATTCACAAATTACAAATGGGTTACTTAGCAGAAAAAGGGAACAAATGCAGGAATTTGGGATGAAATGCAATTTGTTCAGGGACGAAATACAGAACAATAATGAGCAATTTAGCTAAGAATCAGCTTGTGTTAAGGCTCGAAAGCTAGAAATAAAATTGCGGGAGATTGGAACTTTAAACTCCAATTTATCGAGATCAAGAAAATAACCTTTAGAATTACCTGACATCGTTTCGACTCTATTCACATTCACGATCCAGCAGCGATGGCACTTAGCAAAGTGATCGTTTTTCTCGAGTTGATGCTCTAAAAAGACAAAGGATTGACGGAAAAGTTTCTTTCTGCAAACTCCCTTCTCCATTAAAAAAATTTCGATGTAATTACCCGAGGAGTGAAAGACTAAAATATCAGACAATACGGCATTAAAATGATCTTTTCCATTTTCGCCTACAAGATGAAAATCTTTATTTGGACCTGGAACCATCTTCTCATCCCCGAAAAAATGACGGCGGCTATTATCCAAAACACTAACCATCTTAGCTTTAAGAGTATGGTTATAGTTAATCAAATTTAAAAGAATTAGTGGCAATAGGGCTAATGCGCCTGTACGAAAAACAGGAAGTGCTTCGAGTTCGGTTTGGTTTACATTCCATGCCATCAGGATTAGGATCACAAAGAGGTTACTAAAGAGCCAGATATTCCAAATGATCTCCTTTAAAACGGTCCAGCTATTTGTATTGAAAGTTCCAGGCATTAAGCCTGGCAAAATAAGGTTGTTAGCCAGAAGACTCAGTACGCACATGACACCAGCGCCTAAAACAAAGTAACCGTCATTTTCCGACTTTAAAAAATTAATGCCAAAAGGTTGGAAATACAGTACCAAAAGCACAAAGCTCATTCCAACCAAGCCAATAGTTTTGGCATTGTGTTTAAAGTGATTATTAAAAGGATATGGCTGGTGTAAATTTTCGAACATGCGTCTAATTTAACGATGCTAAGGTAATAAAATCGCAATTAGGTTGTACCTGTCGGGTGAAAAGGTATTTTTTTTTGTAAAAAAGCCAAAGAAAAAACAGACTTTATAAAAACACAAAAGCTCCAGAATTTCTTCTGAAGCTTTGCGGTCTGGACGGGACTCGAACCCGCGACCTCCGCCGTGACAGGGCGGCATTCTAACCAACTGAACTACCAAACCAATAATTTAAGAACAAAAATGGCGGTCTGGACGGGACTCGAACCCGCGACCTCCGCCGTGACAGGGCGGCATTCTAACCAACTGAACTACCAAACCATTTTTATCTTCGAAGAACTTTTTAATCACCTAATTAAATTAGGAGGTGCAAATATAAGGCAATTTTCGTTACTTCAAATGGTTCGAAAGTAAATAAATATGAAATTTAAGTATTGAATTTCATATGTTGCAATAAAATAAGCAATTAGGATAAAAATCAAGGAGCTACGCGAGAAAACAGAGAAAAATGGACACTTCCATACTTTCTAATTTCCAAGAATAATGGATGATTTGAAAAATCGTTCGTCTTCCCGTGTTCTAATATTAGCAAACCTTGGGGATGAAGCAATTGGCCGCCAAGGATAAGATCGGGAATTTCAGAAATTTGCTTTAATTCATAAGGGGGATCAGCAAAGATAAAGTCAAATTGCTCAGCTGATTTCGCAATATATTTAAAAGCATCTAGATTTAACGCTCGAACCGATTGTTTGACTCCGAGCTTCTCGATTACCGAACAAATAAACTGAAAATGAGATCGATCCATCTCTACACAAGTCACATGTGGACAACCGCGAGAGACAAATTCAAATGAAATAGATCCGGTCCCGCTAAATAAATCCAGAACTTTTTTAGTTTCTAAATCATACCGGTTATGTAAAATATTGAATAAATTCTCTCGAGCAAAATCAGTTGTTGGTCTGGCTTTGAAATTCTTAGCTGGTCTAAAAATCCGACTCTTAAATGCTCCGCCAATTATTCGCATTTGTAGACACTTAAAAGCGTGGAGTAATAGTGCTCTGGAACTTGACTAAAGGTATAGCTATATTGATAGGTGGTATCTAATCGTGCAAAAGATGTCAACTTCACATATTTCTTAAACAAGTGATAGACTGGTGAAACTTGAGGAAGTTGCCCTTGAAGTATTAGGTCGCTCTGGTCAGATGCGAGCTTTAACTGATCAAAAGTAAAGAGCACATGATACAAAATATCACGTTCTGTTTTGTAATGAAACATATTACTATAAACAAGCGCCGATCCCTTAACTACAACAAGTTCAAATTGATCCCGAAAGAAATTCAGGTACACTTGAACCTTTTTTGCAGATGACCAGTTTCGTTTCAGTGCGCCCTCGACTAACGGATATAGCGTATGCTTTATTTCACATTTGGGAAATTTTTCTGATAAAAATGACTGTAAATTTTCTGGTATATCAAAGATACAGTAAGCTCCAGCCTTCGTAAAAAGGTTTTTAATCACATTAAATCCTCTCTCCTCGACATTGTTAAACCACAAAAGCTTCTCCTCAACACCCTTTTTAAAAAAGGCCTGAGGTACTAGTGTAAATTTGCGTGTTGAGTAGAGAATTTCAACACTCTTAAAAGTCTGGTTCAAAACATCTTCTACCTCAAACACCTCACGCACATGTTTCAGGAGCAAACGAGGCCGTTTAAGAAAAAAATGATGACCATTTAATAAAATATATTTTCCTTTGGAGAGATCAAGAATTGTAAAGTATAACCCATCGAGCCCTATCTGGACTGACAAATGATAGTTTGAAGTCTGTGTGCTATCGAAAGTTTTGTCAATAAAACAGATATCACGCATTTTTAGTTATATTGTATTAGTTCGTATGGCTACAAATTTAAAAAAAATGACCAACCTTTGCTAACGAATCAGGTGAAAAGAGCTACCATGTTAAAAAGTTACATCTCCACGCAAATCATCGAGCAAATAAGGTTCGAACCAACAGAGTGTCAGACAGAGATGGCTGACAAAGCAGCTGAGTTTATCACCGTCACCAATCCTAGAATGGCATTCTTACTAAAAGGTTATGCAGGAACAGGAAAAACGACTGCTTTAAGCGCTTTAGTTAGAGTCTTAGATCAAATTCAGATGAAAACGATCCTCCTAGCCCCTACAGGAAGAGCAGCAAAGGTATTATCAAGATACTCCGACCGCCAAGCAACTACAATCCATAAAAAAATTTATCGGCAGCAGTCAAATAGCAATGGAATAGGGAAGTTTGCACTGGATAGAAACCTGCATAAAAACACCATTTTCATCATTGATGAGGCCTCTATGATTGCCAATCAAAGTCAAGAGAATACCATCTTCGGTTCAGGTTATCTGCTATCTGACTTGATTGAATATGTTATGTCGGGCGAAAATTGTCGAATAATCATTGCTGGAGATACGGCCCAACTTCCACCCGTTGGATTTAGTATTAGTCCAGCATTGGAGGAAGAAGAGTTAAGCTATTTTGATCTTGATATTATCAAATGTGAATTAACGGAAGTTGTGCGGCAAGCTACAGAATCAGGTATTCTAGCGAATGCAACCTTAATCAGAAACCTGCTGCTTGACGAGAACTACAAAGGTTATTGGAAGATTAAAACAGTCGGCTACAGCGACATCTTACACATAGGTGGTAGTGAATTAATCGAAGAGATTTCAAGCTGTTACCATAAATTTGGCGTAGACGAAACGATTGTCGTGACTCGATCAAACAAGCGAGCGAATAAATTCAATGAAGGAATCCGCCGATCTGTACTATACCGGGAAGAACAACTTTCCACTGGCGATCTAGTGATGAGTGTTAAGAATAACTATTTTTGGGCAAAAGCATCAGAGGAGCTAGGGTTTATTGCCAATGGAGACATCGCAGAAGTTGTTAAGATCAGAAAGTATGAAGAGAAATACGGATTTCATTTTGTCAATGTCACCTTACGATTTATCGACCTAAAAGATGTGGAGATCGATTGCAAAATTATTTTAGATACTTTAACCGTTGAAGCTCCGGCGCTATCACAAAGCGATCAGAAACGACTTTTTGATGAGATTGTCCTAGACTATCCCGACATTCGAAATAAAAGGGTTCTATGGGAGAAGATTCGAGAGAATGAATATTTCAATGCTTTACAAGTAAAATTTTCCTATGCCTTAACTTGTCATAAGTCGCAAGGGGGACAGTGGAAGGCGGTCTTTTTAGACCATGGCTACCTCACCGAAGAGATGATTGATCGAGAATACTTACGTTGGGCTTATACCGCATTTACGCGTCCTACAGAACGACTTTACCTAGTCAATTTCAACAAAGAGTTCTCCGAAGAGAAGGAATCCTAACTAGATCTTTTAAAGGTCGAAACGACACCCCTCGTTGGCCGCAAATGTATTTGGGAATTGTGCAAATGCTTCGGTAACCAGAGGCTCTTCGTTTTTGTAGCGACTAGAAAAATGACCTATGATTAATCTTTTTACTTCCGCTTGTTTTGCAATCTCGGCAGCTTGTTTTGCAGTAGAATGAAAAGTTTTTAAAGCCAATTCTTTAAGATCATCGCAAAATGTTGCTTCGTGATATAAAAGATCAACGCCATTAATAATTGGGAGAATTTGCTTCCGGGGTAAGGTGTCGGAGCAAAATGCATAAGATCGAACAGGCTCTGCTGGAAAAGTTAGCTCTGCATTTGGAATGACTCGACCATCAGGCAAAACAAAATTCGCACCCCCTTTGATAGCCACGCGATCTTTCACGGGCACAGAATAAAACTTTAGTTGATCAACGCGAAGATTTAGTTCATGCGGCTTTTCTTTAAACAGGAATCCACAGCATGGTATTCGATGTTTCAGTGGGAAAGACTCGACAGTAAGTCTGGCATCCTCAAAAATCAGTGCTCTTTTGCGAAAATTCAAGGGATGGTATAGAATCGACAAATCAGCATCCGACTCATTCATAAATTTCAGCAAAGGATCCATCATCATTTTCAACTCAGAAGGGGCATAAATATGCAGCTCTCCCTTCTTGCCGGCAAGCGTCATCGAAGAGATAAGCCCAGGCAGTCCAAAGATATGATCACCGTGAAGATGCGAGATAAAGATATGGTTAATCTTGCTTAATTTAAATCCAAACTTGCGAAGTTGAATTTGTGCTCCTTCCCCGCAATCGACCAAATAGTATTTCTCATTTAGGTTCACAACCTGAGAGGTAGGAAACCTAGTTAAGGTAGGAAGTGCAGAGCTACTGCCTAATATAGTTACTGAAAATGGGAGCATCTTAACTGGTGTTGATCGTCTAGCAATATAAAAAATAAAAAAATAAAAACCCGGCATATACCGGGCTCGAATTATTACTTCAATTCAGATTTTTTATTTAATAACCGTTCAGCCTCTTGGACATTAGCGGCAATAATCAGCACCTTATCTAAACTGGCAATTTTAATTAGTTTTTCAACATTCAAAGAGAGGTTAGCTAAAATAAAAGTTCCCTCTTGGTCTTCACAAAGTCGATTCCCCAATAAAATAGCGCTTAAACCTGATGAATCACTATGCTCACACTCCTCTAGGTCAAGTACTATATGAGAAATGCCCTGACCCAAAAGCAGCATTAAGGCAGCTTTTAAGTCAGGGGCATTATAACTATTGAGCTGTTTCTTTACAATTTTAACAACTGAAAAACTCGGCTCATTTTGAATGGTCAATGTCATAAATAAATTTACAACAAAAATCGAGACAAATTCAGATTAATTATCATTTTTTTCGTTCTCTTCCATCTGAGTTCTCAAAGCGGCCAATTCGCTGATATCTCCAAGGGTTGTTTTCTCAGAGGTATCTTTTGGTGCTTTAACAGTTTTAGCTGCTGCTTTTGGAGCTGCTGCTTTTTTCTTAACTGTGTCATCAGATTTCTTTGTGTCTTCGTAAACACGAGAGTGCGATAAGATGATACGTTTAGCAGATTTAGAGAATTCAATAACTTTAAAGTCAAGTTTCTCATCCATCTTAACGTTTGAACCATCTTCTTTAACTAGATGACGTGGAGTAGCAAAACCTTCAACACCATAAGGCAATGAGATAACAGCACCCTTATCAAATAGATCAATCACAGTACCTTCATGAACTGAATCAACGGTAAAGATTGTTTCAAAAACATCCCATGGGTTCTCTTCAAGTTGTTTATGACCAAGACTTAAACGACGATTTTCTTTGTCGATATCAAGAACTTGAACATCAACTTCTGATCCGATGGCCGTAAATTCAGATGGATGTTTAATTTTCTTAGTCCAGCTTAAATCGCTGATATGGATCAAACCGTCAACGCCTTCTTCGATCTCCACAAAGACACCAAAGTTGGTAAAGTTACGCACACGTGCAACGTGGTTAGAACCAATGGTGTATTTCGATTCGATCTTATCCCAAGGATCATTCTTCATTTGTTTGATACCAAGAGACATCTTACGCTCGTCACGATCAAGGGTTAAGATAGTCGCTTCTACTTCGTCTCCAACTTTCAAGAAGTCTTGAGCAGAACGTAGGTGTTGTGACCAGCTCATTTCCGATACGTGGATCAAACCTTCAACGCCAGCTGCAATCTCGATAAATGCACCATAGTCTGCCATAACGACAACCTTGCCTTTAACAACATCGCCAACTTTAAGTTCTCCACTTAGATTATCCCATGGGTGAGCAGAAAGTTGTTTTAAGCCTAAAGCGATTCGTTTTTTGTCATCATCAAAATCAAGGATTACCACGTTGATCTTCTGATCAAGTTGTACGATTTCATTTGGATGAGCTACACGGCCCCAGCTTAGGTCGGTAATATGGATAAGTCCATCTACGCCACCAAGGTCGATAAATACTCCGTATGAGGTAATATTCTTAACAGTTCCTTCAAGAACTTGTCCTTTTTCAAGTTTAGAAATAATATCTTTCTTCTGTTGCTCAAGCTCAGCTTCGATAAGTGCTTTGTGCGAAACAACAACGTTACGGAATTCATGATTAATCTTAACCACTTTGAATTCCATTGTTTTATTCACATAAATATCGTAGTCACGAATTGGTTTAACATCAATTTGTGAACCAGGCAAGAAGGCTTCAATTCCGAATACATCAACGATCATACCGCCTTTCGTGCGGCATTTGATGAATCCAGTAATAATTTCGTCATTTTCAAGGGCTGCATTAACACGATCCCAGCTGCGCATTGCACGAGCTTTCTTGTGTGAGAGTGCAAGCTGACCTTTTTTGTCTTCAAGAGTTTCAACATAAACCTCTACTTGATCGCCGATTTTCAACGCTGGGTTGTATCTGAACTCATTCACAGAAACAATACCATCTGATTTATAGCCGATATCAACAACGACTTCACGTTTATTCATCGAGATCACTCGTCCATCAACAACTTCTTTCTCTTGCAGAATAGAAAGTGTATTGTCGTACAAGTCTGTCATCTCTTTTTTAGTGGCAGTACTGTTTACTGATTTGGTACCTTCAAAGGCATCCCAATCAAAATCCTCTTCAGCTTCTGCAGAAGTTTCTTTTAATACTTTGTGTGCAGCAGGTTCAGCTGCAACAGGAGCTTCATTAGCAATTTTTGGTTTCTTTTCTGCTGTAACAACAGAAACTTCTTCTACAGCTTCAACTGCTTCAACAACCTCAACTGTTTCAACAAATTCAGCTACCTTAGCCTTCTTAGCTGGTTTTTCAGCAGGAGCCTCAGCAACTACTTTAGATTTCTTCGCGGCTTTTGCAGGAACTTCTTCGGTAACTTTAGCTTTTTTTGCTGCTTTTGCTACTGGCGTAGCAGATACTTTTGCGGACTTATCCGCTGCCTCATTTGTGTCGAGACTTTCGTTAATTTCACTCATTCAAATTGCGCTTAAAATTAATAGATTAGACATTATTTTTATTTGTGCGGCAAAAGTAAGATTTATCCCTTAATTATCAAACGATTATTGATTTATTTTACTCAAAATCTCAACATAACTCTTTTCCAAATCTATTTTCTTTAATCAAAAATCAGTTTTATCTTTGATTAGTTTTAAATCGCTTACAAAAAGCACAACGTAGCACCCTAATTCAACACTCAAATGAAAAATTCCGCCACCCCTGAAAATATCATCCTTAAAGCCAACCAATGGCTAACTAGTGATTATGATGATGATACAAAAACAGAGGTGCAGCAGCTCTTTGATAATCCAGACAATACAAATCTTATCGATGCTTTCTACCGCGACCTTGAGTTTGGAACAGGAGGCCTGCGAGGAATCATGGGTGTTGGGTGCAATAGGATGAACATATACACAGTTGGTGCTGCCACCCAAGGTCTTAGTACATACCTTAAAATTGCTTTCGCTCATCTACCTCAGATCGGTGTTGCTATTGGCCACGACTGCCGAAATAACAGTCGGCTTTTTGCCGAAACAGCAGCCGATATTTTCGCAGCTAATGGGATTAAAGTTTATTTATTCGAAGACCTCAGACCTACGCCCGAGATATCGTTTGCCATTCGTCATCTTAAACTACAAAGTGGAATTATCATCACAGCATCACACAATCCAAAAGAGTATAATGGCTATAAAGCCTATTGGGATGATGGGTCGCAAATCGTTGAACCACATGATGAAAATATCATACAAGAGGTACTAAAAGTTAAAGTAGACCATATTAAGCGAAATGGTCCGAAGGCTAATATCTCCATGCTTGGTGATGCAATGGATCAAGAATTCCTCAAGAATGTAGTTACTGTTTCACTCTCTCCTGAAATCATCAAGCGACAAAAAGATCTAAAAATAGTCTATACTCCAATTCATGGAAGCGGAGTTAAGCTTATACCAATGGCGTTAGCGAAACTTGGATTCACCAACGTTATTCATGTTCCGGAGCAAGATGTAGTAAGTGGTGATTTCCCTACCGTGATCTCGCCCAATCCTGAAGAACCTGCAGCTATGAAGCTTGCCATTGAAAAAGCAATTGAAACTGATGCCGACCTTGTTATGGCCTCAGATCCAGATGCTGACCGGCTAGGCATTGCCATTCGAAACCACCAAGGAGAATTTATATTAGTCAATGGGAATCAGACTGTCTTGATTTTTCTATATTACATCATTACTCAACGAAAAGCATTAGGTCTCTTAAAAGGGACTGAATTTGTTGTTAAGACGATTGTGACTTCCGAATTAGCAGCTGAAATAGCAACTAAAAATGGAGTAGAATATTACGACTGCTACACTGGATTCAAATACATTGCTGAGGTTATTAGGGAAAACGAAGGGATCAAGCAATACATTGGTGGCGGGGAAGAGAGTTTTGGATTTATGCCTTCTGATTTCGTAAGAGATAAAGATGCTGTCAGCTCGTGTTCTTTAATGGCCGAGATTGCAGCTTGGGCAAAAGATCAAAACAAAACACTTTTTGACATTCTGCTTGAGATTTATGCAGAGTATGGCTACTCCAAAGAGAAAATGAAATATGTCGTTAGAACAGGGAAAAGTGGAGCAGAAGAGATTGAACAACTCATGGTGAATTTCAGATCAAATCCACCTTCACAGCTTGCGGGATCCACTTTAGCAATCGTTAAAGATTACTTGACATTAGAAGAGAAGAATCTAAATTCAAATACGACTAAATCAATAAACCAGAAGATTACTGCCAACGTGCTACAATTCTTCACTACTGATGGCACAAAAGTTTCGGTTAGACCTTCGGGAACAGAACCTAAAATAAAATTTTATATCGAAGTTAAAGATACACTTAAAGCATCTGACCAATTTGACACCTTAGAAGCAAAAACTAATTTTAAAATTGATCAGGTCATGAAGGATCTTGGATTATAAAAAATTTACCTTTGCAATCGCAGTTTAAGAACTCAACTGATTATTAAGAAAAATCAAATAAATTAATCTATCTAATTTTATAAAATGAAAAGAATCGTATTAGTAGCTAGTTTCCTTGGAGCATTTACAGCATTTGCTCAACATCAAAACCCTGAAAATGCAAAGATGAAACCTGAAATGACTGAATTTTGGGATCCAGAAGTTGCGGTTATCACCCCTGCTGAAAGCAATTCAAATGCTCCTTCTGACGCAATCGTTTTATTTGATGGCACAACTGAAGGATTGGCTCAGAATTGGACAAACAACAAAGGTGAAGCACCTGGATGGGTTGTCGCTGACAATTGTGCAACAGTAACCAAAGGGACTGGTGGTCTTAAAACAAAAATGACTTTTGAAGATTTCCAACTTCACATCGAATGGCGAACCCCTGCTGTTGTAGATACAGCGAGTAAAAGTCAAGGGAGAGGAAACTCAGGAATATTTCTTCAAGAGCGTTATGAGCTACAAGTGCTTGACAACTATGGCAACAGAACCTACAGAAATGGTCAGGCAGGATCTTTTTATAAACAACATCCTCCATTGGTGAATGTGTGCAAAAAACCAGGCGAATGGCAAACATACGATGTAATTTATACTGCACCACGCTTTAAAGCAGACAGCACCTTATTTAGCCCTGCAAGAGCAACGGTCCTTCAAAATGGTGTTTTAGTACAAAACAATGTTCAGCTATCCGGTCCAACAGAATATATTGGAATTCCAAAATATAAATTTCATGGCCCAGCAGGGATTGCTCTTCAAGATCATGGCAATCCAGTGAGCTATCGTAATATTTGGCTTCGGAAATTATAGACCGACCACATAACAGATTAAAAAATGCTCATTTATTTGGGCATTTTTTATTTGATAAAGTTGCAACTAAATTAAATCAGAAAATTAGCAAGACAAAACAATTAGTCTATTAATGAATTCTTAACTTTTCAACACAACGACTTCCCTAAGACAATAATCCATATATTTGTGACCATTACCTTTTGACAAAAAACAACAACCGATGCAGGAAAAAATTATCATCCTTGATTTTGGATCTCAGTACACACAATTGATTGGACGCCGTGTTCGCGAGCATAATGTATATTGCGAAATTCACCCTTTCAACCACTATCCCGAACTAGATGACTCTGTCAAAGGGGTAATTCTTTCTGGCAGTCCCTATTCGGTGCGTGATGAGAATGGTCCAAGAATAAATCTCGAGAAGATTAAAGGTCAATTTCCACTACTCGGAGTCTGTTATGGCGCTCAATATCTTGCTCATTTCTTTGGTGGAGAAGTTGCGGCTTCAGACTCTAGAGAATATGGAAGAGCAAAGCTTACGGTTGTTGAAAAAGAGAGTCGTTTATTAAAAGGTCTTAGTACAAACTCACAAGTTTGGATGTCGCATGGCGATACGATTGTTAGTTTGCCAAAAAACTACACCATCATCGCCTCAACAGATGACGTAGAGAACGCAGCCTACAAAATTGAAGGTGAAGAGACTTATGCAATTCAATTTCATCCAGAGGTTTATCATACCACAGAAGGTTCTATCCTACTTGAAAATTTCTTGGTGAATATTTGTGGATGTAAGCAAGACTGGACTCCCGATTCATTCATTGAAACAACTATTGCAAATATAAGAAGCACTGTTGGCAACGACAAAGTTGTACTCGGTCTTTCTGGTGGTGTTGACTCAACAGTTGCAGGTGTTTTGCTTCACAAAGCAATTGGCGAAAACCTAACTTGTATTTTTGTCGACAACGGGTTACTTCGAAAGAATGAGTTTCAAGATGTATTAGACTCCTACCAGCATATGGGGTTAAACGTGATTGGCGTTGATGCCAGTGAACGATTCTGGTCTGATCTAGAAGGGATCACGGATCCTGAGACTAAACGAAAAATTATTGGTCGCGACTTTATTGAGGTATTTGATATTGAAGCACATAAAATAAAAGAGGTTAAATGGCTTGCGCAAGGCACCATCTATCCAGATGTTATTGAATCGGTATCCGTCAATGGTCCTTCCGCGACAATAAAATCGCATCATAACGTAGGTGGACTGCCTGCTAAAATGAATCTTAAAGTTGTAGAGCCTTTAAATCTACTCTTCAAAGACGAAGTGCGTAGAGTGGGCAAAGCATTAGGAATTAAACCTGAATTATTAGGTCGTCATCCGTTCCCTGGTCCAGGACTAGGAATTCGAATTTTAAGTGACGTTACGCCGGAGAAGGTTCGGATTTTGCAAGAAGCAGATGCAATTTTTGTCAATGGGCTAAAAGAATGGGGATTGTACGATAAAGTTTGGCAAGCAGGAGTTATGCTATTGCCTGTTCAATCGGTTGGTGTAATGGGCGATGAGCGAACCTATGAAAATGTAGTTGCCTTAAGAGCAGTGGCCTCAACAGATGGCATGACTGCTGACTGGGTTCACTTACCTTATGAATTCTTGGCTAAAGTCTCGAACGACATCATCAACAAAGTTCGTGGAATAAATCGAGTAGTTTACGACATTAGCTCTAAGCCACCAGCAACAATTGAGTGGGAATAAAAGGATAAGAAAGCCGCATTGAAGAGATCTAAATGCTTTAGTCTGCCGATACGCTAACAATATTTGCAGCACTCAATTTCGTTTCGCCGCTCCATCGATAGGCCGAAAGAATTTCATTCCCTACTACCCCGCTATCGACACAGCAGATATTTTCTTGCATAACGGAAGCCCCTTCACTCAAATTATAATGACCGACAAACACAGGTGGTTCATTCAGATCATAAGGCTTAAAGGAGGGAGCCAGTTCTCTTGGAACAGTATATTCCGGGAGGGTGAATTTATTCCCAAATGCTAATGAACGAAAGGTTTTATTCAGTGGAGACTCCCACCAATTCATCCGAAATGACTTTCTACTTAATCCTTCAGAACATTTCAGAATTAGGTCAGAAGGGCATTTAAAATCAAGTCCTTTAAGAATCCGAAGTATGATGTTTGCTGAAGAGTGTTGTTTTTCGTGAATGGTGCGCAAAAAATCTTTTTTCAGTCTTCCTGCTGGGATAAAGCCCTTCAGATAATCCAGATCAGAATTATTCCAATAAGCATGGACTATACGAATCTCTTTTAGATCTAAATACAATGGTAAGGTCCGAAGCCATTTGCGATGGTCGCGCCACTCCTCCTCACGGGTGAAAAAAGCAGTAATGGTGCTTTGAATTTGATTACGATTGCCCGCTATGTGCTTTGATAGATAAACGCCCTTTGAGTCTTTGATATAATAGAGAATGGCGCTGTATTCGTGATTTCCAAGAATTGCAAGGGCTGTGCCAGCCTCCTGCATGGAGCGTACGATCTGAATAGTTTCTCTAATCTCAGGACCACGGTTAATAAAATCACCAATAAAAATTGCTTTACGCTGCGGATGTTTCCATACTCCTCCAACAACGGCATAGCCCAACTCTTTCAGAAGTTTCTTCAGAAGTGTTGCATGACCATGCACATCGCCTATGATATCGTAATACGGAGCACTCATTCGGATTCAAAATTAAAATTATTTTACCAATGCACTTTTACGAGCCAGGAGATTATTTAAAAATACAGCTTTTAAAAGACTCAGCAACACAATTATTTTATTTATCTAGAATAATCTTTTCCCTCCATCACCAATTTCGGCGACATAAAAAAGTGGTTTAAGCCCAGTCCGCTTTTCATAATTAGCTCCAACTTGACTGACAAATATATCGACAGCCTCATCTTTTACTAAACTCACTGTGCACCCACCAAAACCACCACCAGTCATTCGTGTACCAATGACGCCAGTAATCTTTCGACCCTCCTCAACCATGGTGTCCAATTCAAGACCGGTCACTTCATAATCATCGCGCAAGGAGTCGTGTGAGCCATTCATTAAAACGCCAAATTTCTCAAGGTCTCCAGCTTTTAATGCTGTAACCGCATCGGTTGTACGTTGAATCTCGCTTACCACGTGGCGGGCACGACGACGTACCGTAGAATCTTCAATTTTAGCTTCTACTTTTAGGAAGTCAGCCCAAGAAATTTCGCCTAAAGCACTGATAGATTGAAAAGGCTGAATAGCTTTAACAGCTGCCTGACACTCAGCTACTCGTTCATTATATTTTCCAGAATCAAGTTTATGTGGACTATTGGTATTGCTAATAACAATCTTTACGCCGTCAAGAATGACCGGAACCAAATCATAGGACAATGTATCACAATTTAGGAAAACGGCATGATCCTTCTTTCCCATCGCAGATACAAATTGATCCATGATACCACAATTAACTAAAGCAAATTCGTGTTCTGCTTTCTGGGCCATCAAGGCTAACTCAATGCGATCGAGACCAAATCCATACTCCTCATTAATCAACACCGCAGTTGCCACCTCCAAAGCAGCAGAAGAGGACAATCCAGCTCCCGTGGGGACATCGCCATAGAAGAAAAGGTCAGCACCTTTTTCAAAAGCTAACCCTTTTTTCAAAAACTGAGCAAATACCCCAATAGGATAATTCACCCACTCTTTCCCAATTGGTTTGCTGAGTTCTTCGATACCGACCTCAGCCTCAAAACCTAGATTTTCAGAAGCAAATCGAACCGTTTTCCGATCAGTCATTCGAACTAGACAATAAATGCCAAAACTTAAGGCGCAAGGAAACACAAAACCACCATTATAATCTGTATGTTCTCCAATTAAGTTAACACGCCCAGGGGAAAAGTAACCATGAATATCGCCCTCCCCATATTTTTCAATAAACTTTGCTTTAAGCTGTTGTATTGTCATTTCGTCTGTCTTGATAATTTTGATTATTTACTTTATGGTCACAACAAATTTAAAATAATTTCTCAAGTTAACAGAAGTCAATTCATTGAGCCTTTAAGCGATTCAAGAAAGCCACAACTACCTTTAAAATACCTCATCATATTTTTACACTTAAATTAAAGATGTATTATGATGGTTGGGATTTATTCGTATTTTTCCATTTCTAAAAAAATAGCTTTGTTTTATTTTATTCTTTACGTTTGTGTAAGCTTAACTAACTAAATGAATCCTAATGAAAATAAAAAAATACATTTTTGGCAAGGGCCGAAGGGGTGAAAAAATCTTGTTATACACCCTTAAAAATGACAATGGGATAACTGTTAAAATAACAAACTACGGGGGAATCATCACTGCAATCGAGACTCCAGATAAAGAGGGTAGAAAAGTAAACATAGCCTTAGGATTCAAATCATTTTCAGATTACATCTCTAACTCCTATATCGACCACTGCCCTTGCTTTGGTTGTATTACAGGCCGATATGCAAACCGCATTGCGAAAGGTAAATTCACCCTCGATAAAAAAACGTATACCTTAGCCCTCAACAATGGAAACAATTGTTTACATGGAGGGATCACAGGATTTGACAAGGTGATTTGGGTTCCCAAAGAGATCAGTAAATTAAATCAAGTTGGGGTAGAGTTAAAATACAGAAGTGTTCATATGGAAGAAGGATTTCCTGGAAATCTAGACCTTACAGTTACCTACCAATTGAACAATAAAAACGAGTTAAGTATTGACTACAAAGCTACAACGGATCAAAAAACTGTTATAAATCTCACAAACCACACTTATTTGAATTTAGCGGGTAATGGAACGAATATCTTAGCTCATTCACTTTATATTGCGGCACAAACAAAAACTGTCAATAACGAGGAGTTAATTCCAACTGGCGAATTTTCGAAAGTTTCGGGCACGCCATTTGACTTCACTTCGCCAACCTTAGTGGGAGCTCGCATCAATGATCTGCCGGATGGTTACGACTGCAATTTTGTTTTAGAAAACCCAAATCAAAAGTTAGTTCAAGCGGCGATTCTTACAGAAGAAAAATTAGGACGGAAAGTCGAAGTATTCACCACTGAGCCAGGCATTCAGTTGTATACTGGATATTATATTCCGGACATCAAAGGTCAAGGGGGTGAAAAATTTGGCAGATTTGCAGGTTTAGCATTAGAGACACAGCACTACCCTGACTCTCCGAATCATCCTAGTTTTCCAACAACAGCACTTAATCCAGGTGAGACGTTTAAATCGAAAACTATTTACAAATTCGGATTAGCCTAAGGTAGCTAAAACATTAAAACCATTTGCGTGTTAGCCTTAAATAACACTAACGACATAAAATAAACTACACCAACATAAAAGTTGAAAGAATGAGAACACTTATTGAACTATTTGAGACCAGCGTAACGAAATTTCCAAACAATCCGTTGTTATGGGAGAAGAGCAAGAACCAATTCGCCCCCTCCACCTATCTCGAAATTCGACAACAGGTATATCATTTTGCTGCAGGACTTATAACTATTGGATTAAAGCCAGGTGAGCGTGTTGGACTTTTGTCTGAAGGTCAGAACTCATGGTTGATTAGTGAACTTGGAATCTTATATTGCGGGGCCGTTAATGTGCCATTATCTGTCAAACTAGAATCACCAGAATTAAAATTCAGATTGATTCATTCAGGATCTAGAATGGTTATTGTCTCTGCTGGTCAGGCTTCGAAAATCGAAGAGATAAAAGACGAGATCCCAGATGTAGAATTTATTATTCATTTGGATCCGATTAAGAATAAAGGGCCTAAAGATTTGTACTTTAAAAATCTAATTGATCAGGGGATTGAATTTTTAAAATCCCCAAAACAAGCGGAGGAGTTTAAAGCGGTATGGACGAACATTCAACCCGATGACTTAGCCAATATCTCCTATACTTCTGGAACGACAGCTGACCCTAAAGGGATCATGCTAACACATCTGAACTATGCATCCAATGTGGTTCAAGCAAACACCGTTTTAGATATTTCACCTAAATTTAAGACTTTAGCCATATTACCTTGGGACCACTCTTTTGCGCATACTGCCTGTTTATATACCTTTATGTACAAGGGAGCGTCAGTTGGGTCGGTCCAGGTAGGTAAAACACCGATGGAGACGTTGCGTAACGTACCCACAAATATCCAAGAGTTTAAACCGGAGATTATGATGAGTGTTCCGGCATTACTTAAAAGCTTCCGAAAAAATATTGAAAAAGGGATTGAATCAAAAGGGAAAATCACTTCGATGCTATTTAATCGGGGGTTAAAAGTTGCATACAAATACAATGGTGAAGGTTGGAATAAAGGAAAAGGGTGGCGGGCTCTTTTAAAACCAGAAGTTTTACTTTGGGACAAACTAGTCTTTTCAAAGGTAAGACAGGCTTTTGGCGGGAATCTACAATTCTTTATTGGAGGCGGTGCGCTATTAGATATAGAGTTACAAAGATTCTTCTCTGCTATTGGAACACCTGTTTATCAAGGATATGGACTTACCGAGGCTTCACCTGTAATCTCGGCTAACTCTCCACTGGGAGTAAAATTTGGTTCTTCTGGTCGCTTAGTTAAGAAAATCGAACTAAAGATATGCGATTACGACGGCAATGAAGTCCCTGCAGGCGAGAAGGGTGAACTGGTTGTTCGAGGAGAGAATATCATGAAAGGCTATTGGCAAAACCCCAAAGCCAGTGCAGAGACATTAAAAGATGGATGGTTATACACTGGAGATCTTGGCTACATTTCAAAGGATGGCTATGTATATGTGATGGGCCGCTTTAAAAGTCTACTGATTGGTAATGATGGCGAAAAATTCAGTCCTGAAGGGATCGAAGAAGCTATTGTGGATCAATCGCCTTATATTGACCAAGCGATGTTATACAACAATCAAAATCCATATACAGTAGGATTAATTGTCCCTAACATCTCTGCAATAAATCAATTCTTAAATAAGCACAACCTTACACCAAGCAGTCCTGAAGGCATATCTAAAGCTATCGAACTAATCAAAATCGAGATCGATGCCTACCGTAAAGGTGGCAAATATGAAGGGATGTTCCCTGAAAGGTGGCTACCAACTGCCATCATTATCTTGCCAGAGTCGTTTACGGAGCAAAACCACCTTCTGAACAGCACCTTGAAAATGGTTCGTAGTAAAATCGCAGAACATTTCAGTACCGAGATGGAGTATATCTACACACCAGAGGCAAAAGAGATTGGCAATATGCTGAACAAGGAGTCGCTAGCAAAATGGAATAAATAATCCATTCACTTTTTTATCCGGTGCAATTGCCACCATGGAGTGCCTGGCGATGAGTGGTGTTCTAAATGATAACCAAAGAAATAACAGGAGAGCATCGCCCATAAATGGTTTCGTTTTTGACTTCTTGCAAAGTGAGGTGCCGAGATCGTTTCATGCGGCATTCGATGAGGTCTATAAGTGCCAAAATAGAATAACTGAAAGGTTGAAAGAATTGAAGGGACAACCCAAAAAATAATCAATTGCGGTTCACTAAACCAAATCAATCCAAGGTTAAACAGTGATGCCATAATTAAGATCTGCCAGATCGTGATGTATTGTTTCATAAAACTAAACCACCAAACTAGAAAATACTGATTGGTTACCGAATAGTCTGGATCTTGACCTGTTGCAGTATGTTGATGATGCAAGAAATGCTTTTTCTTAAGCATCGGATACCAGAGTCCAGCATACAACATCGACGAGGTAACACCAAGGAAAGAATTCATGATTTTACTTTTCGACACAGTGCCATGCATGGCATCATGAGCCGTAATAAAAAGACCCGTAAACAGCCAAATCTGCAAAGCCAAGTGAATCCAAAACCAAGGATCTTGAGGAGCTATTGGCTGGTTTTGCAAAGTGTAGAACAGATGTCCAATCCAGCTAATTAGTATTAATAAGGCCACTATCACGCCCATATCTAGAAGCTCTAAATTTCACGTTTATAAGACAAAGGTAATGAATCTATTTCGTTACTTTTACGACTTATTAAAGAAGATTTACATCTTTCATAGAAGATTACACAAATATGATAACAACCGAATTCCCTACCCTACAAGATTTCCATATCGACGGAATAAAACACATCACACCGGATGAGGCTTTGGCAGCAATTAATCAAGGTGAAGCCAAACTTCTTGATGTACGTGAAGAAAACGAATGCGTATTAGAGCGGATTAAGAACGACCAAGTACAATACTTGCCCATGTCTGAAATTACCGAGCGAGTCAGTGAAATCGTTGCCGACAAACCGATTATTGTTGTCTGTGCTGGTGGAGTAAGAAGTTCTAAGGTTGCCAAATTCTTAATGCTAAATGGAATAACTAATTGCGCCAGTCTTGAAGGGGGAATGCATCTTTGGAGAGCATTGGGCCTCCCTACCGACACACTCCTTTAGACTATTTTTTTTACCAAAAAACTTTTCTATTAATTTCCATGAAATAAATAAACGTATTTATACGTTACATTAAAATATGTCGTATATTTGCGTTATAATTAAAATCGTACCAATGGTAGTATCCAAGACTGGTTTATTCGATAAAGGGTTGCAAGACAAGGCTAATTTATTTAAAGCACTTGCTCATCCTGCTCGGCTTCAGATCATTCAATTTCTCGCCAAGCAAAAGAGTTGCATATCTGGAGACATCTCAGAGGAGTTACCATTGAGTCGAACGACCGTAAATCAGCATCTTAAGGAGCTTAAAAAAGCGGGGTTAATCCAAGGAACGGTTAGCGGAGTAAAAACAAATTACTGCCTTGATTATGCTGTTGTTCAAGATTCGAAAGAGATTCTATCATCCTTCTTGGAAGGGATTGAGATACCAAAAAACTTTTGTTGTTAATTACTCATATCGCGTTCACCCAAATACTAATTTATCAATTAAAACATGAAAGTATTAATATTATGTACCGGAAATAGCTGCAGAAGTCAGATGGCACATGGCTATTTGCAATCCTTCGATTCTAAATTAACAGTTTGTTCTGCTGGCACGGAGGCTTCAGGAAAGTTAAACATGAAAGCAGTGGCAGCAATGAAAGAAGATGGAATAGACATCTCCAATCACACCTCGGATTCGGTATCAAAATATCTTGACGAAGCTTGGGACTATGTTATAACAGTTTGTGGAGGTGCAAACGAGAGTTGTCCTGCCTTTATTGGCAACGTAAAAAATAGGCTTCACATTGGTTTTGATGATCCGTCACATGCTACGGGAACAGAGGAATTTATCTGGAGTGAATTTATTCGTGTTCGAGATGAGATTAAAAAAGGATTTTGGGAGTTCTATTCGAAAGAAATAACAAAATAAGAGTCTTAATTATTTAATGATTACTAATACACAAACATCATGAATCCTAACAATTTAAAGCTGATCGTGCAAGAGAAGTATGGAGAGATTGCCAACCAAAGCAAACTTTTCAATCAGTCGTCGTGCTGTGGAAGTACGAACTCATGTGGGGATATGGATTACACGATTTTCAGTGATGACTACCAAGGTCAAGCTGGCTATAATCCAGATGCAGATCTAGGTTTAGGGTGTGGTATTCCGACTCAATTTGCCAATATCATCAAAGGTGATTCGGTTTTAGATCTTGGCAGCGGAGCAGGAAACGATTGTTTTGTAGCTCGCGCCATTGTCGGTGAGACAGGCAAAGTTACCGGTCTAGACTTTACCGATGCGATGTTACAAAAGGCAGATGAAAACAACAAGAAGCTAGGATTTACGAATGTCAACTTCGTGAAAGGGGACATCGAAGAGATGCCATTGCCTGATGAAAGTTTTGATGTGGTGGTCTCTAATTGTGTCTTAAATCTAGTCCCAGACAAAGAAAAAGCATTTGAGCAGATAAAGCGAGTCTTAAAAGTAGGTGGACATTTTTGCGTCTCTGATGTGGTTATAAAAGGTGACTTACCCGAGAAACTTCAAAAAGATGCAGAGATGTATGCTGGATGCGTATCGGGTGCCATTGAATTAGATGTGTATATGGGACTAATAAAGAAACAAGGCTTTGAGAAGGTAGAAATCCACAAGCAGAAAGAGATTGCTATTCCAGAAGAGGTATTAAAAAACTACCTTAATCCGAAAGAGCTAGCCGAATTTCAGAATGGAGAAACCGGCATTTTCAGCATTACGGTAAGCGGAGCGAGAGCCTAACCATGTTATTTCAAAATTTAATAGGCAAAATTTCAAAATCCTCATAAGACAAAACTACAATACAATCTAATTAAAACTCTCATCTATGAGCACAGTAAAACAACTCTCCTTTTTTGATCGTTTTTTAACGTTATGGATTTTTATAGTCATGATAGCAGGTGTCGTGGTTGGCTTCTTCCTACCTAATATTCCAGACTTCTGGAAAGCACTGAGTTTAGGGGCAACTAATATGCCTATTGCCATTGGATTAATCTTGATGATGTATCCTCCATTAGCAAAGGTGAAATACGAGAAGCTCCCTTTGGTATTTAAGAATGTACGATTACTAACACTTTCATTGACCCAAAACTGGATAATTGGTCCAGTGATTATGTTTGCATTGGCAGTAATCTTCCTGCACAACCAACCTGGATTAATGATTGGGGTTATACTCGTAGGTCTAGCACGTTGTATTGCAATGGTGTTAGTCTGGAACGATCTTGCCAAGGGTGATCCTGAATTAGCGGCAGGATTAGTAGCTTTTAATGCAATCTTTCAAGTATTTTTCTATTCGGCTTATGCCTATTTATTTATCACCATACTCCCACCCTATTTCGGTTTAGAAGGGGCCAATGTTGAAGTTTCAATCTACGAAATTTCAGTGACAGTCTTCATCTACCTGGGTATCCCATTTTTGGCTGGCTTAATCTCCAATTCAATGCTTCGTCGGAAACATGGAGAGGAGTGGTATTTCGAGAAATTCATCCCTAAGATTTCTCTTTTAACACCTGCAGCATTGTTATTTACAATCTTTGTTATGTTTTCCCTAAAAGGTGAAAAGATTATCACTTTACCACTCGATGTTATACGTGTAGCTATTCCATATACAATCTATTTTGGGATTATGTTTTTCTCCACATTTTACATCTCTAAGCGTATGGGAGAAAATTATGAAAGGTCCACAACGATGGCATTTACAGCTGGAAGCAACGATTTTGAATTAGCCATCGCAGTAGCAATTGCTGTCTTTGGCATCAACTCGCAAGAAGCCTTTGCAACGGTTATTGGGCCGCTAGTAGAGGTCCCTGTGATGGTTGCGTTAGTGAATGTAGCTTTTAGCTTAAAGAAGAAATATTTCGCAGAGGTTTAAATTCATAGTTGCACACCGATATCTAGCCGCCGGCAACCACCCGTCTAAAGAGTTCAACCACTTCGTGGCTGTGACTTGGTTGTTGCACTTTATCCATGGGTTAACATTCATGGAGCGTTAGACTTCCATGGGTTAGCACCCATAGTTATTAGAGTTCAACCACTTTGTGGCTGTGACTTGGTTGATAGATTTTCCATGGGTTAAGAACCGCGATTAGAGAGTTCAACCACTTCGTGGCTGAGGATTTGGTTACTTTATACATTATGCGTAACCTATAAAAAAAACAGTAAACAAAGCTCTGAAAGAGCTTAATCTCAATAACCATAGGTGTATGCCGATGGTTAGTGAAAAAATATCTCTCTCAGCCCCGAAGGGGTTGAATATAGTCATCATGGAAAATAGTTTTCCGTGATTTCAATGCCTTGATCAGTTAGATACTTTCTTAATTCACCGTTATAAGATTTTTTACGATGGTGTTTCTGCTGATTCTTTATATAATTAACAATCATATCCTTGTCTCGCCACGCATAAGTAAATGCGCCATACCCAACTGCCCAGCCATAGAACAGCGGAAATTTCCCAGATTGTTTAATCCACAATGATGTTGATGTTTTAATATCCCGCATCAAATCTGCCAAGGCAATGGTTGGATTTAGCTCAATCAAAATATGCATATGATCCTCCATCCCATTGATCGCATATACAAAGCAATCTTTGTTTTTTAATACCCCAAAGAAATAAGCTAAAAGTTCCGCCCGATGATCCGCTTCAAGGGTTTTATCGCCATTCTTTGTTCTAAAAACTAAATGATATAAAATTCGATAATAAGATGACATACTGGATTATTTTATATTAGGTTAGACTTTGTATTGTTCAACCACTTCGTGGCTGATGGCTCGTTTGCTGCACAAACCTAGGGCTGCTCCCTAGGTTTGTAATATATAGCCACTTCGTGGCTTTCGTCGGATTGATATCTTTTCCATGGGTTAGCACCCATAGTTATTAGAGTTCAACCACTTTGTGGCTGGGATATGGTGCGCAATTAGTCGAACTAGACACAAAAAACATGACCCTAAAACCTTTCTCGTGGAGTATAATGGGTGTGCAAGAGATGATGCGAAACTTCACTCAGCGGCTCAGTAAGAAACTCGGAATAGATCTTAAGAATTTCGGGATTCTGATGTGACTTTCGAAGAGGCATACCCTGATCTTCGGCATAGATCGCCAATGCGCGCTTGCGTCGGATCTCTGGATTGGTCGGGATTGGCTGACCTCCGCCACCCAGACAGCCACCTGGGCAAGCCATGATCTCAATAAAATGATACTGCGATTCACCTGAGACAATTGAATCCATTAAACTCTTGGCATTGACAAGTCCATGTGCAACAGCGCATTTAAGTTCAACACCTTCCAAGAAAGACCAGTCGGGTAATGGGTTTTCAATTAATATCGAAGCCTCACGAACACCTTCCATCCCGCGGACAGGCATTATATTGAGATTTTCAAAAGGGACTTCCCTGCCAGTCACCAGTTCATAAGCCGTGCGCAATGCAGCCTCCATCACCCCTCCAGTGGCGCCAAAAATAACACCTGCCCCGGTTGAAGCACCCATGATTTGATCAAAGGACCGATCGTCAAGTTTTAAAAAATCAATTCCAGCCTGCTTAATCATAATCGCCAACTCACGCGTCGTGAGTACATAATCGACATCTCGATAACCACTGTCATGCATCTCTGGCCGATTAGCCTCAAATTTCTTGGCCGTACAAGGCATAATAGATACCGAGACTATATTTTCTGGATTCAGATTAAAGTGCTTTGCATAATAGGTCTTAACTAAAGCTCCAAACATTTGCTGTGGAGATTTGCACGTCGAGAGATGGTCGAGATAGTCGGGATACATATGCTCGATGTATTTAATCCAAGCTGGAGAGCAAGAGGTAGCCAATGGCAGTTTAACATTAGGATCATGATCTACCAACACTTTTTTAAGTCGCATAAGGAGCTCCGAACCCTCCTCCATGATGGTTAGGTCAGCAGAGAAATCTGTATCCATCACCGCATCAAAACCTAAACGTTTTAAGGCAGCAACCATCTTTCCCGTCACTCGAGTACCTGGTTCGAACCCCAACTCTTCACCAAGTCCGACCCGCACGGCAGGTGCTGTCTGAACAATCACAAACTTATCTTTATTCGCGAGGGCATCCCACACCTCTTCGATATAATTACGCTCTACCAAAGCACCTGTTGGACAATGATTGATACACTGGCCACAATTGGTGCAGACCACATCATTCATCGGCTTTTCAAAAAAGGTTGCAATTTTCATCCGATCGCCCTTGTAGGCAGCCGTTAATGCACTCACCCCTTGTATTTCAGCGCATGTTCTCACGCACCGCTGACAGCGGATACATTTGCTATCATCTTTAATCATAGAAGGGGAATAATGATCAATCTGATATTTCCGCAAGGGTGCCAGCTGGATAAAATCCTGCGTCATTATTTTATAGTCAGAAGCTAATTTTTGCAATTCACAATTCCCATTTTTATAACACAAGGTACAATCAGCATTGTGCTCGGAAAGGAGTAGTTCAATAATTTGTTTTCTTGCATTTCGAACTTTCAACGAATTGGTAAGAATTTCCATTCCCTCTTCACAGGGTGTCGCGCATGCTGCAGAGAGTCTTTTTTGGCCAGCTATTTCGACCACACAAACTCTGCAATTTCCTGCGACACAAAGATCTTTATGAAAGCATAATGTGGGGATAATTACGCCTGCACAAACCGCAGCATCAACAATTGAGCTACCCTCTGCGACTTCGATCTGCTTATCATTAATAATTATCTTAATCTTGGTTGTCATGACCGAATAACTTAATCTTGTTAATAAATCATCTCTTCTCTGAAATTCTCAACAATAGACGAAAATGAGTTCGCCACCGATTGTCCGAGACCACACTTCGCCGTGTATTGCATTGTTTCGGTCAAACGCAAGAGTTTATCGAGATACTGACCGGTCTTCTCACCTCTTTTGACCGCTTTAATCCCATTGAGTAGTTGTTGACAACCCACACGGCAAGGGGTGCACTGACCACAAGACTCCTCGCGAAAAAACTCGAGGTAATTATCAAGCACGTTATACATCGATCGGGAACTATTAAAAAGCATCATTGAGCCTCCGGTTGGGAGTGAGATACCAGTAAGCTTTCCTTGGAATCCAATCGTTGTCTCTGCAAATCGTTTCTGTGGGACTAAAAACCCAGAAGCACCTCCTACTTGGACTGCTTTGGTATCTCCATCGCCAAAATCATGAACAAAGTCAAGTAGACTCATCCCAAGTTCAAGTTCATAAATACCAGGCTTTGGCGAGTCGCCTGAGACAGAAAACAGCTTAGAGCCACGCGAATATTGAACGCCCAGGTCGTAAAACCGTTTAGCTCCATATTTAAAAATAGTATAGGTATGAGCTAGTGTTTCGACATTGTTAATCACGGTAGGCTTGCCAAGGTAACCAAATGAGGTTGGGTATGGAGGTTTATTTCGAGGCTCTCCGCGCTTCCCCTCCATAGACTCAAACAGAGCCGTCTCTTCACCACAGATATAGGCACCAGCGCCCATAAAGAGTTTAATTCGAAAATCAAAATTAAGATCGTGACAAGTGGCTTGGAATTCTTGTATGGCTTTGTTCAAGGCAGGCTTAAGGAAAAAATATTCGCCTCGCAGATAGATATAGGCCTCAAGAGACCCGATAACAAAACCACAAACAGCCATCGCTGTCAACACTTTCATAGGGACCTTCGACAAGATTTCGCGATCTTTAAATGTTCCAGGTTCACCTTCATCCGCATTGCAGATAATATATTTAATCGGACTTAATTCGTCCGCTGCCAACTTCCATTTAAGACCAGTAGGAAAGCCCGCTCCACCCCTACCTTTAAGTTCCGAACTAATTAACTCATTAATTAATTCGGCAGGGGGCCGACTGAGGCTTTTTTGCAGAATCTCTTTCCAGTCGGATTCAGTTTGAAAGATAAAATCAACTCGTTTTAGATCATATCCGGGTGTCATTCGCTCCTCCTTTCCTATTCAAATAGCCACTGAGTATTTCCCTGACTTTTTCAGGGGTGAGATCGGTATAGACATCAAAATTAATCAGCATGGCAGGTGCCATATGGCAAAAACCTAAGCAATTAGTTTGAAGCAGGGAGAACATCCCATCAGGTGTGGTCTCCCCAACTTTTATTTTCAACATATCCTCAATGGCCATCAGGACTTGATTTTTCCCTTTCATAGAACAGGAGATAGTCTTGCAGATACGAATCAGGTACTTGCCCATCTTCTTATATTCCAAGAATGAGTAAAATGTTGCCGTGCCATAAACCTCTGCGGCTGAAAGATTAAGCGCCCTAGCAATCTCAATCATCGCATATTCAGAGAGGTAATTTTCTTGCTGGACTACCCCTTGCAGGATAGGCAACAGGCTTGTCCTTTCATGACCATATTGGTCAGTTAGGTTCAGAATAAGTTCGGAAACAGGACACATTTGAAAGAATACTATAAAGTTCAAAAACATGGAACTTTGCAGGAGGTCCTTTACAGCCTCATCTTTTAGACCTTTCGGTGTGAACTAGTATTTAAATTGCTAAAAAGATTAGCAAGTGAACAACAAGGCATCGAAGAATATAGGGAGTGATGCTAACCAAATATACAAAATATTCAGGACAATAGCCTGATTTTAGGTATTATTAAAGGGTTATAACTTAAAAAAATCGTCAAATTTTTCTCCGGAGATTGCAAAAGCGACCGGAGAAAAATTTGACGATTTCAGGTTTTAAGTTAGAAAAACTTTCTATTATTTAAACAAACTCTTATTGGGCTGGGAACCCATGGTAAATTCAAGAACTCCTCCTTCAAGAATCTCCTGATGCGTGATATATGGACGATTTATGGTCTGTCCATTTAGTTTCGCCTCAAGAATATATTTATTTTCGATCGATGCTTGTGGAGCTTTCATGGTAAAATATTTCCCTGGAGCGACTTCAAGTTTCGCCTCCTGCACAATCGGAGAACCGAATTGGTATGTCAAGTCAGACGGATTAACGGGATAGAAGCCCATTGCGCTGAAAATGTACCATGCAGACATCTGTCCACAATCTTCATTTCCACTTAAGCCACTTGGCTTATCGGCATATAAAGTGGTTTGAATCTGCCGATTTATCTCTTGGGTCCTCCATGCACGACCAGCAAAGTCAAACAAGAATGAGGTTTGATGACCTGGCTCATTACCGTGGGCATAGGCTCCAATGAGTCCAGAAATATCTGGCGAAGCATTCTTACCCTTGACGCCCTCCTTAACCACAAACAAAGAATCCAGCTTATCTGCAAATGAATCTTTACCGCCTAATAGATCAATTAATCCTGGGACATTCTGAGGAACCAGCCATAAATACTGCCAACCGTTACCTTCTGTATAATCGCTTCCTTGATGATTTGAAGCTGACGGGTCAAAAGGGGTTGTCCATTGGCCATTGGAAAGCTTGCCGCGCATAAAACGAGTCTGCCTATCATAGTAATTCCTATAATTCTCAGACCGCTTACTGAAATAGGCCGCATCCTCTGTCTTACCTAATTTCTTTGCAACAGCTGCAATACACCAGTCATCAATCGCGACTTCAAGTGACTTTGCAACGGTCTGCTCAACTTTATCGGCAGGCATATAGCCCAATTTATCATAAAGAGCCATTCCATCGCGATCGTTCATCGAGGTTGCCTTCATCGCTTCAAAGGCGAGCTGATGATCAAAATCACCTATACCTTTTAAAAGCGCCTCCGCGATTACAGCTATTGAATGATTTCCGACCATACAGAAAGTCTCGTTACCTTCGAGCTCCCAAACAGGCAAAATACCGGTCTGCTTGTATTGATCTAACAACGTCTTAACCATATCATTTACCCGTGCTTGTTGGGTGAGTGTATATAATGGATGCAATGCTCTATAGGTATCCCAAAGAGAAAATACCGTATAACGATTATAGCCTACAGCCTTTTGAACATCCCCTTTTATCCCTTTAAACTCGCCATTTGTATCGGAGAATAAAGCAGGCGCAACCATGGTATGATAGAGCGAAGTATAAAAAATTCGTTTTTGAGCAAGATCATTCGATTGAATTCTAATTTTAGATAGTTCCTTTTCCCAGGCATCTGAAGCAGCTTGCTTTGTTGCCTCAAAATCCCATCCTTTTGAAGAGGAATCGAGGTTAGCAATGGCATTTTCAATACTCACGGAGGATACTCCCACTTTAGCCATCACCATTTTCTGATTGAATTTTAGAATCCCAACTGTCCTATTTTCACCACCAACAGAAGTAATTTCTGATTTGACGATGGGAGAAGAAAAACGTACTGCAAAAAACACATGCTGATCATTTGCCCAGCCATTAGATAGCCGAGTGCCAGTTACCAATGAATGATCAACAACAGTCAATGCCGTCTTATAGGGTTTATCCCAGTTAATGGCAAACCCAAGATTAATAATTAAATTATTCTGACCACCTTCAGGAAAAGTATATCGATGCCATCCAGCACGTTCAGCAACAGTGAATTCAGCTTTAATGCCACTATTTTTCAATAATACGCTGTAATATCCAGCCTTCGCAACTTCATCTTTATGGGCATATTTCCCGGCATAACGGGAAACAAAATCACCATTTTTCTCCCCTGTTTTAAAAACCACGTCAGAGGCTACAGGTAAGAATGAGATGTCAGCGAGATCACCAATACCTGTCCCGCTAAGATGAAGATGACTAAAACCTGCAACGATACTATCTGTATAATGATATCCCGAACACCAGTCCCAACCTTGTGTTCCATTATCTGGACTAAGCTGGATTTGACCAAATGGATAGGCTGCCCCTGGATAAGTATGACCATGGTCACCGGTGCCAATAAATGGATCAACAAAATCAGTTAGTCGATCTTGGGCGATAACTAGTTTAGAGGCAGGGGTTGCACAAGCTACGAACAAGATTAATAGCAGAGTAAAAGCAGAAGTTATTTTTATCATTAGGAAAATTATTTATTGGATGATGGCAAAAATACGTAAAAGAGTATTAAACTTTCACACGTCTTAAATAATATCCTACAGCCCCTGAGAAATTAAGTGGTATTACTATGGAATTCAAATTACAATACCTTGTTTATGGTACTATTTATACCCTTTAATTGGGATTTTAAAATTCACTAAGCAGACGCAATTTTGTATCATCACAAAGAGCATCCGAATTCAAGAAATTGAAAACAGGAAAAGACCTTAAACCAATTTAAAATGGCAAATCTAGAGCATCCTCAACAAGACCTTAAAAGCAAAAATAGCTTTATCTTACATCTGAAATGTTCAGGTTGCGGAACCCTCTATCCGCATGATGCCATTCAGAATTTCTGTCTGAAGCCAGAGTGCCAAGAGACATTAGTTTCCGAATACAACCTAACACCTGGACAAATCTCAAAAGCTGACTTACAGAACAGGCCCAATAACATGTGGCGTTACAAGGAGTTCCTACCGATAAACGACGACAAAAACATTGTTAGTTTAGGTGAAGGTGGGACTCCCCTATTCAAGGCAAACCGATTAAATAAGAATATTGGCATTGAGGAGGTCTATTGGAAAGATGAAGGTGGCAATCCCACCGGATCCTTTAAAGCAAGAGGGATGAGCACAGCGATCTCAAAAGCCAAGGAGCTAGGGATTACAAAAGTTGCTATTCCAACCGCTGGGAATGCCGGAGTTGCATTGGCTGCCTATGGAACAAGAGCTGGATTAGAGGTGCATGTGTTTATGCCAAAGGAGACACCAGACCAGCATAAACGCGAAGTTAAATATTATGGTGCTCAGCTTACTGAGATAGATGGAAACATTGGCGACTGCGGTAAACTTGTCGCTGAATTATGTGCCAAAGGAGAATGGTTTAACATGTCAACCTTGAAAGAACCTTATCGCTTAGAAGGGAAGAAAACCATGGGTTATGAACTGGCGGAGCAATTAAACTGGGAGTTACCCGATGTTATTTTATATCCTACTGGCGGAGGCACTGGACTTATTGGATTCTGGAAAGCCTTTAACGAATTAGAGAGTCTTGGCTGGATTGGGTCCAAAAGACCGCGATTAGTTGCTGTTCAATCGGAAAATTGTAATGGAATAGTGACTGCCTTTCATCAGCAACTAGTTAAATCGGAGGCTATTGACAGAGGATTTACCATTGCCAATGGTCTGCGTGTACCAAAATCGTTTGCCGATAAGTTAATCCTGAAGATCCTTTATGAAAATAACGGATATGCCATTAGTGTTTCTGACCGAGAAATCAACGATTCATTGCAGGAGGTCGCTCGTTTGGAAGGGATGTTTGTTGCACCTGAAGGGGCTGCATTATGGGCAGCCTTAAAAAGACTTAAAGCTGAAAACCGAATTCAATCGCACGAAAAAGTGGTCCTAATCAATACCGGCACAGGCTATAAATACCTTGAAAATATTTTTGTAGGAGAGAATATCTAAGAAAGAGTATTGGAAAAATCAAAGGCTTTTTGATTGTCAAATTTCTTCTCCCATTTAGCCATGACTATGGTTGCAGTGCAGTTTCCAATGACGTTAACTGTTGTGCGAGCCATATCCATCAACACGTCGATACCCAAGATTAGAAATACCGGCGTGGTCGGTAAGCCAAAGCTAGACAAGGTGCCTAAAAGAACCACCAAAGAAGCACGCGAAACGCCGGCCACCCCTTTACTTGTAAGCATCAAAACTAGACACATCGCCACTTGCTGACCAACAGATAAGTCGATGCCGGCCACCTGAGCTACGAAGACACAAGCCAACGAAAGGTATAATGAGGTTCCATCTAAGTTAAAACTATATCCCGTTGGAATCACAAAAGCAACTATTTCGCGAGGCACACCAAATCGCTCCATCGATTCCAAGGCTGAAGGAAGAGCCGATTCTGAGTTCGCGGTCGCAAAAGCTATTGATGCTGGTTCACTTACCGCAAGTAAGTATTGGCGGAATGGAATCCGCAAAAGCAAGATCATCGGTAGTATAACCAAAATCAGAAAGGCAAACAAGGCGACATACAAGGTCGCTAAGAGTTTTAGCAAACTCGACAGGACATCCATTCCAAGCTGACCAATGGTAAAAGCTATAGCGGCAAAGACAGCCACTGGCGCATAGTACATAATCAAATTGGTAAACTTAAACATCACCTCAGCCAAGCTCTCGGTGAATTTCAGGATCGGCATCCGATGTTTACTCCCAATCTTCGCTAGTGCGATTCCGAAAATAATGCTAAACACCACCACTTGTAAGATATTCCCTTCAAAAACTGATTTGGCTATATTCTCAGGGAACATATTCAATAGAAAACCAGACCACGAATGCGCTTTCGAGGCCACTTCTGGAGCATTTGCACCAACGGGTAAAACAACACCCACACCAGCTTTACTGATATTTATGGCCACTAATCCAATCACTAAAGCAATGGTGGAAACTACTTCAAAGTAAAGAATCGATTTCCATCCTAACCGACCAATAAGTTTAAGATCGCTATGACCTGCGATGCCATTAACGAGCGTTGCGAAAATCAGTGGAGCAATAATTGTTTTTATCAGTCGAAGGAAAATATCGCTTAAAAACTGCATCTCTTTCGCGATAGTAGGAAGGTCGTGGCCAAACTCCGCACCCGCGACAATACTAATCAGAATCCAGATCGTTAAGGAGCGCTGCTTTAGTCCAAATAATGTAAGCAATAAGATATTGACAAATCGAAATGCTGTAAAAAAAGAGGCGTCAAGAGCCATCAGCTGATACGACGACAAGGCAAAAAGCAGTATCGTAATGGATGAGATGACGATACAACTTAAGTCGAGTAGCTTGGCGTATTTTTTTAACATCGAGCGTAATTTTAATGTTCGGTCACACAGCGAAAACCGGTGTGTTCCATGCTAGTATCTTCGGTACACTTCATGCGTCGGGCATTGCGATAACCGCTACAATACGAATCATTGCACAAGAATGAACCACCGCGAAGCACCCTTTTTTGAGCATACGGCTCATCGGGATCGAAACTTTTCAAAGGGCCTTTCGGATTTTGAATCCCTTGCGGTGTGTTGATCTCTTTATAATATTCTACATGGTATAAATCGGAGCACCACTCCCACACATTGCCGGAGATATCGAAGAGTCCATAATTATTTGGCTGGAATGATTTTACAGGAGCGACACCGGGGTAACCATCCCGAGCCGTATTTAAAGTTGGGAATTTACCTTGCCACGTATTGGCTTTAGGCGTTCCTTGATCCACATTTTCGTTCCCCCACGAATAGATATTATTTTCTAGTCCGCCACGCGAAGCAAATTCCCATTCCGCTTCAGTGGGTAATCTCTTTCCTGCCCATTTGCAATATGCCTGAGCATCGTACCACGAGACCTGAACAACGGGATAGTTATCTTTATCGACAATCGACGACTCTTTGCCTTGTGGATGCTTCCAGTCTGCCCCTTCTTTCCACGTCCACCATTGACTATAATCAGTCAAGCTAACCTCGTGATTGGGAGATGAGAAGACTAACGAAGCGGCAATAAGTGTTTTCTCATCTGGCTTGGGTGTTCCCGGGGGCAGTTGTTTTTTTAGCTCTTCCCAGTCGGGCTTCAGTTCGGCCGTGGTGACATACCCCGTAGCTTTTACAAAGGCAGCAAATTGAGCGTTGGTCACTTCGGTCTGATCGATCCAAAAACCATCGACGCTAACTTTATGTTTCGGATATTCATCTGGAGCAGCCTGATTGTTATCGCCTCCCATATCAAAAGTTCCACCTTTGATATAAACCATACCCTGATGCGAAAGAGATCCATTTTTAAATGTCGTATCGCCCTTTAGGTTAGTCTCAAAACGAGCTGGGGTTTTCATGCAGCAGCTTTTTAGGCTATCAGCTGCAGAAGGCTTTGAAGGGGTCGTTTTATTCTGATTACTTCCGTTGTTCCCACAACTAAAAAGCAAGCCAATTAAAACCAGAATAAAAATCTTCCTCATCATTTCGTGTATGATTTATTGTTCAACAAACATACAAAGATAGATTGACTTAGAAAATTAAAGATTTTAGAAATAATAGAGCTTAAAAAGGCTTAAGATACCGAAGTGATGACTGATTCGCTAAGTTCTAAAAAGCGCTTCTCCGTCTCGCGACCTCTGAAAATAAATCGCTTGTCATTAGGCAGTTCACCATAAAGTCGCAAGAAATTAGTCACACACGAAGGAGCTGGGAAGACGATGGTCTGCACATCAGTCAGATCAAGAGGTTTTAAATTATCGGGGTATTTATTTTCATAAAATACAGGACGAGTGACAGTCCAACCTAAACGAGCGAGGTTCTCTGGAAGGATTGGAAGTCCTAAATTAGAACGAGGAATTAGCACATGTCCATTAGGAATACTTTGTGCTTCAATCGCCTTGATTAATCCTTGTGATGATTCATCTTCGGGCTGCAGATCAGGCACGATGCCATATTTAGTCAACGCTTTAGAAGTCAGATCACCCATTGAGGCAATCTTTAGGTGAGCCAATGAACGACTATCCTTGCCGTAATGTTTTAAAAATTCGAAGAAAAACTGGACGGTATAACGACTGGTAAAAAAGATCCAATCGAACTGTTTAAGATTTTTGTAGTAGTTTTCAAGTTCAGCATAAGGCTTAATCCGATTCACTTCAATCAAGGGTTGATGAATCACGGTTCCGAGTTTTTGATATTTCTCGGTGGTGGTTCCAGTAACTAAAAATACAGGTTTTAAAACTTCCATTTCGCTGTTATTGCGCAAAGCTACTACTTTCCCAATCACAATGATGATTGGTGTTGGATATTTCACCGTATTGGTCGTCAGCTCTTGCAAAGTTGAAAAATATTCTTTCTGATCTGGGAGTGAGATATTATGAACAAGCATCACCGGAGTATCGGCACGCTTACCTTGATCGATGGCTTTTTGAGCAATCATCCGAATATTACAGCCGCCCATAAAGCAGACTACCGTATCCGTTTCAGGAATCCGAACAGAATCGGAATGTCCTGAGATAAAAGCAACCGATGAGGAGATACCTCGATGTGTTAAAGGGATCTGAGTATAAGCAGCAACGGCGATACCAGCAGAAACACCCGGAAGAACACTAACCTCCACAAAGTTGCGATGTAAAAATTCCAACTCTTCTCCGCCATGAGCGAAAACCATGGGATCACCACCTTTTAGTCGGACCACACAACGGCCCACTTTGGCTGCATTAAAAAGTAACCGATTGATTTTATCTTGACGGAAGCTATGACAATCCTTCCGTTTACCAACATAAAATTTCTCGCCTCTATATTTAGCAGGGAAACTCTGATCTAATAAGTCGTCATGAAATATCACATCAGCTTTTGCCAATGCTTTATCGCCTCCTATGGTTAAAAGATCAGCATTTCCTGGTCCAAAACCCACCAAGGTCACTTTGCCAAATTTCTGTCGACTATCGTATGGGGTAAATAAAGAGACCAATTCCGATTGATCCGCATGGGCCACGAGGGCTAAATAATCGTCTAACGGATCTCCTTGGAATAGATGCTCACCGAGGTCGTTAATGTCATTACCCGCAAGATTCGCGGACTTTATTGAACCGTCCAATAGCGCAACAACTTTTAAATTTTCAGTCAGTGGATAGGGCAAATCAATCGCATTCACCAACGCTAAATCCAGCTTCTTTTGTTGAAGTTCTCGAAATAGCGTCTCCACGGTATTGGGAAGTGAATTCTTCGATCCCTCCTCCTTTAGTTTTATTTCTAATGGCATCAACAAACTAGCCAAATCAGTAAATTGCGTCAACACTTCCTCGATCTTTTGAAGGACCAGCGGACTGCTTTGACTGCTTACTTTTAAGTTATTGTAAAGAATGCTCATTGAGTGAAAATTTTATTATTCTAAATTCTATGACTAGATAATTATCCGTCCGTCTTGAACAAGTGTAGAGATCTGATTTCGAATAGCTACAGCTTGATAAGCATCTCGACCATTGGTCCCAACAGAGATGGTCACATGACCTTCGTTATGAATGGCAGGTGAGACAAAATCGCATAAAAATGGAGAGTCACAAACACTGGTCAGGATATTTAATTCCTCCGCATCGGCTTTTATCTGAGCGTTAAGCTCATGATTTCCGGTGCAGACATAGACTAAAAAGAACCCTTCAAGGTCACTTTTATCATACTCCTTGGTGACAAAATTAAACGGCAAAGCTTTAATCTCATCGGTAAACTCAGGAGCCACAACGGTAACTTGCTCATGCACAATTCGCGCCATGATAACCCCTTTGTGCGTTGCTACTTTTCCACCCCCAACAAGTAAGATTTTCTTATTGGTTACGTTAATCGAAATGGGCAAAAATTGTAAATCTTCTCTTTTCATACTTCAACTTAATATTAACAGAATCAGCCTTTAATTATGAAACTCTTTGCCAGCTAATGTGGCTTTGATATAACCCTTACGGATCACAAAATCGCCAAATCGTTCTTCTGTAGTCCGATTTTTTGCATAGTCTTCTAATAGGGGAGCTAAAGCTTCGAGGATCTGCTCCTCATTAACCATCTCCTTATATAGTTTATTCAAACGATCACCCACAAAACTGGCGCCCAGATAGAGGTTATAAACCCCTGGTGCCCGACCTACTAGGCCAATCTCAGCTAAGAAAGGTCTTCCGCAGCCATTTGGACAGCCTGTCATTCGGATACTAATAGGTGTTTGAAGCAAGTCGTTTGCCTCTAAAAGCTGATCTATCTTACTAACTAATGTTGGCAGATAACGTTCCGCTTCCGCAAAAGCTAATCCACAATAAGGCAAAGCGGCACAAGCAATAGAATTTTGGCGTAGCAGCGATATTTTTGCGGTGTCGATGATCTTATATTTCTTTAAGATAGCCTCAACCTTAGACTTCTCACCCTCTTCTACCTGAGCAATCACAACATTCTGATTACCAGTAAGAATAAAAGTACCTTTATGGATTGTTGCGATTTCGCGAATAGCCATCTTAGCTAAATAGCCATTGCGATCAATGAGCTTTCCACCCTCAACAAATACCGTATAATGCCATAAGCCATCAGCGCTCTTTAACCATCCATACTTATCGCCCATCGTTTCAAATGAATAGGCTTTGTTAGGTGCCAGAACGATCCCGTTGGTCCGCTTGATCTCCGCATAAAAGAATTCTAATCCTAAACGATCGACGGTATATTTCAACCGAGCATTTTTACGTTCAGAGCGATTACCATGATCTCGTTGGAAGATCAATATAGCTTCAGAAACTGCTTCGATTTGCTCTTTTGGAAAATAACCAACCACATCGGCTACGCGAGGATAAGTCTCATTATTTCCAAACGTATAAGCCATGCCACCACCAATGGTTACATTGTATCCGGTTAATTTTCCGTTCTCCACGATCGCAATAAATCCAAGGTCATTTGACAAAACATCGGTATCGTTACGAGGCGGTATAGCAATAGCTGTTTTAAACTTACGCGGCATATAAAGCTTGCCATACAAAGGTTCTTCTTCCTTCTCGCCACCCTCAATCAGTTTACCATCCAACCAAATTTCGTGATAGGCATTCGTAGAAGGTGTTAGATGGGCCGAAATTTTTCTTGCATCTTCAGCTACTTCAGCATGCACAGGCGATTCAAAAGGGTTGGCCGAGCACATCACGTTACGATTTACGTCACCACATGCGGCAATCGTATCCAATAAGGAGTCGTTAATCTCTTTGATGGTCCGTTTTAGATTGCGTTTTAATACGCCATGAAATTGAAATGCCTGACGGGTGGTAAGCTTCAATGTCTTATCCCCATACTGCTCAGAAAGATCATCCATAGCAAGCCATTGTGCAGCCGTTGTAACACCTGCAGGGACACGAACGCGAATTAAAAAGGAATAAAGAGGTTCAAGTTTTTGCTTTTTACGCTCATCATCCAGGTCACGATCCTGCTGTTGGTAGGTACCATGAAATTTAATCAGCACTTGATCAACGGCACGCATCCCACCGGTAAGTGGATCGTTTAAACTTTCTGTGATTGTTCCCCTTAGATAAGCACTCTCGTCTTTAATTTTTTCGATCGGCGACGGTGCTAGAATCTCTTTTTTATCAGCCATTTAGTATACTTTACTTTGTTTAAGTCTGAAATCAAGACTTAAAATTTTATTAATAAACATCCAACTGCAAACGTTTCTCTCTCTGCAGCTTGGTAATATATTCTTCCGCTTTTTCTCTGTTTAGGGAGCCTTCTTTTTCAATGATTTTCAGCAAGGCCTTTTGAACATCTCCAGCCATATTATTCATATCGCCACAGATATAGAAATGCGCACCCTCTTCTAACCATTTAAATAACTCGGCTGAGTTTTCAATCAAACGGTGCTGCACATACTCTTTCTTCTCGCCATCGCGTGAGAAAGCCACATTCATCTTCGACAAGGCACCCGACTTTAAAAAGTTATGCCATTCGGCTTGGTATAAAAACTCAGTCTCAAAATTCCGATTACCAAAGAAGAGCCAGCTCTTACCTCGTTTTTCTGACAGTTCACGGTGTTGAATAAATGCGCGATAAGGTGCAATCCCAGTCCCTGCTCCGATCATCACAATCGGAGTTTCTTCATTTTGCGGCAATCTAAAATTTGGATTTGACTCAATGAAAATTGGCACATGTTCCTCATCTAAAGCTATTTCTGATAGATAATTTGAGCAAGTACCTCTTTTTGATCGGCCACTCTTCTCATAGTTAACAACACTTACTGTCAAGTGAAGCTCACCAGGACAAGCAGCTGGGCTAGAAGAGATCGAGTACGAACGAGGCTGAATTGGACGCAATAATTTAACCAGCTCAGCAGCGCTGATCTTGGTAGGATTTTCGTGGAATAGATCTACGACATCACGGCCATACAGGTAATCCTTAAATTTTGCTGGATCATCGATTTGCTTTTGAAGCTCTGCGTTAGGGGCAAGTTCTAAAAATCGTTTAACCACATCTGTTGTGATCTTTGATAACTCTAAATCACGACGAAGAGCTGAATACAACGTTTTGTTAATGCCGTTGACAGTCACTTCTTCTTGAGCATCTAAGCCAGTAGCCTGAAGAACCTCCTCGATTATTTTCTTCGTATTTAGGGGAATGATAGCCGCTGAATCGCCTGGCTCATAAGAGAGGCCAGCATCATCAGTGGCTAATTCAAGATGGATCGTTTGACGTTCATCAGCCTTTCCATGCAAGCTAACGCGATCAAAAATTGGGGCTTTAAATGGATTCTTTTTCGAATATTTCACCACTTCAGAACCAATTCCTGCTGAGACACTCGACTGAGTACCAACAGCATTTGCTGAAGTGCCTAGTTTCTCTGCAAACACAGCCAAAGTCGAATTAAACCACACTTCGGCAGGCTCTTCAAAATCTAAGTCACAAGTTAAGATTGGAGCGACTCTGTTCGCACCTAGCTTCTCCAATTGCTCGTCAAAATCTTTTCCGGTCTTACAAAATTGGAAATAGCTTGAGTCGCCTAAGGCCAATACCGCAAAATTTGTAGTGGCAAGCTTAGGAGCCCTTTTGCCATAGATATACTCGTGTAGTTCTTGTGCTGAAAATGGAGGAACGCCATCGCCGTGAGTAGAGACAATAACCAAGACATTTTTCTCAGCTTGAAGATCGCGAATTTTAAACGTCTCCATATTCTTCAAAACTGCCTTAAGACCACTTGCTTCAGCCAGACGAAGCGCCTTTTTCGCTAGTCCTTCGCCGTTACCGGTGCGTGATCCATACAAAATGGTTAGGGAATCTTGTGAACTTGTAGCAGCAGACACAGGCTGAGCCAATGCATTGCCACCTTGCTGTGCGCCTAGCCCAGCTAAATAACCGGAAACCCAAAGTTGTTGATCTTTAGATAATGAACTCGTTAACTTCGTAAGCTGTTCGAGTTGTTCTGCCGATAAAAGTCCAGATATAATGCTCATCGTTAATTGCAATTAAAATTGATAACCATTAGTAGCTTTTCTAAGTCAGAATTTTTAAAATTCAGGGAGCAAATCACAAGCCTGTTCCCCAAACCTAAACCTCAGATTCTTCGACTACTAACTAGTGACAAAATTAAAACAACAACAAGTGACCCGCCATACCTTTAATTTGGCATTTTAATACCTACTTTATGGTATAAAAGACAGGGGCTAAAGTGAGTGAGATCAGGGAGTAATTACAATCGATGAAGATAATTGACAACTAATTGGTTCTTTAATATCTTACCCGTAGAGGAGAGCTTAAAATGGGGAATTGCAATGATTTCACGGGGAACTTCAAACTTCGATAAAATTGTTTGAAATAAATCTTCAAAATATTGATTTTCAATACTTTTTCGTTCTATAAACAGGGCGACTTTCTCCCCTAAGAATGGATCAGGCAATGCGGAAATAAAAAACCGATCGGAAATAAACGGGGCCAATTTTCGTTCAACAACCTCTGGGGAAATTTTTACGCCACCTGAATTAATCACCTGATCAAATCGTCCCAACCATTCAAAATGGCTTGGATCGACAAATACTACCAGATCATTGGTAACCAGAGGCTCAGCGATTAACCCTGGAGCCTGAATCACCAGACAGCCTCTCGAATCCAGACTCACCTCTACCCCATCAAGAACCCTATAATATTGCGATCTAGCCGAACTATTTACCACTCTGAGTGCAATATGTGAGCTTGTCTCGGTCATCCCATAAGAGGCATAAACAGTAGCGGATAGTTGCTGGCAATCTTTCTCCAAAGCCAAGGAGATCTCACCCCCGCCAACCAGTATTGCACCTTGAGTCCATGTTTTAAGTTCATTCATTGAATGACCAAGCTGATAGGGTGTGATTGCCACAAAATCAATCCGATCATAAACTGTTAAAAATGGATTGGCAGAGGGCTCTACCACGATAAGGTTCATTCCACTAACAAAAGCGCGAACCACCATCATCTTACCCGCAATATAACTTGCCGGCAAAGCTAACAAAGCATTTGTCGTGGGGTCAAATTTAAAATACGATTGGGTCATTAGAGCCGAATGGATCATTTGCGATTTCAAATGATTAATCTGCTTCGGTGTCCCCGTAGAACCCGACGTGTGCATGATCAAATAATCGGTGTCTGAAAGCCAATCTAAGATGAATAAATAGAGCTCCTTCCGCCATTCAGCAAGATCAGGAATCGCCAACTGCAATTGACAAAAAGCAGTCAGCTGATCGGACTTGTAATGTTTGCCATCCAGCGTTAGTGAGGAGTTAAATTTGCTCATTGGAATAAATTTAAATCCCACGAGTGAGCATGATCATAAAAAAGTTTTCCCTCAGCAATGGTCAATGGCGATTGTATGTTATTGGTATAAACCTGTCCAGTACCAAGACCTTGAGGCATCGGATTATTTAGCAAATAGGTCCATTGAGCAATGGCATTCAGACCAATATTACTCTCAAGTGCCGAGGTTACCCACCACCCAATTTGCTGTTTTTCAGCAAGGGCAATCCATGATTCACTAGCTTTAAAACCACCAATCAGACTGGGTTTTAGAATGAGGTAGGCAGGATTAATAAATCGCAGCAACTCCTCTTTTTCCGTTGTACTAAATCGACCGATTAACTCCTCATCCAACGCAATCGGGATTGGAGAATTTCGACATAGTGCAGCCATCGCTACAGGCTGACCCTGACGGATCGGCTGCTCGATGGAGTGGATATCAAAGGGAGCAAATTGGCCCAGAATCTCTAATGCATTCTCTTTCTCGAAAGCCCCATTGGCATCAAGACGAATCGTAATAGTATCCGAAGAAAATTGTTTCCGAAGATTACGTAAAATATCGAGTTCTGTAGCCAGATCTAAAGCGCCCACTTTAATTTTAATGGTGTCGAAACCTTGAGCAAGCTTTTCGTTAATCTGCTGCTCCATAAATTCACGAGATCCCATCCAAACCAAACCATTAATAGGTATTCCTTGCGTGCCTGCTGTAAAGGCCGAGGGGAAAAGAATGTTCTGTTCCTTGCTTTTAGCTGACAGATCGGCCAATGCAATTTCCAATCCAAAGACGATAGAGGGGAAATCAGCAAGATCAATTGCCATAGGTTCTGTTCCGCCATTAATTAGCTGACAGACCGCTGTAATTTTAGAATTATATTCGGGTTTATGATCGAGACTCAGATTGGGCAAGGTAGAACATTCGCCAATGCCAGACTGGTTCGAGACCGTATCGTGCAAAATGATGAAATAGCACTCTTTCTGGGTTAAAACACCACGTGATGTCTTCCCAGGAACTTTAAAATCGAGGCTATGTTTTACAATTCGGGCGTTCAACATTAGAAGGCAAAATAAAAACCAGTGTGCACAATGGTTGTCGGCTGGCGAGAATTTAGATCACCAGACTTACTCCAAAGGTAATTGAAAATAGCAACGTTGAAAGGGCCAAATTCCGCAATTCAACATTGAGATCTGCTGGATTCTCATTGCGAAGGACCACAATCAGATTACGGATTATAAATGGAAATGAGATTAAAAACAACAATTGTTTCGGACTTTGGAAATCAAGGGCAATATAAATTAAAGCAGCCAACATCGCCAAAACGAGCATAGCTGCATGGTAGATTCTTCCCCAACGACCACCCATCTTCACCACAATGGTATGTTTTTTAGCTAAGGTATCGGAATGCTCATCACGCAAATTATTCAGATTGAGCACACCTGTGCTTAGCAGACCCAGTGAAACGGCAGGCAGCAGCACTTCAGGGCGCACCATCTGAGCATGCAAGAAATAAGTCCCTAGCACACTGACTAATCCAAAGAAGACAAACACAAACAGATCGCCAAAGCCACTATATCCATAAGGATTTTTACCTACCGTGTAATAAATCGCGGCAGCAATAGCCCCAATGCCAATCAGCAGAAAGATCAGTTTGATTAAAACTTGTGAATCATTAAACCCTATTATAATCAGGGAAACACCGGTAATCAAACAAAGTGTCGACACCCCAATGATAGCAGCTATCATTTGACGGGGTGAGATGGCACCTACCGAAACCATGCGGTCGGGACCAATCCGATGTTCGTTATCGGTCCCCTTGGTGAAATCGCCATAGTCGTTCGCTAGGTTCGACAAGATCTGCAAAAGCAAAGAGGTTACGGCAGCAAGCAGAAATACAGACCATCGGAAATGACCGTCAGAGGCAGCTAAAAAGCTACCCAATATTGAGCCAGACAAGGCCAACGGTAAGGTCCGCGGTCTTGAAGCATGTATCCAAGGTTTAATCATCCAAATAGATCTGTAGGTAAAAGAGTCGATTTATTAAATAAAATACGCTGACTATGGGAATCGAGGGAATTTTTTGAAGTCCGGCTTCCGTTTTTCGAGGTATGCCTTCTTCCCTTCTTGCGCCTCTTCTGTGAGATAATAGAGTAGCGTTGCATTTCCAGCAAGCTCTTGAATTCCAGCCTGGCCATCTAGATCAGCATTAAGTCCCACTTTAATCATACGCAAAGCCAATGGACTATGCATCATCATCTTTTCGCACCAAGCGACAGTTGTATCTTCTAATTGATCGAATGGAACCACTTTATTCACTAAGCCCATATCTAAAGCCTCTTGGGCCGAATATTGCTCACAAAGGAACCAAATCTCACGTGCTTTTTTCTGTCCAACAATACGTGCAAGATACGACGAGCCAAAACCTGCATCGAAACTACCCACACGTGGACCAGTCTGACCAAAAATTGCATTTTCAGAAGCGATAGAAAGGTCGCAGACAACATGCAGCACATGACCGCCTCCGATCGCAAAACCGTTCACCATAGCCACAACAGGTTTTGGAATAGAGCGAATAAGTTTTTGAAGATCAAGGACATTCAGACGAGGAACGCCATCTTTACCAATATAGCCACCTGAGCTTTTCACATTCTGGTCGCCTCCACTACAGAATGCTTTATCGCCTTCTCCAGTAAGAATGATAGTGAAGATATCGTTGCTTTCGCGACAGTAAACCATCGCTTCCATCATCTCACTAACCGTATCGGGAGTAAACGCATTGCGGTAACGTGGCCGATTGATGGTGATCTTACCGATCCCTTCGAAATATTCAAATTTTATATCTTCAAAATCTTTTATTTTGGTCCAGACTCTAGTATTCATATGCTTTTTATTTGTTTGTAATAATCTTTATAGACAGCAGTATTAACAGCTACATCGGTCACAATTTCGAGTATACTGACCTTATCAGAAGGCTGAAAAAATGTGTTGAGCTGACCTGTCAATTCATCTTCTGAATGACAGATCGTGTGTGTGGCTCCAAAAGCCAAAGCTAGCTGTTTTAGGTTTACGTTGTGAGGCGTTTCCTGAAAATCACGTGCCGGATTCTCTCCCTCATTAGGATGTATTAATCGGAAAATATTACCACCGCCATTGTTCACTACGATAATCTTTAGATTTCCTTTCAAAGCCTTATTCCACAACCCATTTGAATCGTAAATAAACGAAAGATCACCTGAGATTAAAACCGTAGGTTCTTGAGAACTCACAGCACATCCAGCGGCTGTCGACACGCAACCGTCAATACCCGAAGTACCACGATTGGCATGAACCGAAAGGGTATTTTGAATTTTGAAAAGTTGAGAATACCGGATAGGCGTGCTATTGGCCAGATGCAAGTTTGAACCTGCCGGAATACTTTTTAGGACTTCCCGAAACAGCTTTAGATCAGAAAATGGCGCAGCGCTAATAAAGGTCTCCTGCCATTGCGATAGGCTTAGCTCTTTAGCCGCAAAGAGTTCACGGTAGTTGCTCTTCACGTTCTTCCCTTGACTTACCAATTGTCCGAGCAGCCAGTTAGGATCTGCCACGATAGATTTGGTCAGGCTTTGGAACGTATCGATTGCAGAAGGTGAAGGTGAGATTTGCCAATGTTCGGTAGGCGAATATCGACGTAAATATTTTTTTAGCCGAGCAGATACGACAGCGTGCCCAACAGTAATTAGCAATTCTGGTTGAAAAGTAGGCGCATCTTGTTCTGAACAAGAGCCGAAGAAATGCTCAGGGGCATACAGCACTAAGTCATTATCGAGATTTGCAATATTCTCAGCCACCACAACCACCGAGGGATCTTGCGACAAAGCTTTTACAAGCTC
>CAIUAN010000017.1 GCA_903897145.1 uncultured Bacteroidia bacterium | reverse complement strand
TTCAACTGCGCTATGACCACGTTCTGTAATTTGTTTAAGCGCTTCTGCCTTAAACTCGTCGGTATATCTGATGCCTCTCATTTAACTTCCTTTTAGTGATTTCAGACATTATCAACTGTCTACTAAATCGGGGGAAGTCCAGAATGATATTGTTTGTCAGAATCGTGTTGTTGCATTTATTGCGTTGTTATTAAGGCACGCTAGATCTTGGCTGCTCTCAAAACATGGAGATATTTATAAGCGTACAGAAATCTTCTGGAAATTGTGCTTGGGGCTTCCATCAGCAGATCATCTTAATTCAGAGCATAAAAGTATTTTTGAAAAGTTAGCTTCAGTTGCTTGGTATATTTCAGCTTCTAATGAGAAGGTCACATATTCTGTTGTCGAAAAAGCATTGGGTATCCCGGATGATGAAATAAATGCAAGTCAGGATGCTGCAGAGGTTCAGGTGATTCCTGAAATCGCAGCTCAGATATATGGCTACGTTGTTTCATCAAGCTTTGATCCAAATGACCAGAATATTTATTTAATGGTTGATATAGGAGCCGGAACTGTAGATTCATGTTTGTTTAAGGTTGAAAAGAAGCCTGGTGGGAAATGGGGTTTTGTTTTTTATACCACCGAAGTACAACCTAACGGAGTAATGAATTTAAATAGGAATAGATTGGATTGGTGGAAGAAAGTTATAACTGATAATCCTTATCACTTTAGTATTAAGCCTAATTTCTTAGATCAATTAAAGTTTTATACAGACAGGCTCACCCAAATTCCTGAAAAAATATCTGATTATTTTTCTAATCTTAGTTTGGCATTTAATTCCAATGAATCTGACCCTGACTACATTTTTTTCATGAAGAGAGTCGTTCCGCAGGTAAGAGGAAGAACTTTATATAAGGCTTGGCAAGAAAATTTGCTGACGCAAAATAATTTAGTAGGTATCCCAATGTATCTTTGCGGCGGCGGCTCCCGAATGACTTTTTATAAAAAACTCAATCTTGAGTTGGAGAATTTTCCAGGAGTTACATGGCTAAAGGCTACTTCAAGAGATCTTCAGAAGCCTGATAGACTTATTGCGGAGGGGTTGATGAATGTAGACTATGATCGTTTATCGGTGGCTTATGGCTTGAGTTTTATTGAGGTCAACACTGTCTTAAAAGCAGTTGCTCCACCTAGAATACCTAATTTAGGTATTGTTACCTGGAATGATCACTATATTTCCAAGGACCAATGTTAGATTGTGTATTGATCTAATGGTTATTGTATTAATTTTTCTCCCAAACAATACTTTTTTTATCAATCATATAAACCAGGATGTGCCGAAATGATATGTTTGTTTTGTGAAATTCCGGCGGACCGTATCATTGCTTCTAATAGATTAGCTTATGCTATTAGGGATGGTTTCCCGGTTACGCAGTTGCATAGCCTTATTGTTCCTAAGCGCCATGTTTTGGATTATTTCGACCTTTCTCAAGAAGAGTTATTGGCCTGTGATGATTTGTTAAAGAAAATAAAGTCAGAAATTGAGGCCCAAGATCCAACTGTTGATGGATTTAATATCGGCATAAATGCTGGCGAGTCAGCTGGTCAGACTGTATTTCATTGTCATATTCATTTAATTCCAAGAAGATTGGGTGATGTTGAAAACCCCAAGGGTGGTGTTCGTCATTTAATACCTGGCAAAGGGTATTACTAAAAATAGGTGTGCTAAAAGAATGAGAAATCTTAAATTATGGGAGGAGTATTCACGGGAAGATGTGCATGATATTTTTTCTCCTGATACTGAATTTACACCACAATCTGGCACATGGGGTTTGCATGGCATGATCAGAATCCCTGATCGATTAAATGATTGGGTATTTTTTGTGACTTTTGGACAAGAACAGGGTGATCATGTATTTGATGAGTCTGTGACAGATGATGGTGTTCTTAGTTGGCAATCTCAGCCAAGATATGAACTGAATAGTGATGTGATCAAGTCGCTTATTTCGCATGACGATCGGGTAAGCAACATTCATTTTTTCTTGAGAACAAAAAAAACAAGTAAGTATGGATATTTAGGTCGTCTTGGGTATTTAACTCATGATACCGAAAGAGAAAAGCCTGTTTACTTCCAATGGCAAATTCTAGACTGGCCAGCCCCTGAAAATTTCTTGGGTCTTATTGGATTAAAGCCATTGGTCATAGCCCCTCCTGAGGTTGTTAAGCCCAAAGCAACTGCCAAAACAAATGAATTGGTTTTCGTCAGCAAACCGAAGCCTATCACTAGGAATGTGGGTACAAAAACCAATGAGTTTAAGAGTAGAAAATCTCCTGATTATGGATTAATTGATAGCAATAATAAAAAGTTAGGATTAGAGGGCGAGCTTTTAGTTCTTGACCAAGAGATAGAGAAATTGAAGCGCGCAGGTAGATTGGATTTGGCGGAGAGAGTTTTGCATGTATCTGCTGTTGAGGGGGATGGGGCTGGATATGACGTCAAATCCTTTGATGTGAATGGGGACATAAAATATATTGAAATCAAAACCACTAAGGGGTCTGCGCAAACTCCATTTTTCATATCACCTAATGAAGTTGAATTTAGTCGACAACATTCTAAGCATTATTTCTTATACCGACTTTATGAATTCGATATGGATAAAAGGAATGCTAATGTTTTTGTGATTGACGGGGATTTGTCGAAGCAAATCAGTTTGACCGCAACACAATATAAAGCTTATCTAAGTTGATTTAGTGGTTAGGAAGTAACCACCTTTATTATTAACTGTTCAACTGAATAGCTTTTTTCCGGTTTACCCATTGGTTTACCCATTGACTTCCAAAAAAACAAAAGGCCTACAGGGTTTAATCTGTAAGCCTTTGTTTTATATGGTGCGCCCGAAGAGATTCGAACTCCTGACCCCT